>WRJS01000042.1 GCA_009778475.1 Kiritimatiellota bacterium | reverse complement strand
CTCGCGCAGGTCCGAGAGCGGCGGCGCGTTGCTCTTCTGCGCCTTCGGGTGCCAGATGTAGGCGATGGGGTAGATGCGGCACGACGGGTTGCCGCCCACCGTGTTCACGTGCGGCAGGCGCGCGTGGAGCGAGCGCGCGCGCACCGTGATCTTGTAGCGCTTCGACGGGTCGTAGCGGATGAACGGCGAATAGACCTGCACGCCCCCCAGCTCCCACGTCCACTTCTTGTCGCGCCCGTCCAGGCGCAGCCAGCGCTCGGGGTCGTTCGGCGCGGCCAGCGGCGGCTTGTCCTCCTTGCGCACCACCGCCAGGTTGTTGTGGTTCTCGCGGTAGTGGACGTTGTCGGGGAACGCGTACGTCCAGCCCTCCAGCGGGTCGTCCGGGTTGTCGATGAAACGCCCGTTCGGAAGGATGTTCTTCGCGTCCTCCTTCGCGGCCTGCGCCTGCGCGGACGCATCCCCCACACCCGCCGCCCACACGGCCGCCGCGAGCGACAAAACGACAATCCGTCTTCCCATGTCCAACTCCTTGAAAACCGGCACCCAAAAACCACGGCTGCACCCCGCGCCTATGGGGGCCCTGGCTACTCGCCCTCCGCAATCTTCATCACCGCGCCGGGCTTGACGTTGGGGTTGGGGTTTATCGTCAGCTCGCTCCACATCTGGCGCGTCATGTGCTCGGTCATCAGGTGCTTGTAGAAAAGCGTCCACGTCGTGCAGTCCTTGGGGCGCTTGTACTCCTGCTCGCCGTCCGTGCGCGAATCGTTCCACGTGCGCCCGTCGTCGGGCGAGCGCGACGTCCCGCGAGGATAGCCGAGGTTCTTGTGGATGAGGTCGTCAATCTGGTGCAGCCACTCGTGCAGCTCCATCTCGCCGCACAGCTCGCCGTGGTACGGGTAGTCCGGCCCCCACGGGACCATCATGTAGCCCGCATCGCCAAGCTCGCCGATGCGCCCGTACATCGCCGCCGTCCAAGCCCGTCCAAGCCCCGGGCCTTCGCTCCCCTTGTGCTTGACATACGCGATCACGGTGTCGTATGCCTTCCCCGCCGACGCCTTCTTGTACTCCGGGACGATGTCGCGCGGCGCCAGCGGGAACCCCTTCTTCTGCGGGATGCGCGTAATCGGCTCCTCGACGAGCACGAAATCGAAGTCCACAAGGACAACCCCCGACGACCATTCAAAAACCAAGTCGCGGAACCCTGCAAGGCTTTTGCCGATTTGCGCGAAATCCTTTTCCGTGAACACCTGATGGATTTTCGTCACGCTACCGTCCTCTTCCGTCCGCTCGCCGTTGACCTCTTTGTAAACCAGCGCCAGCACGTTCCATTTCCGCGCCCGCGCGGGGTCGGTGTTGATCTTCACCTTCGGGCGCAACGCCGCCACGCGCGCACGCGCCTTGCTGCGCTGCTCCTCCGTGCAGGTCGTGCGGTCGAGGACGCGCTCCCACAGCGTCAACGCCTCCGCGTGTTTCCCGGCCGCCTCCATATCGCGCGCAGCCTTTTCCGTCCGGACATAGTCGAGCGCGCCCGGCGGGACGGCCGCCTTCCAGTTGCCGGGGTCAGCGCCTTGCGACGCACCCTCGGGCACCACAAGCGGCGGCACCTCGATGACCGCCGCGCCATACGCCGTGGCGCACCCCACAACCGCTACGCCGAACACCCTGCGCATCCACCCTCTCATCTTCCGTCTCCTTTCCTGTTACACATATAACCGGACACACTGTAGCAGATGTACGGATAACAGACAAGCCATAACTCATTCGGGAATTCCAATATTCAATGAACCACCCCGCACCCTGAAAGGACTACCCCCATGAAGCCTTTTCCGCCGCCTCCCTTCCATCTTGACTCCTGCGACGCTATCGGCTACTATATCCTTTTAAAACGAAGGGGGTTCACATGAAGCGATTGTGCTTGTTGTTCGTGATGGCTGGCGGTTTCTGCGTAGGGATGGAGGATGAGTTCCTGCGCGAGTACCGTATTCTGGAAACCAACCTGCGACGCAAGCCGGTGATGGAGAAAGGGGCGGATGCGGAGGAGGTGCGCGAGGCGCAGGCGTATGACCGCCGGGCGTTGTTCTGGGCGACGGACAAAGACCCGCTGGATGTCGTGCTGCGGCGGGGGGATGCGCTGGCGGCGGACTTGGGCGTGGTCTCCGACGAGTGGGCGGCAATCAAGCGTGAGGCGGAAAACGCGACCGCCGACCGCAAGGCGTTGTATCTGCGGGCGTGTGCGGAGAAGCGGAAGATCGCGTTCGCGAACCCGCTGCTCAGGGGCATGGACGCGCTGTTGTTCGTGACACGCGAGGCGCAGGGCGAGGATGAGCGGCATGACGGCAACCACATGGTGGATCAGTATTTCGGCTTCCATGCCACACGCGGCGGGAAGGTGAAAGGCAACGGCCTGTTCGTGCTGAACAACCCGTTCTCGGATGCGCCAGAGACGGTCAACCTCCTGCGGCGGGCGGTCGAGAACGGGCGCATGAAGGGGATGTTCCTTTCGGACTCGGGGGGATTTCTGGCACCGGATATTTCGTTTGACGGAAAGGAAATCCTCTTCTGCTACACCGAGGGCGTGAACGATAATTTCAAGTGGACGGAGCAAAGCACGTGGAAGATTTTCAGGGTGCGCGCGGACGGCTCGGGCTTGCGGATGCTGACGGACGGCGCGGTGAGCGACCTGTTCCCGTGCTGGCTGCCGAGCGGGCGCGTGATGTTCGTGTCCGAGCGGCGCGGCGGGTTCGGGCGTTGTCACCCGTATGAGAAGCCGAGCTTCACGCTGCACTCGATGCACGGCGACGGCACGGACATCACGTGCCTCAGCCCGCACGAGACGAACGAGTGGATGCCGAGCGTGGATCACGCGGGCATGGTGGTTTACACGCGCTGGGACTATGTGGATCGCGGGGCGTTGCAGGCGCATCACCCGTGGATCGTCTATCCCGACGGGCGCGACGCGCGGGCGATCGCGGGCAACACGCACGCGTCCATGCAGAACGTCCCGAACATGATTATGGACGTGCGCGCCATCCCCGGCTCGCCGTGCTACTCGGGGCTCTCCTCCGCGCACCACAGCGAGGCGCGCGGCTCCATCGTGCTGATCGACCCGCGCATCCCCGACGACGACAACATGGCGCAGATCAAGCGCGTCACGCCCGACCAGCTCTTCACCGAGGCGGAGGTCAGGCTCGGCCAGCGCACCGCCATCTACGCCTCGCCCTACCCGCTCTCCGAGAAATACTACCTCTGCGTTTATGACGGCGCCGCCACCGACCAGTACGGCAACCGCGTCGAGATGGCCAAGCGCAACTACGCCATCGCGCTCGTGGACGCGTTCGGCAACAAGGAAATCCTCTACCGCGACCCCCGCATCTCGTGCCTCAGCCCCATGCCCCTGCGCGCGCGCAAGCGGCCGCCCGTCATCCCGCACGGCAACCTCGTCGGGCTGCCGCCCAACCCCGACGGCTCGCACCCCGCGGCCGTGCCGAAGGACGCGCTCCCCAAGCTCGCCAAGGTCGGCGTCACGGACGTTTACAACAGCCGCCGCGCCTTCCCCGAGGGCGCGAAAATCACCCACCTCCGCATCTGGCAGGTGCTGCCCAAGATGACCCCCGTCTCCGACCGCCCGCGCATGGCCATCGCCACGTGGCAAGGCGCGAAGGCCTGCCTCGGCACCGTCCCCGTGGAGGAGGACGGCAGCGCCTACTTCGAGGCCCCCGTGAACGCGCCCATCCTGTTTCAGGCGCTCACCGCCGACGGCACCGCCCTCCAAGGCATGAGGAGCATCACCTACGCCTTCCCCGGCGAGACCCTCCTGTGCAACGGCTGCCACGAGCAGCGCGTCGGCGCACCGCCGAAAAACGCCCAGCCCGCGGCCATGAAACGCGCCCCCTCCGCGATCACGCCCGAGGTGGACGGCGCCAACCCGTTCAGCTACCCGCGCCTCGTCCAGCCCGTCCTCGACGCGAAATGCGTCGCCTGCCACACCGTCGCGCGCGCGGACGGCAAGAAGGCCCCCGACCTCACCCAAGGCGACTGGCGGAAAGACCCCGACCTCTTCTACGCCTCCTACCGCAGCCTCATGCCGCACGTCCACAACTACGGCGGCGGCATCTGGCTGCACGGCAAATCCTACACCCTCCCGCTGACCTTCGGCGCGAACGCCTCCAAGCTCCACAAGATGCTCAAAGGCGGGCATAACGACGTCAAGCTCACGCCCGACGAGATGCACCGCCTCGTGCTGTGGATGGACTCCAACGTCCTCTACTTCGGCCACGACGCGGACATGCCCAAACAAGCGGCGGGCGAGCTTGTGGGGATACGGCATTATTGACTATCCAACACCCGACACAGAATGACCAATGCACAAGTGAAATGCACTCCGAGAGGATGAAACGGATTACCGACCACGAACCGCTGAGAACAACCATGCGCTTCACCATCCACACCTACGGCTGCCAGATGAACGTCCGCGACTCGGAGGCCGTCGCGGCCATGCTCGCGGCGAACGGGCACGCCGCCGCCGCCAGCGAGGACGACGCGGACATCGTCATCGTCAACAGTTGCAGCGTGCGCGGCAAGGCCGAGGACAAGGCCCTCGGCAAGCTCGGCCTGCTCTGCGCCACCAAGCGCGACAGGCCCGGGCGCATCGTCGGCCTCATGGGCTGCATGGCCCAGCGCCTCGGCGAGGGCATCTTCAAGAGAATCCCCCTGCTCGACTTCTCGGCCGGCACGCGCCGCTGCTGCGCCATCCCGCGCCTGATCGCGCGCGTGATGGCGGGCGAGACCAACATCCACGACGTGTCGCGCCCCGACGACATGCCCGACGTTTCGGACGCGCACTGCGGGGAGGGCTTCTCCGCGTTCATCACCATCCTGCTCGGGTGCAACCGCCGCTGCGCCTACTGCATCGTCCCCGACGTGCGCGGGCCGGAATACAGCCGCCCGGCCGCGGAGGTCATCGCGGAAATCACCGCGCTCGCGCGGCACGGCGTTTGCGAGGTCACCCTGCTCGGCCAGAGCGTGATGCGCTACGGCATCGCCAACGCGGTGTGGCCCGACGGCGCGGCCAGCCCCGGCGGCCTCACCGAGCCGTTCCCGCGCCTGCTGGAGGTGGTCGCGGCAATCCCCGGCATCACGCGCATCCGCTTCACCTCCGGCCACCCCTCGGGCTGCACGGCGGAGCTCGCCCGCGCCATGCGCCTGTTCCCGAACATCTGCCACCACCTCCACCTGCCCGTGCAGTCCGGCTCCGACCGCATCCTGAAACTCATGCGCCGCGGCTACACCCGCGCCGACTACCTCGCTGCCGTCCGCCGCTTGCGCGAGGCCATGCCGGACTTCGCGCTGACCACGGACGTGATCGTCGGCTTCCCCGGCGAGACCGTCGCGGACTTCGAGGACACGCGCACGCTCATGGACGAGGCGGGCTTCGACAACGCCTTCATCTTCAAATACTCCCCGCGCCCCGGCACGCCCGCCGCCGCGATGAAGGACGACGTTCCCGCCGCCGAGAAGATGCGCCGCAACCAACTCCTGCTCGCGGACCAGGACACCCGTGGCGAGGCGCTGAACCAGCGGCTTGTCGGCTCAACGCAAGAGGTGCTGGTCGAAGGCCCGAGCCTGCGGAACGGCAAGCGCTGGGCAGGGCGCTCGCCCGGCAACAAGATTGTCGTGTTCGACCCACCCGACGGCCTGCGCCCCGGCACCCTCGCGCACGTGCGCATCACCCGCGCCGCGCCGCAGACGCTTTACGGGGAAATGATGGGGAATTAGGAATCGCCGGGAGCGCAGGGCTTCCGCCTTGCAATACTAATGGCGACCGCACTCGATCGCGTTCGATTGCAATCGAGCAGGGCGGAAGCCCTGCGCTCCCGGCACCACCACTACCCACTAATTCTCTCTTGCCTTCCCCCGCCGAATGCGCTATCATTAAAACAATCTTTAAAAAAGGAGAATCATACGATGAGAACGAGCATACGAATGATGACGGCCGCGGCGGTCGCGGTGATGATGGCCTTCACGGCGAATGCCGTGACGGTGACGGTCGAGGCGAGCGGCCCCGGCAAGGTGTCCCCCGCGGGGTCGGTGGAGGTGGCGGCGGGCAAGACGCTGACCCTCAAGGCCACGCCCAACAAGGACGCGGTGTTTGTCCGGTGGAGTAACAATGAGCGTACGCCGACCCGCAAGGTCACGCCCACGGGCAACATGACCTGCACTGCGTACTTCGTCCTCAAGTCCACCTGCGCGGCCCCGGCGATCTCGTCGTTCACGGCATCGGCGAGCAACATGGTCGGCATGCCGTACGCAGCGCAAGTCAACATCAACTCCACCGCCTACCCCGTGAAGTTCAGCGCCAAGGGCCTGCCCAAGGGCCTGAAGATCGATGCCAACACCGGCGCCGTCACCGGCGTGCCGGCCGAGGCGAAGGCGTACAGCGTCACCTTCACCGCCAAGAGCGTCGCCAACCCCGCGTATCCCGTCGCCACCAGCACCCGCACCATCAGCATCGCCGCCCTCCCCGAGAAGGCGCAGGGGACGTTCTCGGGATCTGCGGAAATCGGCATGTGGCGTGTCCGCGGCGCCGTCACCGCGACCGTCTCCGCCAAGGGCAAAATCAGTGTCAAGGCCGTCACGACCACCGGCACGTACACCTTCTCCGCGCCCTCGTGGACCAGCCGCTCCGGCAGCACCTACACGCTTCAGGCGCAGACCAAGAAGGGGGATGCCGCCATCACCCTGAACGTTGACTCCAACGCGGCGTGGAACTACCACGCGACAGCCACGGGCACGCTCGTCGGCGGCGGGTCCACGTACGCCCTCTACGCGCAGCGCAACCCCTTCCTCGACAAGAACGGAACCGCCTACAACACCGCCGTCGCCGAACTCACGGCAAGGTACGCGGGCTACTACACCGTCGGGCTGCCCTATTCAAGTATTCCGGAACAAGGTCCGGCCATCATGGGCACCGGGATACTCCCCTACGGCAGCGGCTACCTCACCCTGACGGTGAGCGACAAGGGCGTCGTCAAGGCCGCGGGCAAGATGGCGGACGGCACCTCCGTCAGCGCCAGCATGCCGCTCTGGATAACCGCCGCCGAGGGTCGGGTCTATCAATACGTCCCGCTGTACGCCAAGCGGGGCTTCGCCTCCTGGACGCTGATGATTAACAAGGACAACGGCACCGTCTCCGGCTACGGCGACTGGTCCTACCCCGGCAAGTCCCCCACCGCCAAGGTGCCGCTCACCGGTGACCACTTCAGGTTCCTTCTCAACAGCCTCTACGGCGCGAGGTACACCCCGCCGCCCGCGGGGTACACGGAGACGATCGTGTGCCGTAATGAGTTGGGGGACTTCCCGTTCTTCGGCGCCAGCAAGGGCAAGTACGCCTTCACCGGGGTGCTCGCCCCCCTCTTCACCGGCGTGGCGCTCGCCCTGAACCCGAAGACGGGTGTGTTCATGGGCAAGATCGGCATCGTTGACGGCGGCAAGAAAATTACTCTCTCCCACACAGGCGTGCGCATCCAGCGCACGGCCTCCCCCTGCGGCGCGGGCTACATCACCCTCCCCTCCCACAAGTATGAAGCCTATAACCTCAAGCACTCGGATCCCGTCCAATTGCGGCACCCGTAAGGCGCCGGGAGCGCGCCGGGAGCGCAGGGCTTCCGCCCTGCAACGAGGGACGACGCATGAGGGGACGCAGGGGGACTGATAGCGTGATTCTGATTCTGGAGGGCGAGCGTCCTCGCGAGCCGTCAGGCACATTGCGGCGGCTCGCGGGGACGCTCGCCCTCCAGAATGCCGGGAGCGCAGGGCTTCCGCCCTGCAGGATGCCGGGAGCGCAGGGCTTCCGCCCTGCAATTCGGGACTACAGGACGACGGGACGACGACTGATGGCGACTGCAGTCGATCGCGTTCGATTGCAATCGAGCAGGGCGGAAGCCCTGCGCTCCCGGCAAGCTGCCGCCCTGCGCTCCCGGCAATTCCCAATTCCTAATTCCTAATTCCTAATTGGAGCAAAGCGACCATGCACACCTGCGCCATCCAGACCCTCGCTTACGGCGGTGACGGCATTGCCCGTATCGACGGGCGCGTCGTGTTCGTGCCGGGGACCATCCCCGGCGAGACCGTCCGCATCCGTATCACGCAGACCAAGAAAAACTTCGCGCGCGGCGAGGCCGTTGAGATTCTCGAGCCCTCGCCCGAGCGCATTGACCCGTGCTGCCGCGTCGGCGCAGACGCGCGTGTGCCGGGGTGTGTCTATGACCACCTCGCCTACGCGGCGGAGGTGCAGGCGAAGCAGCAGCAGGTCGAAGGTTTCTTCCGGCGCATACCCCATGCGGAAGACGCCTTCCTGCCCCCTGTCGCCTCCCCGGCCCCGCTCCACTACCGCAACAAGACCGCGCTCCACGCGGAGGCCACGCCCGAAGGCTTCTGCCTCGGCTACCGCCAAGAGCCCTCGCACCGCGTGCTGGATCTCCCCGCCTGCCCGCTCGCCGACCCGTCCATCAATGACGCGCTCAATGCCTTCCGCGCATCGGCGGACGCGCGGCAGCTGCTGGACCCCGGCGGCGGCATCGTGTTCCGCACCACCCCGCACGACGGCGCGGTGTGGTACAGCGGCGACACGCGCTCGCCCAACTGCCCCGACCACTTGACCGCGCAAAGCCCCGCCGGCCCGATGAGCGTGCCGCACGACGGGTTCTGGCAGGTCAACCCCGCAGTCGCCGACGCGCTCGTGCGCTTCGTCATGGACACCTTCGCGCAGGACGCGGCGGCACAGGACATCCTCGACCTCTATTGCGGCGTGGGCGTGCTGGGGCTGGCGTGCATGAAGCGCGGCGGCCGCAGGCTCGCGGGGATCGAGTCCGGCCGCGCGGCGGTCGCCGCCGCGCGGCAGAACGCCAAGGCCCACGGCGTGGAAGGGCGCTTCACCGCCCGCGCGCTCGGCAGGGATGCCGTGCGCCTGAACGAATGGATGGGTGCGCCGTGCCAGACGACCATCATCGCCGACCCCCCGCGCGAGGGCATGGGCAAATCCGTCGTGCAGGGGATCGCCGCGAGCGGCGCCGCCCGCATCTTCTACATCTCCTGCGACCCCGCCACCCTCACGCGCGACCTCACCCTCCTGCTTGCCATCAGCCGCTACCGCGTCCACCGCATCCGCCTCTTCGACATGTTCCCCCGCACCGCGCACGTCGAGACGTTCGTCGAGCTGCAGCGCATGGCGACGTAGGAATTAGGACAATGACAGGACGCGTAGGGACGAAGGTGTTTCTCTTTTCGTCTGTGTCCAGTAAAACACAGATTTTCACGATGGAGGGCGAGCGTCCCCGCGAGCCGCAATGTGCCTGACGGCTCGCGAGGACGCTCGCCCTCCAGAATCAGAATCACGCCATCAGTCCCCTTGCGCTCCCGGCGATTCCTAATTCGCGTCAAGCTGCTGGAGGAGTTCGCTGACGGTCAGCGTCTGCCTCATGAGGCGGTAGTCCGGGAGGAGGTCAGCGAGGGGCTGGAGGACGAAGCGGCGGGCCGTCGCGCGGGGGTGGGGGACGAGGAGGTCGGGATACTGGACGTGCACGTTGTCGATGGCGATGACGTCGATGTCAATCGTGCGCGGCGCGCCGTGGGTGCCGTCGCGGGTGCGCCCGAGGCGGTCTTCAATCGCTTGGGTGGCTTTCAGTATCTCGAGCGGGTGTATGCGGGTCTCCAGCGTGACGATGCCGTTGAGGAATTTCTGGTCGCGGAAGGCTTCGGGCACGTCGTCGGGGGCGGTCTCGTAGAGCGGCGAGCGGCGCACGTCACGGGCGTCTGGCAGGGTGGAAATCTCCTGCACCGCCTTGTCAATCCACTCGTGGCGCGGCGCGATGTTGCTGCCGAGCGAGAGGATGACCCTGCGCACGGGGCTGGCGCCGGACGGCTCGTCGTGCCACGTCCATCCGAAACGAGACCGCTTCCGCCATGTTTTCCATGGGGCGACGCAACTCAGGTGACGGCGGACTGCCGCAGCCTTGTCGTCGAAGGACATTTTCGGGTTGACGACGTTCTCAAACAGCACCATGTTTTCCCTGGCAAAGTGCAGGAGGTTACGCACGAAATACACATCCCCGCCAGGTGATTTCAGGACGAATTCCTTGGCATTGAAATTGCTGACGAACCTTCCTGTTTTCAGGTTGCGCTTACGTTTTTCCATGCCGCGCATCCGCTGCTCTTCTGTCACACGCCACATGCGCGAGCGGGTCTGATCGCGGAGCTGTGTGAGACACTCCGGGGAGCATGTCTTCTTTACGTCGCCCGGGGACGGCTTCCTGGCAGTCGGGAATGCCTTCCCGCAGATTACGCAGGTTAATGTATAAATGACGGGGGTCTTGGGAGTCTTGGGGGGCTTGAGAGTCTTGGCGCGTAATTCCTTCGCGATCAGCGATTGGTACTTTCGAGTACATTTACTTGAACATGCTTTCCGTTCGCTTTTGCTGGCGCTTGGAAACTCGAAAACCTTCCCGCATACAATGCAGGTGCGTGTTTTGGTTCTCACGGCCGCCTGCGTCTGCGCCTGCAACTGGCTGCGGCATTTCTCTGAGCATGTCAGCCGTGCGTTTTCGTGCATGGTCAGGAATATCTTGCCGCACATGACACAAATGCCCTTTTTGGGCAAGGGCTTGGCTGTCAGGTTCGGCAGCCCTGTTTTTTTCTGCAACTGTTTTGTCGCGCGCCGGGTACGTCTGAACAACGCGCTCTTGCATTGAGGCGAACACGTCGAGGTCATCCGCTGCGAATCGAAGATTTTGTTGCAAATCAAACAAATGCACTTTGCGGATTTCAGCGGGTAGCGGTAGCGGG
The DNA here is from genome assembly GCA_009778475.1 of Kiritimatiellota bacterium. Lineage (GTDB taxonomy): Bacteria > Verrucomicrobiota > Kiritimatiellia > RFP12 > UBA1067 > WRJS01. The sequence continues at coordinate 15,840 of WRJS01000042.1, read as the reverse complement.
CGGGGTTGGCGGAGTCTGACATGGTTGGCGGTTCGTCAGTCCAGCGGGTTGAACTGTATGGCGGAGGCGCGGCGCCTGAGCCAGAACTCGCTGAAGTTGGATTTGAAGGATGGCATTTTGAGCGTCTCGAGCACCTGCTCGTTGGCGAGGGGGTAGCGGCGGATCTCGCTGAGCGCCTGGGCGAGGTCGGGCAGGAGATCCTTGAAGGGGGTGTTGCGCTCTTGCGGCGCGCCCTTCTGGAGGTAGTAGATGATGCCCCACGCCATGGCGTATTTCAGCTGGCGCTGGTCGCTGGCGCCGCCGTAGAAATCGGCGTAGTTGGCATTGAAGAGGTCGGGCAGGGCTTCGAGGACGGCCTCCATGTTGTCGAGCAGGAGCGCGACCCTGCGCGCGTCCTCCTCAAGCGTGACCTTGCCCTTGGAGGAGACGCTCGCGTTCTCGAAGAGGCAGGCGTGCCCCTCGTTCATCCACGGCGGCGCGGCGATCATGCAGTAGGCGTAGGAGAGGTACTGGTGGAAGGACTCGTGGCGGAGGGTGCGCATGAGCGCCTCGGTGTCCGCGCTGTGCACGAGCACCAGCTCGCGCCGGGCGGGCATCCACAGGCCGCCGGTCCACGACTGGTCCGAGCCGACGTAGCGGAGGTAGTCGGCGCGGTCGCGGAAGATGCGGATGACGGAGATGTCCGGCTCGCGCGTGAGGGGCGGCACGAGTTTCATGAACGCGGCCTTGAGCGCGGGCATGGTGTCCTGCAGGTCGGTGACGAAGGCCTTGCCCGTGGCGCTGTCGAGGTCGGAGAGGATGACGTAGCCCTCGGTCTCGGCGATCCACCAGGTGTCATAGTTCTCGATGCTCTTGCGGGCCTCGACGCGCACGGGGTGGTCGGGGAGGTCAACGGGGCGGGCGTCGCGCGTGGCGACGGCGAGCTCCTCGACGGTCGCGCCCTCGTCCTTGGACGTGCGGCTGGGGAGCGCGACCTTGGCGATGAACTTCTCCTCGAATTCCGCCCGCAGCGCGTCGGGGTCCGGCGCGGCGGCGGCCTCGAGGATGACGCAGAACCAGTCGGGGTTGGAGGCGTTGCCGATGCGGCGCGGGCAGAACGCGTAGATGAGGGTTTCCGGCTCCTCGCAGGGGAAGAAGAGGAGATCGTCGAGCGTGAAGGCGTTGAGCTTGACCTTCTCCGGCTCGCCGATCTCCAAGCCCGTGAAGTCCGCGATCCATTCGCCGATATGATCGATGTCGCGCGCGTTGACCTGCGCGGACGCGCTGGTCATGAGCATGGTGAAACTCTGGCGCGAGACGAAGGTGTCGCCGGAGTTCAGGAAGCGGTGCGCGACGCGGCCGAGGGTGAGGCGGTTGCCGGCGTCGTCGAACCAGCGCGCGGAGCATTCGAGCGCGAACCAGAGCTCGTAGGGCTCGAAGACGTCCTCGCGCGTGAGGGTGTCCGTGCTGACGAGCAGGTACGAGTGCGCCTCGGGCGGCGGCACGGGCTCGGCCTTCGCGTTGCGCAGGGTGGGGAACATCAGGCCGATGTTGGGGTAGTTCTTCACCGCCCCCCACTCCACGGAATGCCCTGCGGATGCGAGGAGGCATCCCACAGCAAAAACAAAAAACCTATTGCGGACAAGTTTCATAAAACGCACATAGTATAGAACGTTTGGGCACAGAGTTGCAAGAGGAAAAATCCAAAAAGGAGTTGAAAGGACGCAGTTTTTTTTGCGGGGGACTCGCCATCCTTGGGGGATTTCCAGAAAGCTTCCCCATTGTCCTGCCCGATGCAGACGCGTGAACATGAAAATGGCAGAGCTCAACACAGTTTCGCTTTTTCGCACTTCGGCATTGCGCTTGCGCGGAATATCCCGTATCCTATTTTCAACTTGCTTTATTAAGGAGGCCGGAAATGAAAAGACTGTTGTTGCTGATCGCGTTGGGATGTGCGCTGAATGCCGCGGCCGAGCCGTGGAGGCCCACGGAACGCTGGCGGGGGTTCAACCTGCTGGAGATGTTCAACGGCCGCTATGAGCCGTTCAAGGAGGACGATTTCAGATGGATGAAGGAGTGGGGCTTCAACTTCGTGCGCCTCCCGATGGATTACCGTGGCTGGATTAAGAACGGTGACTGGGAACAGCTCGATGAGGCGCGGCTGGCGTGGATTGACGATGCGGTCAGGCTCGGGCAGAAGTACGGCATCCATGTCCAGGTCTGCTTCCACCGCGCACCGGGCTACACGGTCGCGCAGCCGCCCGAACCCCGCAACCTCTTCACCGACCCCGAGGCCCTGCGCGTCTGCGCCCTGCACTGGGGCGCGTTCGCGAAACGCTACAAGGCCGTGCCGCCGAAAGACCTGAGCTTCAACCTCTTCAACGAGCCGGCCAACGTCGAGGACGATGCCTACCTCAAAGTCGCCACGGAGCTTGTGCGCGTCATCCGCGCCGAGAACCCCGACCGCATGGTCATGGCGGACGGCGTGTCGTGGGGCAGCAAGCCCGCGAAGTCGCTCATCCCCCTCGGCGTCGCGCAGGCCACACGCGGCTACACGCCCATGTCCATCTCGCACTACAAGGCCAGCTGGATCAACCCGCCGCCCACCGCCACGCCGACCTGGCCGCCCACCCCGGCCGTCACGCCCCTCTACGGCGAACACAAGGCCCCGTGGAACATCCCGCTCGTCATCGACGGCCCGATGCGCGGCACGCTCGCCATCCGCCCCGGCAGGGTCTCCGGCAAAGTCACCCTCCGCATCGAGGCCGACGGCAAGACCGTCGCCGACCACGTGCTTGACCCCAAGGTCGGCGCGGACGGCTGGGAGAACGCCGAGCATAAGCCCGAGTGGAACATGACGCAGGCCGACTGCACCTCCACGCTCACCACGCCGCTGCCCGCCAACGTCCGCCGCCTCCAGATCTCCATCGCGCAAGGCGACTGGGCGGCCCTGCGCGACCTCACGCTCACCGACGGCGCGAAGGCCGCCACCCTCACCTTCGAGAACCAGTGGGGCAAGACCAACCCGCCCCTGCGCTTCGCGGGCTTCGACGCCAAGGCCCCCTTCCAGCCCGCCACGGGCGCGCTGACGGGCGCGGACTTCCTCCAACGCGAGACCCTCGCGCCGTGGCAGGAGGTCGTGGACGCGGGCATCTTCGTGATGGTCGGCGAGTTCGGCGCCCACAGCCACACCCCGCACGACGTCACCCTCGCGTGGCTCGAGGACAACCTCGCCCTCTGGAAAAAGCAGGGCTGGGGCTGGGCGCTCTGGAACTTCCGCGGCAGCTTCGGCATCATGGACAGCAACCGCCAAGACGTTGACTACGAAACCTTCAACGGCCGCAAGCTCGACCGCAAAATGCTCGAACTGCTGCGGCGGTATTGAGATGAATATCCAATATCCAACACTCAACACGGAATATCCAAGTAAAATGCGTTTCGGAGAATTTCTCTCGCAGAGACGCAGAGTTTTTTCGACCACATTGCCTCATAACACATTCCACTTGGACATTGGATATTCCGCAAGGCTTGCGGAGACGGATAATCATCCGTCTCTACGTTTACGCCCGTCCCCATCGCCGCCCTTCATGTCATTGCCCCGAAGCGCATTCCACTTGGACATTGGATATTCCGTGTTGAATATTGGATATTCAAAATGAGATGGCTCCTCTATAACCTCCTCTTCACCCTCGCCTACCTCCTCCTCGCGCCGCACTTTCTTCTTCGCATGAGGCGGCGGGGGGGGTATCGCGAGCGGTTCGCCGACCGCTTCGGGCGTTACCCCGACGACATCGCGCAACGCCTCCGCAGCCTCGACCGCCCCGTGTGGATACACGCCGTCAGCGTCGGCGAAGTCCACGTCGCAGGGCAGGTCATGGCGGCCATCCGCGAACGCGCGCCCTCGACGCGCTTCGTGTTCAGCACCACCTCCTCCACCGGCTGGCGCGAGGCCCAGAAGCGCGTCACCGACGACGACACCCTCATCTTCTATCCCCTCGACTTCCCCCCCTGCGTCCGCCGCGCATTCGACGCCATCCGCCCCGCCATGCTCATCCTCACCGAATCCGAAATCTGGCCCAACGCCATCCGCACCTGCCACGCGCGCGGCATCCCGCTCTACCTCGTCAACGCCCGCGTGTCCGACAAATCCGCGCCCGGCTACCGCCGCCTCCGCCTCTGGTTCGGCCCCGTGCTGCGGATGTTCACGCGCATCTTCGCGCAGTCCGCGCTCGACCGCGACCGTCTCCTCGCCGCCGGTGCCGACCCCGCCGCCATCGAAGTCACCGGCAGCTTCAAGTTCGACACCGCCGCCCGCGCCCCCCTGCAAGAGGCCGCCGCCCGCGATTTCCTCGAACGCTGCGGCATCGGCGACGGCCACACCGTCCTGCTCGGCGCGTCCACCTGGCCCGGCGAGGACGCCATCCTCATCCGCATCTACGCCCGCCTCCGCGAACGCTTCCCCGCCCTGCGCCTCGTCATCGTCCCCCGCCACTTCGAGAAGGCCGACGCCGTCCAAGCCGAGATCGAACGCGCCGGGTTCGCGTGCATCCGCAAAAGCAAAACCCCGACTCCGAACTTCGAACTCCGAACTCCGAACTCCATCGTCCTCGCCGACACCACGGGCGAACTGATGGGCTTCCACGGCAACGCCCACATCGTGTTCGTCGGCAAGAGCCTGTGCGAGCACGGGGCGCAGAACATGATCGAGCCGTGCCTCTGCGGCGCGGCCACGCTCGTGGGCCCGCACACCGAGAACTTCCGCCCCGTCATGGCCGACCTGCTCGACGCGCAGACCCTCATCCAAGTGCGCGACGCCGACGAGCTCGAGCGCGAGATCGGCCGCCTCCTCGCCGACCCCGCCGCCCGCGCCGCGCTCGGCGCGCGCGCCACCGCCGCCGTCCAACGCCGCACGGGCGTCGTCGCGCGCGTCATCGACGCGCTGGGGGTGGCGGGGACATAGGAGACGCAGGGGACGCAGGTGTTATCGGAAAACTGAAAACTCCCCTTCCGCTTCCTCTTCCCTTATTCCTCATTCGCACAGCATTGACAAGACAGATGATTTTTCGATATACTTGGGCTTTACATTGGGTCTAACTTTGGAGGTGAATATGAATGTGAAACGTGTTGTGTTGGGGTGCGCGGCTGCGTTGGCCGTGAGTGGCGCGGTGGCGCAGCAGGATGTGCAGTGGGTGGGGCCCACGACGGGCGGGCTGTATTCGGAGGGCTCGAACTGGGCGACGGGGCAGGTGCCGGGGGTCGGACAGAAGGGGTGCTTCACGCAGAACGGGGCGGCGTACATCATCACCTTCCCGCAGGATTTCACGAATGACGTGGGCATGACGGAGGTTACACTGTCCGAAGGAAAAATCACGTTCGACACGCGCGGCACGAGCTGGGTCAAGCCGACCAGCGCGGACCTGGTCACCGACCACACGTTCCGCCTCCGCAACGGGGGGCACGGGTTCAACCTGGAGGGCACGGGCAACGGGTTGCTCCAGTTCGGGCTGATTGACGCGGTGCTGACGGCGGAGATGGGCAACAACGCGCTGCACACGACGCTGGAGTCGGGGCTGTTCAACATCTATGACGCGACGGGCGTGGATGACAGCGGCACGCGGCTGGTGTTCGCCCATGACGGGGGGCGCAGCCATTATGTGACGTGGAAGGAGGGGTCGGCGTCGCGCATCCGGCAGGTGGACTTCAGGGGCAGCGGCCCGGAGAACATTTTCTTCTATGAGGGCGGGGAGCATACGGTGTTCGGGAACTTCGGGATGATGTGCTGGGACCCGAACGGGCGCACGGGGCTGGTGCACGTCACGGGGGGGCTGCTGGATGTGCGCGGCACGTTCAACGTGTGCGCGAAGACGACCACGACGGGCATCGTGAAGATTGACGGCGGCGAGGTGCGCGCGAACAACCTGAGCCTCGCGACGGATGCGGCGGGCAAGACGACGGCGGCGGTGGAGATGACGGGGGGGCTGCTGACGGTCGGCTCGTCGCTGAGCATTGCGAACACGGCGCTGAGCGAGGCGTCCTTCACGCTGGACGGCGGCGCCGTCACGGTGAACGGGGAGAACCGTGTCGGGGAGCGCGGGACGGGGACGGTCGAGATGGTCTCGGGCAGTTGGCTCACGCGGGGCAGCACGCTCATCGGCCTGTCCGGCGATTCGGCCGGGCGGGTCACATTGTCGGGAGGCTCGATGACCGCGACGAACAGTGTGGTGTCCGTGGGCAACACCTTGCTTGCGGAGGGGGAGTTCCTGGTGACGGGCGGGGCGCACCGGTTGCGCGAGCTCACGATGGCGCGTGACGGGGGCAAGGGCTACGCGGAGCTCGCGGGCGGCGAGGTCACGGTCTCACTGATAGTCACGACGGGGAACGGCGCGGCATCAACGAACAGCGTCTTTGCGGTTTCGGGCGGCCGCCACAGTGTCACCGGCATGGATGGCATCGCCGTCGGGCGCGCCGGGATGGGGTACGCGGAAATCACGGGCGGCGAGACGGATTGCCACGGTTACGTCCGCATCGGTTACGGCGGCGCGAACTACGATGGCTACGACCCGCAGAACGACACCGCGCGCATCTCCTGCCTGCGGATGACGGGCGGCACCTTGCGCGTGCTGGCGGGGTATCCCGTGAACGTCGCGGATAACGAGAACAATTCGGGGCGGCTCGTGCTGGAGGGCGGCACGCTCCACGCGCGCCACGTCCGGGGCTGGTACGGGTCCGCCGGCAAGAGCGGCAACGGCTATTCCGAACTCGTCGCGGACGGCGGGCGCGTGGTGCCGCTGACGGCGGTCATCACGGATTCCGCGTTCATGGAGACGTTCGACCTCGCGCTGCTGGGCGACGCGGGGCTGACGGTGGACACGGACGGGCGCCCGGCGAAAATCAACCAGGCGTTCGGGCCGAAGCCCGGCACGCGCGGGCGGCTCGTCAAGGCCGGCCTCGGCACGCTGTACCTCAACGGCCAAAGCACCATCGGGGACATCGACGTGATCGGCGGCACGCTGGCGGTGCAGGCGGCGGACGTGTTCTCGGGCGTGCTCACGGTGACGAACGGCGCGACGCTCTCGCTGCTGGAATGCGGCGGCTTGACGCTGGAGGGGCTGACGCTCGGCGACGCGTCGTTCACCGGCCGCCTGATGATGGGCAACAACGACACCGTCGCCATCACGGCGCCGGGCGGGCTGGAGGCTGTGAACGCGTGGGTGTACCTGTCCGACCCTTCGTCGAACGGCGCCTACACGCTGTTCGCGTGCGCCGGGACGGTGACGCTTCAGGACATCGCCGGGCTGGATATGGGCAACGGCCTCATCACGAAAGATTACGTGTGGTCGGTCGTCCCGGCCATGGGCGGCACGGAAGTGGTGCTGACGGTTTCCGACCGCGCGGTGTCCGCGCCCATCGTGTGGGCGGGCAGCGCCGACAGCCTCTGGGACGTCCCCGGCAATTGGCTGAGCGGCCCGCCCGTCAGAGGGTCGCAGGCATCGTTCCCCGGAAGCGCATCGCGCAAGGCCGTCAGCGTCACCCCCGGCGCGGTCACGGGCGAGATGGCGTTCGATTCGGAGGCGGGCTACACCCTCAGCGGCGAGACGCTCACGCTCGACAACAGCGGGCGCGTCGGGCATGTGGCCGTTGAGCAGGGGGCCCACCAGATTGCCGCGCCGCTGCTGCTGAAACGCAACTCCGCGTTTGACATCAGCGAGGGGGGCGCGCTCGCCTTGGACGAGGTGCGGGGCGACGGCGCACTCGTGAAGGACGGCACAGGGCTGGCCGTGCTGAACGGGGCGGACGGCTTCACGGGCGGCTTCACGGTGCAGGACGGGACGCTCGCGCTCACCTCGGCGGCCGCGTTCGGGGAGCCGTCGCCGGACAGCGAGCGCTGGACGCTCGCGGGCGGCACGCTGCGTTACGACGGGCCAAGCGCGGCGCGCGACAACAGCATCGCCATCAACACGGGCCCGCTCGGGGCGGACGACGGCGCGGTCATCATCGACATCGCGGCGGGCGGCCTGACGCTGAACGGGAAGCCGAACGCCACCAAAGGCGTGCTCATCAAGCGCGGCGCCGGGACGCTCACCTTCAACGTCTCCGGCACCGGCAGCACGCTCTCGGTCAATAACGGCAAGGCCGGGGGGAACAGCCAGCAGCCCGAGCACCTCATCGCCTTCGCGGGGAACGGGCAGGCGCCGCTCGGCGGCTACAGCGGCTTCAACATCGCCGAGGGCAAGGTGCGCATCACCAGCGCGGACGCGTCAACCGAGGTGTCCATGCGCAACGCCGCGTCCATCGGGCTGCGGACGCTTGACGGCGCCGCCGACCCCGTGCTGGAGATCGACCATTGCAGGGTCATCCAGGGCGGCGGCTCGCTCCACTGCTACATCGGCGGGCGCACCGCGCCCAACGCGCCGCTGAACAACCCCCTGTTGCGCGTCGTGAACGGGGGTTACCTGTGGTCGGACACATTCCAGTTCGGGAACGACGCGAGCGGCGAGGTGAACCCCGGACTCTTCGTCGATGCCTCGAACGTCGAGGTCGGCTACGCCGTGAACGTCAGCCAGCCGAACGGCGGCGTCACGTCCATCACCCTCACCAACAAGGCCGAGTTCCGCATCAACGGCAACAACATCAACTTCAACCGCCCCTTCCGTTTCGAGGCGGACGACAGCCTCTTGCACCTGAACAGCGGCGGCGACGGGCTCATCCATTTCAACACCGACGCCCACGGCACGTTCACCCTGCGCAACGGCGCGCGCGCGCGGTACCACCGGCTCCTGGTGCAGGGCAACGCGCAGGTGCTGCTCGCGTTCGACGGCGGCACCCTCGAGCCGCGCGTGAACGACAGGGTGCTCGCCTTCCGCGGCGACAACTCGCGCCAGACCGTCGAACTGCTCAACGACGGCCTGACCCTCGACATCGCCGACGGCATGACCCACACCCTCGCGCGAAACATGGAAGGCAACGGCGCACTCCGAAAGGCCGGCGACGGCACCCTCGTCTTCGCAGGGCTGATGCAAGAGGCCGTTGTGGAAGGCGAACTCGAATACACCCCGCTGGGCGCACCCATCGACGACTACACCGGCGGCACATGGGTTGACGCCGGGACGCTCGCCGTCAGCAACGGCGCCATCCGCACCGACCGCCGCATCACCATCGCGCAAGACGCCGCCCTCGAACTCAACGACGTGACCGCCGTCGGCACCCTCGCGGGGACAGGCACGATCGTCGGCGGCGCGTTGACGCAAGGAACCCTCTCCCCCGGCATGGCCGACGGCGAGACCGGAAGCCTCAACCTCCAAGGCACCACCCTCGCGGGCGTGACCTTCAAATGCGACATCGAGCAAGACCTTGACAAGACCACCACCGCCAGCGACAAACTGCTCAACGTCAGCGCGGCCGCCAACGTCACCGTCGATTTCGGCCGCACGTCCATCGACCCTATCCTGACCCCCTGCTCCATCCCCATCGGCACCTACGACCCCCAGAACCCGCCCACCGTCAGCACATGGAAAGTCAAAGGCATCGGCCGAAGCGGCACCATCGGCGAAGTCACCGCCAACGACGGCACCCTCACCGTCAACATCCGCTTCGGCGGCTTTATCCTGCTGATAAGGTAAAGCCTGTCCATCCCGTCAAAAAACCGTCTGTTTTCTTTACCTCGCGCAGAGGGAGAGGTGATAGGTGATAAGTAATAGGTGATAAGTAATCCTGTAAATCCTGTCAAAAATAATCCTCCGTTTCATTTAACCACAGATGACGCAGATTTCACAGATTAAAAAAACATCTGCGTAATCTGTGTAATCTGTGGCTAGGAAAATAATCCTGTGAAATCCTGTTCATCCTGTCAAAAACAATCATCGCCCGTTTGCACCACACAGAGTTTTTAGGATTTCTCTGTGAACGAATGCGCTTGCATGGGCGGAGGGGATGGGATATACTTGAATGAGAAATTATGAATCGGGTGGAGGGATTGGAAATGAGGGATGATAGGACAGCGGGACTACAGGGGATGCGGCGGGGGTACAGGCGACCTAGGGGACGCAGGTGTTTCTCTTTTCCCCTTGGGCCCCTAGGCACCCTATTATCGCAGGAGGGATGCGCACGATGAAAACGGAAGAGACGGATACGGCGGGCAATAAGGGCGCGAGCTTTTTCTCGCCGCGCCAGCAGCGGATCGTGGCGGCGGGGTTCACGGCGTTTTGCGCGGCGCTGGTGATCGCGTTCGCGGTGGCGCTGCTGTGGGCGGTCGGGCGGCTGCTGGCGGTGGTGTCCGGGGTGCTGACGCCGCTGCTGGTGGCCATCATCCTCACGGTGATTTTCAAGCCGTTCTACCGCTGGCTGTACAACCACCTGTGGCGGGTGCACGCGCTGGCGCTGGTGGCGTTCCTCATCTCGCTGCTGATCCCGGTGGTGCTGGTGTTCGGGGTGTTCGGCGCGCTGCTGGTGAGCCAGGTCAGCGCGCTGGTGTCTTACCTGCCGACGCTGGCGGAAGATGTGGGGGGGGCGATGCCGAACCTCTCCGCGTTCCTCGACCAGTTCGGCCTTGCGGCGTACCTGAGCGCGGAGCACTGGAGGGGGGTCATCCAGGCGAACCTCGTGGCGGGCGGGGTGGGGAGCGTGGCGCTGGCATACGGGCTGGGCGGCGTGAAGTACCTGATCTCCCTCGTGGGGTGGCTGATCCTCCCGGTGTACCTGATCTACTTCCTGATCTCCGAGCCGTTCACGGGCGGGAGCGTGACGGGGTGCGTGCCGTTCCTCAGCGCGGACCTGCGCGAGGACATCGCGTACCTGATCGACGAGTTCCTGCGCATCATCTCGGCGTTCTTCCGCGGGCAGGTGGTCATCTCGCTGGTGCAGGGCGTGCTGTACGGGTTCGGGTTCTGGGCGGTGGGGCTGCCGTACGGGCTGCTCATCGGCTTCTGCCTCGGGTGCCTCAACCTCATCCCGTACCTGGGCAGCATCATCGGGCTGTCGATCGCGCTGCCGATGGCGTACTTCGGGGACGGCGGGAGCCTGACGCGGATGCTCCTGGTGCTGGCGGTGTTCACGGCCGTGCTGGTGCTGGACTACTGGCTCACGCCCAAGATCATGAAGACGCAGACGGGGCTCAGCAACGTGGCGGTGATCTTCTCGCTGTTCTTCTGGGGGGCGGTGTTCGGGAGCATCATGGGCGTGCTGCTCGCGATACCGCTGAGCGCGTTCGTCGTCGTCTTCTGGCGGCTGCTGACGACCAAGTACATCCCGCGCTGGATCTAGCGCCCTGTAAAATACAGATGACGGGACAGAGGATTACCCTGTTTGGATAGGCGTGACATGGAGGGCGAGACTGGGGGCCCGTTGGCGCGGCGTGCGGCCAATGGGGCGGGGAGCGGCAATGTGCCTGACGGCTCGCGGGGACGCTCGCCCTCCATCGTGGAATCTGGGGCGCGTCAGAACACGGCCCGCAAGGCGAGGAACACGAGCGCGCCAAGGAATGCCGAGGCGGGCAGGGTCACCACCCATGCCAGCGCGATGGGGCGCATGAGCCGCCAGTTCGTGGCGCGGTTCACCAGCCCGATGCCCAGCACCGCGCCGACCAGGATGTGCGTCGAGGAGACGGGTATCCCGAAAACCGTCGCGAACATAACGACCGTCGCCGCTGAAAGCTCCGCCGAGAACCCCGACGCCGGGTGTATCTCGGTAAGGTTCATGCCGATGGTTTGGACGACCTCCTTGCCGATGAACCACAGTCCCGCGCACATCGCGATGCCGAAAGCGATCATGGCAACCGTCGGTATGGGCGTATTCTGAACCTCCCCTTTCGTCAGCACATCCCACACGACAATGAACGGCCCCACCGCGTTGGCGATGTCGTTGCTGCCGTGGCTGAACGCGAACCCTGAGGCGGTGAACACCTGCATCCAATTGAACAGCAGGAGTGTCGATCGGCTCAGCGTCTTCTTGCGCAGGGATTTGGCGAGGACGGCGATGATTCTCCATGCGGCCAGTGAAACCGCCGCCACAATCAATCCCTTGTGAAGCGCGGTCAGGGGGAGCTCGAGGTTCTTCAACCCCTTAAACAGCACCATGGAGGTCATCACCATCGCGCCGATACCAGCGATGGCCGGCACATAGACCTCCAGTGCGTGGCGCGACGTTCTCCCTACGCGCAACCGCTTCTCCAGACGGGGAGCCCCGCGCTGGGCATCCTTGCCGGGCTTCTGCCGAACAGGCTCGTTCGGGACGCCGTGCGCGTACGCGATCTGCTGCAACTCCGCCAAACGCTCATGTGCCCTGAATTGGCGGCGCATCTGGAGGCGCGAGTGGAGATGGAGCAACTGTTGCTCCGCGCCATCGTTGTAGCGCAAGACGATCCGCCTGACCACCCAGAAAAGCCCATAGGCCACAACACCGCCCATCACGGGCGACACCACCCACGTGACGGCAATCGTCCCCACCTTTCGCCACTGTATGAGCGCGAACGCCGATTCTCTACCCACCGTCACGGTGGCCAGCGCAATCGCGCTGCCCACGATGCCCCCCACAATCGAATGCGTGGTTGAAACGGGCAGACCGAACTTCGTCGCAATCAAAATCCACATCCCGGAGGCCAGTAGCGCCGCCATCATCAGATACACGAGGCTCATCGAGTCACAGCCCGGGAACGCTGCCAGCGTATCCAGATTCACAATCCCGTTGCGAATCGTCTTGGTCACCGACCCCCCCGCAATGAGCGCGCCGCTCACCTCGAAAATCGCCGCCACGATGAGCGCCTGCCGTAACGTCAGCGTCCCCGACCCCACGCTCGTCCCGAACGAGTTCGCGACATCGTTCCCGCCGATGTTGAACGCCATGAACAACCCGAACAATGTCGCCAGCACAAACAGCATGGCTGTGCCCGGCAGGATAGCGCCCCATCCCCAAGCGAAAAACGTTCCCGCCGACACCAGCAGAAGCGTCCCAAAAAACAAACTCAGCCTGTTAACTCTCATGGTTGTGTATGTCTCCGCCCGTCCTTAACGCCACTCTCTTCTAAACTACCCGACACAGTAGCATTTTTCATCCGGCGGGTAAAGGCCAAATACAATCTTAACGTAATTTTAACATTTAGCCAATACGGCGCGAACAGGGCGATGCTATGCCTTGCGCATGATTTGTCTGCGGGTGCGCCGGATATTGCCTTGCTTTCGCCTTGCGCATTCCGCTATACTTCTCTTCACGCGACAGGTTGTGTCCGGCAGGCGGCCGGAGCCTGTTGAACGGAAGGAGTTTCAGAATGAAGCGGATTGTTCAGTGTCCCCAATGCGAGACGAAACTGTCGGTTTTCGATCTCGGCAAGCCTATCTCCCAGAAATGCCCGAAATGCGGCAACACGTTTGAGGTGACGCCCGAGGGCGCGGCTGACGCCTCGGAGAAACCGTCAGTGGACTCCCCTACCCCAGCGGAGGAAACCGCGCCAAAAGAGATTAAGCTGAAACCGCCCGTCGCGGCCGCGCCGGTTGCCGCGCCTAGCCCCGTGCCCGCCGCATCGCCCGAGCCGGTCATCGTGGAGTCCGGCATCACGTTCCTGCATGTGCTGGTCATCTTCGCATTGCTGCTCACCATCATCGGCGTGCAGATTGTCACGTTCAAGAAACTGGATGCCCGCTTCAACGCAATGAAGGAGCAGAACACCGCGCTGAGGGAACAGGTCAGCGCGCTCTCGGCGCAAGTGCTGTTACTGAATAATAAACTCAAGCAATAGAGGTCGCAACGCAATGGACGCACAACAGATCGAATCGAAGTTGAAGGACATGATCGTCGAACGGCTCTTCCTCCAGGTCGCGCCGTCGGACATCGAGGCGGATGCCTCGCTCATCACGGCGTACGGCGTGGACTCCGTCTGCCTGCTGGAGCTGGTCGTGGGGCTTGAAGAGGCGTTCGGCATCGTGATTGAGGACGGCGACTTCGATGTCCGCAACTTCTCGTCCGTGGCGGCGTTGCGCGACTTCGTGAGCGCCCGCCTGTAATGCGCGCGGAACTGACGCTGACGCTTGCGCCCGAGGCCGCTAGCACGCGCGAGGGCCTCCTCGCCGCGACCGCCGAAGCGGCTGGCGTGCCCCCCAGCGGCATCACGGGCTTCCGCGTGCTGCACCGCTCGATTGACGCGCGGCGCAAGCCGATTGTCGTCAACCTGAAGGTCGAAGCCGCGATTGACCAGCCGCTGGCGCAGGAACCGCCCGCGTTTCACTACCCTGACGTGTCGGCGGCGCGGACGGTGCTGATCGTCGGCGCGGGGCCGGCGGGGCTCTTCGCCGCGCTCCGCCTGATTGAGCTGGGCCTGCGCCCGGTCATCCTTGAACGCGGGCGCGACGTCTCGACGCGCAAACGCGACATCGCGAAAATCCACCACGAACACCTGCTCGACACGGAGTCCAACTACTGTTTCGGCGAGGGCGGGGCTGGCGCGTTCTCCGACGGCAAGCTCTACACGCGCTCGAAGAAGCGCGGCGACAACGCGCGCGTGCTGGCACGATTCCATTTCCATGGCGCACCTGAGGCCATCACCTACGAGGCGCACCCGCATATCGGATCGGACAAGCTGCCGGGCATCATCACGTCAATGCGGGAGGCGATTTGCCAAGCCGGAGGCGAGGTCCGCTTCGGGGCGCGCGTCACGGGGCTAACCCTCCGCAACAGCGCGGTGGCGGGCGTCCGCCTCGCCTCGGGCGAGACGCTGGAATGCCCGTCCGTAATCCTCGCGACCGGACACTCGGCGCACGACGTTTACGAGATGCTGCACCGGCAGGGGATCGCGCTGGAGGCGAAGGCGTTCGCGATGGGCGTGCGCGTCGAGCATCCGCAGGCGCTCATCAACGCCATCCAGTACAGTCGCGACCCCGCACAGATACCGTGGCTGCCGCCCGCCAGCTACACGCTCGCGCACCAGTCGGACGGACGCGGGGTTTACTCGTTCTGCATGTGTCCGGGAGGCTTCATCGTGCCGGCCGCCACCGCGCCGCAATCCATCGTCGTCAACGGGATGTCCCCGTCGCTCCGCAACTCGCCCTTCGCAAACGCCGGGCTGGTCGTTGAGATACGCGCCGAAGATATCCCCGGCAATGACGCGCTGGCGGGGCTGCGCGTCCAGCAGGAGCTGGAGCGCCTCGCCTTCCAGCAGGCTGGCGGCGGGCAGACCGCCCCGGCGCAACGCATCACCGATTTCGTCAACGGCCGCGCCGCGCGCGATTTGCCCGAGTCATCCTACCTGCCGGGGCTTTATGCCTCCAGCCTGCACGAGTGGCTGCCGCGCCACATCCGCACGCGCCTGCGCGACGGCGTTGCAGCGTTCGACCGCAAGATGCGCGGCTTCCTTACGCGCGAGGCGGTGCTGGTCGGGGTCGAGTCGCGCACCTCTTCACCCATCCGCATCCCGCGCGACCGCGCGACCTGCCAGCACGTGCAGGTGCGCGGCCTCTACCCCTGCGGCGAGGGCGCAGGTTACGCGGGCGGCATCCTGTCCTCCGCCATCGACGGCGAGAACTGCGCCGAGGCGGCGGCAAAAGCGGCGCGGGCATCCCTGCCCGCATGAGTCACGGGCAGGAATGCCCGCGCCATCTGATTGCGGCAACTTTTCCCTCACTTTGCCGTGGTCACGCAAACACGTCTGTGCTACACTATTTGAATGAACTGCTAATTGGCGGAGGATATTGCTATGCGTATGACGCGGAGGATGTTTGTGGGGCAGGCTGCGGCGGCGGTCGCGGCGGTGAAGGGGTTTGCGGCGGAGGCCGCGGCGAAGGTCAGGGTCGGGGCGTGCGTGCTGAGCCTGGACGAGGCGAAGCGGGGCGGGGGCGAGGGCATCCTGATCGGTGAGCATCAGGCCGCGGACACGCTGGG
>WRJS01000041.1 GCA_009778475.1 Kiritimatiellota bacterium | reverse complement strand
CGTTGTACGCCGCTGGAGCGGTATATGCGCTCGGGGCGGACGTAATCCTCTGGGGCGGCGGCAGCGCCGCCGCCGCCAACGCAGACAAGGCTGCACCAACGGCTCAACAGGTCTTGCATTCTGGCAGCACAGTTGCTCAAAGGGCGGCAGCACCACTAGCGCAACCAGCGCGGTTTTCCGCTGACCAAGCCACGCTGATTGATTTGGCGAAGCAAGCACGAAGGACGGGCATTTCTCCTGCAGATGCGCAAACATTATTACAATGGGCGAATGAGTACAAGGTGACTCCCGCATTAAACCACACCATTCCTCCATTACATTGGCTAGATGGTATACCTCATCTCCACATCGGACCAGTGAACCACATTCTAGTCACACAGTAACCATGAGAATCACGAAACCGAGGGGCAATAAAATGAAAAAAGAAATCGAC
Source organism: Kiritimatiellota bacterium (assembly GCA_009778475.1). GTDB lineage: Bacteria > Verrucomicrobiota > Kiritimatiellia > RFP12 > UBA1067 > WRJS01. Next base: position 26,457 of record WRJS01000041.1, on the reverse strand, counting down.
ATTTGGAACATCTTGCATGACGGCGAGATTACTGCCGTAGAAAAAGGTAAAAATGGATTGTACACTATTTTTGTTAACATCCCTTATTTGCGACGGCGTATAAGCCCCCTCGGCGATAGTTTTGTCTTAACGCTTTCAGGGGTTAAACAGATTACGTTTCAAGACTTTGGAGGTACTATGTCAATGCTTGAAGATGAATTAGAAATTTCAACGCCAGAGATTTTACAAACCGAATCAGAGGCAATGCCAATCTATATTGCAACAACAGCGGGGACACTCATACTACACTACGAAAACATTGATTTAAAACTGGATACGGGACAACCTGTTACATTTGAAACTATCGAGACAGTTTGTCGGGATTACTGGGGCGAGTTAAGGAAAAGGACAAAAAACAATCAAAGATAGACAAGTGTGTACTATGAAAACCCCTGCCCAAATCCTGATGAGGTGACTTATGAATGGAGTAATTGTTACACGTGATTTTCTATATGGGCTTGCCAAACCATTTGAAGTTAATGCTGGAACCGTAGCGCCAGCATTTGGTCAACCTGGTTTAGGAATTCAATACCAAACTCCAGTAACACTGGACGTGTTGCTAAAACATGGCATTATTAAATAAGGAAACACACCATGAATTCGTATTTTAAGGATTTAGTTAATTGGTCATTCGTTATGGAAGAACTTTCCGCTGGAGTTTTTAGAATTATTGGAACACACGCAAAAGGCTGGCGTATAGATTTAACAGGGGACAACCCCGATAGGCTTATGGAGCGTATTAAAATTGATGCTCTTCGTATGGAGTCGGAAGACAGGCTCTTATATTCCCGAAAGGACTCTAATAACTATGCATGAAATACCTTCTAAATTCGAGGACGAGATTAGTCAGTTCCCTGAACATAGTTACGGTGTGACTCGCGTCTCTGTCCTTCTTGAGGACGGAAAAAGGATTAACGATGTGTTTGTGGCTTGGGGTAGGCTCATTGTTCGTGTTGGAACGAGCGAAGCCATTTCCTTTAACCCTGAAAAAATTATTGAGGTGAGGTATCAATAAAGAGAGCTTGATTATGAAAAAGCAAGAGCTCATCATCTATTCGGAAACGGTGAATTGCCCTGTGGTTCAAATGCCAGAGCGAAAGTTTCCTGGGATTGTCCTACAAGGCGATTCCTTGAAAAACCTGTCGGACATCGTTAAATCTATCGCGAAACGGGCGCAACACATCAAAAATGATGAGTTGCAAGGGGAAATACAGGATTTGGGCGCAATCCTTTCATGTTATCTTGAATGCTATGAACGCACCCTAGAATTTAATAAAATTAGGCTTCCGTATGAACAAAATCAAAAAGATTGAACAAAAACCAGATACTACATTGGTTGTTAAAATCACAGTAAATGGAGAGCGAGCGTGACCTTTACGATTATCAATGACGGCATCCTTCCCGGGAAAATCTCATACTCCCGAGAGGAATACGCATTTTCGACAGAGCCATACCCACCATTCTGGAACTCGGTTTTGGTGGACAATCTTGAAATTTTGCTGGACATCGATGGTCGGGTTACTGGTGTGTGTGGGCTTTGTCCGCACACCTGCTGGAAAATAAGTGAACTTGTTTTACCTGAGAGCAACCATGGCGGTGTCATTTGCGAAAAATTCCCAACGTTTGATAGCCGTATCCCTGTGGGTATTGCAAGCAACTGGAATGTTTATTTTGACCCTAGCAACGGATGGACGCGCATTGGAGATGTTGGCGAAAATTGCGAGAACATTGAGGTGGTTGCTGGACTCGTAATGTCGATAGGCCATTGCGTTCTACAGAGTATCTGGATAAACATAGGAACGTTTAAGACGGGAGAGTAAGGGTTAGATGAAAAAAACGCTCGTCATGGCCATTTCCCTTTTCGTGTGCCTCACGCACACGGCAGGGCTGGGCTTCGCGATGTATGGAGGAAGTTCAGAAGTTCTAATAACTAAAAACTGTAAACTAAAAACTGTTTCTTACACCGCGAACTACGGTCCCCACGGCGAGGACTGGGGAAGCGAAGGGTTTAACCCAACGCCCTTCACATGGCTCGGCGGATACGGCGTGATGACGTTGGAGACCGACACGCCTCTCCGCCTCTACCTCACACGCCACAGGGTGTATTCCGCCACCCTCAACCGCTTCCTCTCCGCCGACCCGCTCGGTCTCGCGGGCGGGCTTAACCTGTATATGTACGGGGAAGGCAATCCCGTAGCGTATATGGATCCATTGGGGTTGTGTCCGACAAGCACAGGGAAATCCTCTGTCGTGTTTGACATTTTCGGCGCGCTGATGCCCGTGCATTCCGCTGTCCTTCGGAATGATGATGGATACATCGGCGGAAGCCTCGTCTCGCACCTGCAATACGCCAACGAGCGCAACGAGACCGTGACGGGCTTGGAGTACATTGCCGGCGGGCTGGCGGTCACCACGTATGGTGCCGCAGCCGCCGGGTATGGCATCGCATCTGGAGTGTCTGCCCTTGCCCCGCTCGCCCCTGTTGCGGCACAGACCGCTCAATCTGTTGACCCTAATAAACTTCATCATATCTTTGATAAGGCTGGCCGCGGCCTTGATGCCATGGTTAATCAATACGGCTCTCAACAAGCGGCATTTAACGCCATTCAGAAAGCAACTGAAGTCGCGGTAAGAGGGCAAAACATTACTGGAGAATTTTATACAAAACCTTTGCTTGTAAAAATAGGTGAGATGTCTGTCACCGTAAGAGGTAACGTTGTAAACGGTGTTGTAAAATAGGAACCGTGTTCCTTCCAAAGGAATGAAAAAACAAGGGGAGATTACTATGAACGAACTAACATACTTTGAAAAATCCATTATGGAAAAACTGTTATACGGTTCTCATCCGTTTTTAGAAAACTTGCGAGTCCAACTTGCTCAATACCGTGGCATGAAAAGGGAGTTTACGGGCGTTGGATTTTATATTTTTTTGACATTGATTCAAAACTGGCTTATAGTGATATAAATTGTCATATAGGTGATGTGCATGCCAGTGTTGCGGGAGTTCGTGATGGAATTGGTTTTGAACTTTTTATTGAACATGGTCTTATAAATAATCTTGAAGGATTCACTTATGACGAACCATATCCAAAAAAAATTAAAAAATTCACTCTTAATTATTTATGGCCACGGGCTCATCGTCCATCATCAGTTGCAGATATTGAACAAATTTATTCATTAGTTGCAGTTGAAAACGAGCGAGATTTTATAAAATTATTTACCACATTTTCTGAGGCAGGAATTAAGTGAGAAGCATAATGTCATTTGATGAGTTTGAAAAACAGGTAATGGGCTACTTGTTACGGGAAAGAACGGAACAGAATGTTCTTTTCTCCAAGCAGTACGCCATTGCAAAAGTCATTTCTAGAGAATTTACGGGACACGGTTTCTTTTCCGATTACCATGTGCCAGACAGTGCGTTTGCATTACCAGACAAGGCAAATGCGTATTTGGGATGCACAGGGGAGCTGGAAGGAGTAAAACATGGGATTGGATTTGTGTTGTTTGTGCAAAATGGTGTTATAGGAACGTTAGAGGGGTACGTGAATGGTGATGAGGCATGGCCAGAAACTATCGGCATATTCAAATTGACCTAGCATGAAAAAAACACTCGCCATAACCATTTCTCTTTTCGTGTGCCTCACGCACACGGCAGGGCTTGGCTTCACAACGTTCGATGGAAATTCTGACGTTCTAAAATGCGAGAGTTCTGAATTGCTAGAAACTAGAAACTCGCAACTAGAAACTGTTGCCTATAACGACGTTGGCCAGATGTTCATGGGCTACGGCGACGCGCTCTTGAACACAGGCATGGGGATTCTGGAGATGGCGAACAGAACCCCTAACTCCGTGCAGGGCATGATTAACTCGCTGGAGTTCCAGTACAGCCTCATCATGTCCGCCCTGCACCCCGCCGAGACATTCAACAACTTCGTCGGCGGCATCGCCACGACATGGGACAGCGGCACGCGCGGGCGCGGGGAACTTGTCGGCACCGCCCTCATAAAACTGTATGAACAAAGAAGAAATAGCACGGCTTGAACAGCGAAACCTCGGCAGGGGGAAACAGTCCTTTATTCTCCGTGAGGACGGTACGTTGCTGGTCACTATATTGAAGGGGCGGAATCTCCAGCATTTTTCCGTGTCCCTCGCGGGTTGGAATCCTGAGCCTATCCAAGAGAAGAACACCCCCAAGCTTTTCGATAACATTGTCTTTGCGTTTGTCTCTGTGTTATTGGCTGTTTGCTTTGTCGGTTTGTTCATCGCTTCGTTTGATGCCCCCGTTAAAACCATTGGCGGGCTGATGATGTATTTCGGTTTGCTGGCTGTCTGGTGGTTGACGTTGTTGGACAAATTTTTACATAGGAAAGACATTGTTCTCATCTTCCGCAATCCGATGACGGGAGCTTGGATTGCGTTATTCGACGAAAAGCCGAACGCAAAGGATTTTTCTTCTTTTGTGGAGGCACTTAAAGCCACCATCAGGAGATTCGCCAATGCGATGCCCGAACGTATGCAAACAAAGACCATCGACCTTTGTGAATTTACGCGCCTTCGGGACGAAGGGATTTTGACTGGCGAGGAATTGGAGGAAATAAAACGGAAGTTCTCCACAAGCATGCCCCCCGCCGAGTCAGTAGAAGGGGCTTCACAATCAACGGGGTAAACAGGAGAGAAATCATGGCTGGAAAAGAAATCGCACGGCTCGAACAATCAAAACGCGGAAAGGGCAAACAATCCTTTATCCTTTACGAAGAAGGCACCTTGCTCATTACCGTGTCGAAGGGGGGGAACCTCCAGCACTTTTCAGTGTCCCTTATGGGTTGGGATCCCGAACCTGCTCATGAGAAAAATTATCCTAGGACGTCCCGTGTTGTCCTCAAAATCATTTCCGTGATACTGTGCGTTTTCTTTGCATTGGTGGGTGCTGCTCTATTTTTCTCATCAGGTAAGGGCATCGCGCCAATATTATTTGTGGTTGTTGTTTTAGGAATCAGCTGGGCTGTATTGTATAATCTATATCTGCTCCAAAGCTACGATGTCCTTATCTTCCGCAACCCTGCAACCGGTGGGCAATTTGCGTTGCACAACAACGTGCCGGGCGAAAAAGAGTTTTCCGCCTTTGTTGAGGCACTTAAAACTGTCATTAAAAAATTCCCAAGCATCCCTTTGTGGCCAACCAACACGACGGTTGCCGAGCTCCGCGAGTTTGCACGGCTTCGGGATGACGGGATATTAACCAACGAGGAATTTGAAGAGGCAAAGCGGAAGTTGCTTTCAAACATGAATTCATCGTCAAGCATGGGTTTCCGCCCGTGAGAAAAACACTCGCGATAGCCGTTTATCTTTTCGTGTGCCTCACGCACACGGCTGAGCTGGGTTTGATGGCTTTGCAACATACAGCGCCCAATCTTTGTGTCTTGGACAAACCTGATTTGTGGCTTGCAGGGGCGGGGTGGAATTTGCCATAATGTTTTGGAAAGGGAGAATGCTATGAATAAAGTGATGCGTATGATTCTCGGGGTCGCAATGGCGGGGCTGGCGCATGGGGTGTCGTCAGGGGCGACGTGGTATGTAAGCCCGTGCGGGGAGGACGGGAATGCCGGGACGTGCTGGGCGGTCGCGAAGCAAACCATTCAGGCGGCGATTGACGTGTCTGCCGCAGGGGATACGATTACCGTGACGAACGGCGTGTACGCGCCCATTTCGACGGACAACAAGGCAATCACGATTCAAAGCGTGAATGGTGCGGAACACACCATCATCGATGGTGGCGGGATGCACACCCCGACTGCGGCGGGGAACGAAGTAATCACCATTGGTCCTCACCGCCCGCCTCCTCCCCGTGGGCGTTGCGCGACACTGGATATCGGCTCCCTCCTTGACGGTTTCACGTTGACAAACGGCGAAGCCGATTACGGCGGCGGAGCGTACGGCGGTACGCTGAACAACTGTGTGCTGACGGGTAACGCGGCAAATCACTACGGCGGCGGAGCAGCTGAGTGCACATTGAACAACTGCACGCTCTCGGGCAACTCGGCGTTCTACGGCGGCGGAGCGGGCGGCGGCGAGTTGAACAACTGCACGCTTGCGGGTAACACGTCCGACCGCTTCGGCGGCGGGGCGTATTATAGTACATTGAACAACTGCACGCTTGTGGGTAACACGGCCGACCCCTTCGGCGGCGGGGCGTATAGTAGTACATTGAACAATTGTACGCTCTCGGGCAACTCGGCGTCTTACGGCGGCGGGGCGGATAATAGTACATTGAATAACTGCACACTCTCGGGCAACTCAGCGTCCTACGGCGGCGGATCATGCGGTGGTACGCTGAACAACTGCATCGTCTGGGGAAACACCTGTTCCGAGCATCCCTACTATAACAATTACAACGGCGGCACAATAAATTATTCCTGCACGCTGCCGTTGCCAATGAGCGGAACGAAAAACACCTTCAAAAACCCGCAATTCGTGGACGCGGCAAACGGTGATTTCCGTTTGCGGAACACCTCGCCATGTATCAATGCGGGCAACAATGATTATGCCGGTTGGGGTTTCGACCTTGATGGTAATCCGCGCATCCAAGACGGCACGGTGGACATGGGCGCGTATGAGTCCCCGCTCGCCCCATCCATATCCCCCCCCTACCTTCTTGGCTTCGACACGGACGGATTCGAAAATCGTCCCAGCCAGACGATTGCGTATGACGGCTTCGTATATGACGATGATAACACGGTGCGCGGGACGGTGACGTTGAAGGCGACACTGAGAGAGATAAAAGACAGGCACGGCACGGTCTCCACCAGCCAGACGGTTTCCGTAAAGGTTATCCTGCAAAACGCCACAATCAGCTTCGCGGGCAGGAGGAGGGGCGAGTTGAAGGAGGAGTTGAAGCGTTTCACGGCCTCCACGAAGAATAATGCGGAGGCCTTGGACGTGTTTATGCAGGGTGACTGCTTCTTTGGCACGCTCTCGGGCGACAGAACCGGCGGGATGCTTTACGTTGACGGTGCGCGGACCGTCTTCGCCAACAAGAAGGACAGAGCGGCGCAAGACCGCCTCAACGAATTCCGCGGTCTCTACAACATCGCCCTGTTGGGGAGGAATACCTCTCTGAGTCGTCTGCCCGAGGACATTGGTAGCGGTTTCGGCCCCCCCGCCCTGCCTATAGGCCACCTCTCCCTGTCCGTCGGCAACCTCGGCTCCGCCAAAATCGCGGGGGTCCTCTCCGATGGCACGAAAATCTCTGGCAACAGCAAGCTAATCGACTTCCGCAATAGCGACGGCTGGTTGTGCGTCGCCCTTTACAAACCCCTCTACTCCAAGAAAGGTTTCATCGGCGCCCTTCTATGGCTCAATCCCGTTGACAAGGTGATTCGCGTGGATACGGAATACGGATGGTCTGTGGACTGGATGTGCAATGACCCGAATAAAAAGATTTTCTGGCACAAGCTGGATGTCGCTGGCGGCTGGTTCAGTAATGGCAGAGATGCGCCGCCGCCGTCGCCACGTCTGCGATTCGGCGCAGATGTGCCTAGTGACCTTCCGCCGCCTGTGGCTGACCTGTCGGACGCTTGGTGGGTGAATCTGTGGGTGAATTGGGCGTTCCCGCAGGGGATACCAGTCATCACCAGTGATCTGAAACTCTCCCTGCCCAAGGCGGTTGCGCCGAAGAAATACGGCAAGGGGTTGGGCGCATACTACGACTACGGCATTGGTAATTCATCTTGCGCAACGCTGTCATATACGGCAAAGACGGGAGTGTTCAAAGGGACGTTCAATCTGTACTACGACGGTCTCGATGCGAGAGGAAACCTTCAGCACAAGGTCACCCGTGTACCGTACACAGGTCTGATGATACCCACACGTGACGACGCATTCGAAAACCAGCCCATAGGGCTCGGCATCGGCACGCCAACCATCAATAAAGAAAAGATTGGAATTCCCGTGTACTTGTGGGAATGGTCGGATTGGTTGCCACCAGACGGCGTAATAAGCGTTAGCGGGTATTGAGGCTGCGGGGTATCTTTAAAAAACCGAGGGAACGGGACCATGTCAATGCACTTTGACAATTCGGATTTCCACAAAGTTCGAAGCTGCCTTGCGCCATAGGAAAAGAAGTCATAAGGTTTGATATTGACAGAGAGAAGAACTCCATCTTGGTGCAATTTGAGTCCGGCATAAGCATCGAGATAATTGACACGCCAAACGGGCATGAAACTTATACAATAGACGGCGGAGAACAATACATTATCGTGTGAAAAACAAGGGAGTCAAAAACGTGCTGTTCACCGCGAACTATGCAGGAAATCAACCATGAAAATCCATATCCTATTATTGTGCTCATGTGTGTTTTTGTTTTATGGATGTGCGACAGAAATGGGTGTACAGCAAATCAAGAATCAACACATTCCTACGATTTCAATGGTTCAGGTTTACGATGTCATGGAACGTGAGTTTCCAGATTACAGGATAAAATTGATTCCTGTGCCTGAATCTTCGAAATTTATGATTGCTCCTGAATGGGAGAGGGTCTACATTGAACCGCACCATAACGTTGTGATGCGTTCTAAAGAAAACAATATTATTATAATGTATCATATAGAATCCTCGAAGAAGAAGCGCCCATTTGTCGGGATAGATATTTGGTATTTCCTTAAAGGCGAAAATTGTCATGACAGACTCAGCGAACTAAGTGAACCCATGGCAAAAGTGAAAAAATGTTTAACAGACAATTTTCCTGAAAAGATAACGGAAGAGGATTTCACAGAAGAGTTTCGACCTATATTCCACCAAATACGAGGATGGCAAATCGATGATTATTGAACATACTATTCAGGGCCAATGGCTTGGGCCACGCTATCTCCCTGCAAATTTAATTGCAAAATATGATGTGTGACTTGGCGATAGGCAATTGCGTTTTGCGCGTGATTTGATAAAATTAGAGGTCATCAGGAGAACAAGGCATGAACGGAAACGGAACCACGCAGATTGAACAAGGGGAAATGGATAGCCCCGTCGTATGCCAGCGTTGCGGCAAGAATGACAGCGTGCCGCTGTCAACGGTCGCAGGCCTTCACGTTTGCCCGGCCTGCGCGGCAATCATGAATGACTTCCCTTTCCCGCGCTGGGTCAAGAATTCCGCCATCGGCCTTTTCGCGTTGGTTGTTTTCTCCGCTGCCTGGAATCTGCGGTATGTCCGGGGTATTTATGAAGCAAGAAGTGCCATGGCGGCGCTTGGGCAGGACGATCTTGACCGGGCGGAGCGGTTGGCATACGCCGCAGCGGCCCATGTCCCTGAAGACCGTTTCCTGTACGCGCTGGCATCTTATTTTCATGGGATAAAGGAATTGCGAAATGATAACAGTAAAGAGGCTGTGACGTTTCTGCAAAATGCGGATGAGGTTCTGCCAGATAATTTCGAGACGTGGCTGCTGCTGCGTCAGGCTTTAATCGGAAAGGCGTTTGACGACAAGGATTATGATGCTTTCCTTTCGCTTTCGGATGAGGTTGCGAAGCGGTATCCAGAGGTTGCGTGGATCCACGCCGCATTGGCTTCCGCGTATGCCTGCAAATATGCGGTCACGGGAATCCCCGAGTTTCACAGGGAAGCGTTGCAGGCGCTTGAAAAAGCCCGCTCGTTGCCGGGGTTTAAGAATGAATATGAGCAGCGCATCCTGCACCGGCTGGAGACAAAGGAAATCATTTCCCATGAGGAGTTCCTGCGCCGTTTCCCGGATGGATGGTCAAAGCGAGAGGAGTTTGCACAATGATAATGATCCCCGGCGTTTTAATTGCGATCGTCACGTTCCCCGGTGTCATTGTCCACGAGGCGGCGCATCTGCTCTTTTGCAAATGGCGCAAAGTCCCCGTGATGGATGCCTGTTTCTTCCGTGTCGGAGACCCCTTAGGGTATGTCATCCATGGGGGGACGGACAATTTCACAACGGCGTTTCTTATTTCCATCGGCCCCTTCATCATCAATTCATTGCTGTGCATATTCATCTGCCTGCCGGCTTATGCCCCGGTGAGGGTGTTTGGGTTGTCACATCCGCTTTCCTATGTGTTGCTGTGGCTGGGGGTCTCGATAGGGATGCACGCATTCCCGTCCATGCAGGACGCATCCAATTTGTGGCAAGCGGCGAAGGTTGCCGCGCGGCGCGGCAACCTGCTGGCCATCGTCAGCTTCCCCTTGGTGATACTGATTTACCTTGCCAATTGCGGGCGTTTTTTTTGGTTTGACTATGGCTATGGGCTGATGCTTGGATGGGGGCTGCCGTGGTTGTTGTTCAAGCTATAGTATGTGCCTCGCGATGAGGAGAATCATGGGGGGACATAGTGTCTATTGCGCATCCTGCTGTGTCCATTGTGGTTAAATCCGAAAGGGACGATTCATGTCAATCAGAGATGACACAGATTACGCAGATGGTTTTTAAATCTGCGGTTTAAGAAAAAAAGGATGTTATGGCTATATCGGTCTCAGTCGGTTTCATCAGCCTGGGGTGCGCGAAGAACCTTGTGGATTCGCAGGTGATGGCAGGATACCTGAAGGCGGGGCACATCGCGCTGGCGGTGTCGCCCGAGACAGCGGATGTGGTTCTGGTGAACACCTGCGCCTTCATCGAGGCGGCGCGCGAGGAAGCCGCCGAGGCAATCCTCAGCGCATGCGCGCACAAGGCGAATGGCGCGTGCCGCGCCGTCATCGTGACGGGGTGCATGGTGCAACGTTACCGCACGCGGCTGAAAAAAGCGTTTCCCGACGTGGACGCATTCCTCGGCATCGACGAGCTCGAGCGCGTCGCCGAGGTCGTGGCGCGTGTCGCGGAGGGCAAGCGCGTCGGCGTGGTCGCGTCACCCGGCGAAGCGCGGAAACTCTATGCCCCCCCCTACCCTACGCTGCTGTTCTCCGGCGGGCCGTTCGCCTACCTGAAAATCGCGGACGGCTGCGACCACCGTTGCGCCTACTGCGCCATCCCGCTCATCCGTGGTCGGTTCAGATCGCGCACGATGCAGGACATCGTGGCGGAGGCGCAAAGCATGGTGTCGGCCGGGGTACGGGAAATCAATCTGGTTTCGCAGGACTCGCTGATGTACGGCGCTGACCGCAGCAAGCCGCATCAGATCGTCGATCTGCTCCGTCGCCTCGACGGCCTCGACGGCGCGTTCTGGCTGCGCCTGCTGTACGGCTACCCGTCCGGCGTGACCGACGCGCTCCTGGAGACGCTCAACACCTCGCGCCACATCTGCAAGTACCTCGACCTGCCGATACAGCACTCGCACCCCGAGATGCTTCAAGCGATGAACCGCGCCCCCGCCATCAAGGCGACTGCGGGGCTGACCGCCCGCCTCCGCGCCGCCGTGCCGGGCATCACGCTGCGCACCACCTGCCTCGTCGGTTTCCCCGGCGAGACGGACGCGCACTTCGAGCACCTGCTGGAGACGCTTGCGGAAGCGGCGTTCGACCACGTCGGCGTGTTCGCGTACTCGCCCGAGGAAGGGACCGCCGCGTTCGGGCGCGACGCGCCGAGCCCCCGCGTGGCGGAAGCGCGTTGCGCGCGCGTCATGGCGTTGCAGAAGAAAATCGTCGCCGCACGGATGAGCGCGCGCGTCGGGCAAACCGACACCGCGCTGCTGCTCCGCAAGCTGAAATCGGGCGCGTGGTCAGCACGCCTGCCGAGCCAAGCACCAGACGTTGATGGCGCGACACGCGTGACAGGCGCTCCTGAGACGGTCAAGCCCGGCGATTTCGTGAAGGTCGAAATCACGGGACGCAAGGATTACGATGTGACGGCCAAGTGCTTGTGACAGGATTGGCAGGATTTCCCCTTCGGGGCGAATATGGTTTTTTACCACAATGGGCACAATGGTTTTCACAATAGACCTGTCCTAAAAACCGAGTTCCCCAAAAAGACTTTTCAATCCAGGTCGAGGTCACAACCTGAAGTGAACCGCGAAAAACAACGCCCTCCGCAAATCCCTGAAATCTTGTCTTGCTTTCGGGGATGGGAAGGGATACGCTGTACATCTTTTTGTGAACGGCCTTGTAGGATTGAAGCAGGATGAGAAATTTGACTTGTTTGATGGCGGCGTGTTTGGCGTTTGCGTCGGTGTGTGTGGGGGCGGTCGCCGCGCCGTCGCCGGTGGCGGTGATTCAGGGGAATGAGTCGCTGCCGTCGGGTGAGCGGGGGTTTGCGCGGTCGCTGGCGCGGCACGTGGAGCGTTGGTACAAAGAGGCGGGCGTGGATTGCGTGCTGTCGGATGATTCGGATTTGAAGAAGGCGTTGGCGGGCGCGAAGGTGGCGGCGCTGGTCTATGTGGCGCAGCCGGACGCGAAGCAGATGCAGGAGCTGAGGGCGTTCACGGGGCGCGGGGGGAAGCTCGTCGTGTTCTATTCGTCGTCGCACGAGCTGGCGGCTCTCATGGGCATGAAGGTCGATGGGTATATGAAAGGCTCGACCGAGGGGCGGTGGTCGCAGATGAAGTTTGTGGAGGGGCGGCCGCGTGGTGTGCCGGATTCGATTTTGCAGACGTCGCCGAACCTGTTCGTGGTGCATCCCGTGGAGGGGCGTTCGCAGGTGATGGCGTGGTGGCACGACCGTCAGGGGAAGCGGACGGAGGAGCCGGCGTGGCTAGAGTCATTGCAGGGCTATTGGATGACGCACGTGCTGCTGGCGGACGGGGACTCGGAGGCGAAGGGGCGGCTGTTGCTGGCGCTGGCGGCGACGCATGACGGGGGGCTGTGGGAACAGGCGGCGAAGAAGCGTCTGGAGTCGGCGCGGAAGGTTTGCAGCACAGGCGGCGCGAAAGGGGCAAAGGCGTTGGCGGCGGTGGAGTCGGCGCGGAAGGCGGAGGCAAGCGCGGCGCAACTTCTGGCCGAGGGCAAGGCGTATGAGGCGTGGCTGAAAGCGAACGAGTTGCGCGAGCGGATGTTTGAGGCGTACGGGATGATGCAGTCGCCGAAGAAGGGCGAGGTGCGGGCGGTGTGGGATCATTCGGGCATGGGGCTGTATCCCGGCGAGTGGCCGCGGACGTGCCGCCTGTTGAAGGACGCGGGCATCACGGACATCTATGTGAACGTGGCGGGCGCGGGGTTCGCGCATTACGCCAGCGCGGTGCTGCCGCGCTCACGGGTGTTCGAGGAGCAGGGCGACCAGCTGGCGGCGTGTGTGGCGGCGGCCAAGCCGCTGGGGCTGCGCGTCCATGCGTGGCTGCTGTGCTTCTCGACGGAGGGGGCGACGAAGGAGCGCATTGATGTTTTCGCGAAGAAGGGCTGGCTGCTGACGAACGCGGACGGCTCGCCGCGCCCGTGGCTCGACCCTGCGGTGCCGGAGGCGCGGGCGTACCTCGTGAGCGCGGTGAAGGAGATGGCGGTGAAGTACAAGGTGGACGGCGTGCATCTCGATTTCGTGCGCTACCCCGATTTCGGGTCGAGCCTCGGGCCGACGGTGCGGGCGCGTTTCGAGGCCGCGGCGAAGGCGAAGGTCGCGGACTGGCCCGAGGGCGTGAAGGAGGGCAAGCACCGCAGGGCGTTCCTCCAGTGGCGCGCGGAGCAGGTCACGGACTTCGTGCAGGCCGCGCAGAAGGTCATGCGGCGCGACGCGCAGGGCAAGCTGCTGACGGCGGCGGTGTACGGCAAGTACCCGTCGTGCGTGGACTCGGTGGGGCAGGACTGGGAGGCGTGGCTGGACATGGGGATGGTGGATTACGTCGCGCCGATGAACTACACCGAGGACATGGCGAAGTTCAACGAATGGCTCGGCGCACAGACGCGCACGCGCAAGCAGGCCATGAAGATTCTCCCCGGCATCGGCGTGACCGCCGCCGAAAGCCGCCTCAACGCCGCACAGGTCATCGACCAGATCAACGCCGCCCGCAAGGCCGGCTGCCCCGGCTTCGCGCTGTTCGATTTGGACACGACCCTGCGGCAGGAGATACTGCCGATTCTGCGCCTCGGCATGACCGCGCCAGCGAAGTAGAAAGCGGGGTGTCACGTGTTCATCTGTCCTGAATGTAAAATGAGCCTGTCACGGGAGCAGAACGACCTCGGGGTTTTCTGGGGTTGCCCTTCGTGCAGGGGACGCGCCGTCACGGTCGCGCTGCTACGCAAGGGGCTGACCCGCGAGGCGGTGAACGCATTGTGGCTGGCGGCGCGTTCGCCGTCCGCGCCCCGGCGGCGGGAATGTCCCGCGTGTCTCACGCCGATGGCGGAGGTGTGCCTGCCCGCCGCGCTTTCCGCGCAGACGATCGATGTCTGCACGCGCTGCCAGACCGTCTGGTTCGACACGCACGAGTATGAGCGTATGCCCGCCGCCCCGCCGCCGCCCAAGACGTTTGTGCAGTCGCTGCCGCCCGAGGCGCGTGAACGCTATGCGATGATGGTGATGCAGGAGATGCAAGAGCGTCACGCCGAGGAATCGCAAACGCCCAATGAAACGTGGCAATTCATCCCCGCGATGCTCGGGTTGCCCTTTGAGCGCACGAGCCGCGTGAAGAGCCAAGCGCCGTTGCTCACATGGGGGTTGGCAATGGCAATCGCGGCCGTGAGCGTGACGGCCCTCCTCGCGGGGGAGGACGCGATCCAGCGTTTCGCGCTCGTCCCGGCGCGGCTGGCGGAGAGTGGCGGCCTGACGCTCATCACCGCCGTATTCCTGCACGGCGGCTGGTTGCACCTGCTGTCCAACCTGTACTTCCTGGTGGTGTTCGGCGATGACGTCGAGGACTTGCTCGGGAAAACGCGGTATGCCCTGCTGCTCCTGCTGGCGGCGCTGGCGGGGGGGCTCGCGCACACCCTTTGGGATCCGAGGGCGACCGTCCCGTGCGTCGGCGCGAGCGGCGTCATTTCCGCGATCATCACCTATTACGCGCTGGCGCTCCCGCACGCCCGCTTGGGGTTTCTGCTCCGCGTGTACTGGAGGGTCAAATGGGTGAACCTCTCCGCGCGCAATATGTTCCTGCTGTGGTTCGCGATGCAGTTGCTCGGCATCTGGAAACAGGTCAGCGGCTTCGGCAGCGTGTCGGCCTTGGCGCACGTCGGCGGTGTCGCGGTCGGGGCGCTGTTCTGGGGCGCTGGGCGGTGGCGCGACAGCAAACGGCCGTAGGCTGACGGGATGGCGCCTTCTCTATCAGCCCAGCCGCACGCGCGGGTCGAGGTAGGCGTAGCAGAGGTCGGTGAGGAGGTTGACGACCTGATAGAGCAGTGCGCCGAGGATGACGACCGCGCGCACGACGGCCATGTCGGAGGCGTGTATGGCGCTGAGGCTCGCGTTGCCGAGGCCGGGGATGCCGAAGAAGCGCTCCAGCAACAGGCTCCCCGTGAACAGGAACGGTATCGAGAGGCTCACATACGTCACGATCGGGATCAGGCTGTTGCGCAGGACGTGGCGGAACAGGACGCGCGCGCCGCTCAGCCCCTTGGCGCGTGCCGTGCGGACGTAGGGCTTGTAAATCTCGTCGAGGATCGCGGCGCGGAAGAAGCGCACGTCGCGCCCCAACCCGCTGACGATGCCGATGATGACCGGGAGCGCGACGTACACCGCGGACTCGAACCCCCACACAGGGAAGAGCCTCAGTTTGAACGCCAGGATGAATTGCCCTGCCAGCACCCACACGACGTAGTTGACGCTCATCAGCACGGTGGAGAGCATCAGCACCGTCTTGTCTGCCGCCCCCCCGCGCCACGCCGCGCACAGCAGCCCGAGCAGCACCCCGATGACCGTCCCGCCCACGAGGATCGGCACGGTGATCGCCAGCGACGGCAGCACGCCCTCGCGCAGCACCTCCGCGACGGGCTGTTGGTGTTCCGTGGACATCCCGAGGTCGCCCCGCAGGAGCGACGCGCAATAGTTGACGAACTGCGAATCGAAGAAGCCCGCGTTCTGCTTCTCCAGCTTCAACGTGGGCGGAGGCTTCCCCACACTGCCGATGCCCAGCGCGACGAGCTTGTGGTCCTCGGGGACGACGAACTCAGGCTTCGGTATGAAATAGGCCTCTGTACTATTACTTGCCTCCCCCCTTGGCTCATCTATCCTAACGATGTCATTTCTGTGGAACCCGATTCTCGATTTCCCCGCGTTGATGCGATAAGTCCCCGCAGGGAGGGGATACGTCAGCGACACCTCGCCATACGCAAACGAGTCGTCATCGCTCCACGCCACCGCGCCCAACGCCCGTATCTCCGTCCAGCGTCCGAAGAGGAGGGGCTTGTCGTAGCCGAAGCGCGCGTCGAACGCCGCGAGCGCCTCCGCCGTCGCGTTCTTGCCCAGCACGATTTCGGCGGGCGAGCCGCCCACGACGTGGAACAGCAGGAACGTCAGCACTAGCACGCCGAACGTGGTGGGCAGAATCTCAAGCATACGGCGCAGGGTGTAGTGTTTCATGCGTCCCGTTATTTCAGCATGAGGATGGTGCCGCCTTTGGTGAGGCGGAGGGCGGTGTCGGCGGGGCTGTAGGTGACGCGCAGGCCGGCGCGGGGGGCGCCGTTGACGTGGACGGTCCATGACCCGAGGGCGCCGCCGCCGAGGGCTTCGACGGTGAGGGGCAGCAGGCCGCTGGGGTTGTCGGGGGCGTTGGTGAGGTAGAGGTCGCCGCCAACGGCGGGGTTGAGGAGGGTGAGCGTCCCGGCGCCGTGGGTGAGGTCGATGGCGAGGGCGGCGATCTGCTCGGCGGGGTGGCCGACGGAGAGGGTGGCGCCGTCGCGGATCTCGACGAGGGCGGCGGGGGGGATGCTGCCGGGGGCGGGCGCGGGCGCGGCGGGGGCGGTGCTGAGGGTGTAGTAGAAGCTGCCGTTGTACCAAGTGTAGTTGGCGTCGGGGGGCGTCACGTTGGTGCGCTCGTCAACGAGGAACCAGGTGGTGCCGTCGGGGCTGGCCTCGAGGGTCCAGTGGGTGGGGCTGCGCTCGGCGTATTGGCCGGAGTCGTTGGCGGTGGCCATATTGTATTGGGTGATCTGGGGGGTGTCGTCGGGGAGGCGCATGAGGACGATGAGCCAGCTGTCGGGGTCGTCGGGCATGGGGGTGCGCCAGGTGGTGCAGAATTTGCTGCCGACGTCGTTGTCGAAGAGGAGGTCGGCGCCTTCGAAGTTCCAGTTGGGGTAGTGGGCGGCGGGGGTGCTGCATTCGCCGGGGTTGAGGCGGGTGGTGGTGCGGGTGGGCGCCCAGCGCAGGCCGAGGTCGCGGCGGGTGTTGTCGGCGGAGCAGAGGGCGAGCTCGCTGAGCTGCATGACGGGGGTGTCGCCGAATTTGCGCTTGACGGTGAAGCGGAACCATGTGTAGGGGGCGGGGGGGGCGGTCTCGAGGGTGCCTTCGCGGACGGTGAGGTTTCCGGTGAAGGTGTTCTGGCCGTGGAGGCGCTGGGTGCCGGGGCCGGTCTTGGTGAGGCTGCCGTCGCCGGTGATGGGGCCGTAGAAGGTGGAGGTGGCGGCGGGGCTGAGGGTGAGGGTGGTGCCGGGGCCGAGGTTGATCTCTCCGGTGCCGCTGAGGGCGGCGATGGATTGGTCAACGCCGTCGAGGATGAGGGCGGTGCCGTCGCGGAGGTCGATGGGGGCGCTGGGGGCGATGGGCATGGCGTGGGCGTTGGCGTTGACGGGGGTGATGGGGAACATCTCGGTGGGGGTATAGCGGGTGGCGGGGGCGTCGTAGCCGGAACGCACGTCGAGGTCGATCCATGTTTCGCCGTCGCCGCTGCCTTGGAGCCGCCATGCGGCGGGGTCGCGCTCGGGGTAGTCGTTGGCGGTGACCCAGCGGTAGGCGGTGAGGGGCTGGGGCTGGGGGAACTCGAGGGAGATCCAGACGCGGTGGGCGTCCTCGGGGCGGAGGGTACGGAAGTCGTTCCATTTGGTGCCCCAGTTGCCGTCGGCGGCGCGGAAGGGCTCTTCGTTTTCGGGGCAGGCGTTGGTTTCGGGGTCGGTGCCCCAGCCGCCGGTGGGGTCGTAGTGGAGGGCGGTGTGGCGGGGGGTGATGTTCACGTCGCCGTCGTAGAGCTCGATTTGGGAGAGCTGGGTGCTGCGGCCGGCGGGGTCGCGGGGGGCCTCGATCTGGAAGCGGTAGAAGCGGTAGGCGTCGGAGGGGATGAGGCGCACCGTGCCTTGCTTGACGGTGAGGGCGGAGGCGATGGTGCCGCTGCCGTGGAGGGTGAGCTCGCCGTTGCCGAGCTTGTCGAGGGGGACTTCGGGTCGGATGGCGGGGGTGGCGTGGAAGAGGGTGTCGGAGGTGCCGTCGGCGAGGATGCCGAGGGCGGCGCGGGGGTTGATGTCGGCGGGGGTGACGGTGAACATCTCGGTGGGTTCGCCGCGCTCTTGGGGGGCCTCGTAGCCGGAGCGGGTGTCGATGTCGAGCCATGTGTTGCCGTCGATGCTGCCCTGGAGGTGCCATTTGCCGGGGTCGTTGGCGGGGCGGTCGTCGGCGGTGACGAAGCGGTAGGCGGTGACGCTCTGGGGGGCGTTGAAGTTGAAGCGGAGCCATGCGCGGTCGAACTCGCCGCGGCGGTTGTTGACGGGGGCGGCGCGGTAGTCGTTCCACTTGGTGGCGGGGTTGCCGTCGGCGGCCTTCTTGGGGTCTTCGCCGGGGGGGAAGGCGCTTCCGGTGGGGTTGTAGCCTTCGCCGCCGCCGCCCCAGTCGTCTTGGAGGGTGAAGTCTTGGGGGTTGGCGAGGAGGTTGGCCTCGCCGCTGTAGAGTTCGATCTCGGCGAGTTGGACGCTGTCGGCGGCGGGGTCGCGGGGGCCTTCGAGTTTGATGCGGAAGTAGCGGAAGCGGTCGTTGCGGATGATGCCGGGGCCTTCGATGCGGTTGAGGGTCTGGGGGAGGCCGCCGAGGGCGAGGGTGGCGGCGGGAGTGTTGAGGCGGAGGTTGCCGAAGCCGGGACCGTGGGGGAGGATGTTGGGGGTGCAGGTCATCAGGGTGCCGTTGTCGAGGACGGTGGTGTCGCCGAGGTAGTCGCAGGCGGCGGCGGAGAGGCCGAGCAGGCCGCTGCCGCGCACGCGCAGGCCGCCCGCGCCGGTGAAGTTGAGCGTCCCGGTGGAGGCGCTGAAGAAGAGGCGGTTGCCGTGGGTGTCGATGTCGATGAGGTTGCCTTGGGTGGCCTCGAGGTTGAGTGTGGCGAAGGGCCAGTTGACCTCGAGGAAGGCGCCGTTGTTGCCGCGCGCGCCGAGGGTGCCGCCGTCGAAGAGGAGGGTGCTGACGGTGGAGTCGTTCTTGCGGAGCTGGTTCAGGTCGAGGATGCCGCCGCTGAGGAGCGTGACGTCGGCGTAGCCGGATTCGAGGTGCAGGTCGCCCTCCTCCCACGAGGGCCACATGGGGGTCAGCAGGATGCTGTTGCACTGGATGCGGCCGCCCGCGCCGACGGTGACGTGACCGTAGGGGCGGTAGGGTCGGTAGGAGTTGTCGGCCAGCGGGCCATCGCCCCATGACACGCGCAACTCGCCGGCGAGTAAGGTGGCGTTGGCGACGTTGAGGATGCCCGTGCCATTGCCCGTGCCGATGATGCAGAGGTCGCTGATCGTGGTGGTGCCGCCGATCAGGTCGTAAGTGCCGGTGCAGAAGTCCTCGTTGATGCCGTCGCCGATGTTGAGCCGCCACGCGCCGAGGTTGGCGTCGGTGGTGAGGGTCGCGTCGTGGGTCTTGCCGACGGTGATCTCGCCCCACGCCGACAGGCTGGCGGGGGCGAGGATGTTCCAGTCGAGGGGCGCGAGCGCGGTGCCGTCGAGCGTGAGCGCGCCGCCCTGCCAGTATTGCGCCGCGCCGAGGAAGGTCACGCGGTTGGTGGTGTCCGGCGTGAGCGTGCGGTCGCCGATGAAGGAGAAGGCCCCCGGGGCGTTCTGCGCGTCCAGCACGACGAACTCATCCTCAAGGCCCGTCTCCTCGAGTTCGATGGTGCCGCCCTGCCCGACGAGGCGGAACGGGTTCTGCGCCGTCCCGGCCGCGGCGTTGTGCGTGAGGTTGCTGACGATGCGTTGCGTCCCCGACGGCTGGAAGGGCGTGCCGAGCGCGTCGTCGAAGAACGCCGCGAGCGCGACGAGGTCGAGGTTCGTGACCGAGTACGTGGGCGTGTACAGCCGCGTGCGCCCCCCGAGGCGGCTGATCGCCATCGGGTCGTCCTCCACGTGCGCGAGGAAGTCCGCGCCCGCCCACACCGTGACCGTCTGCCCCGGCGCGAGCGGCCGCCCCAAGTCCAGCACGCCCTCCTCCACCACGATGTCGCCGCCGAAGGTGTTGTAGTCAGGGCTGATGCGGAAGAACAGGCCGCCGGGCCCGCGCTTGACGAGCGTGCCGTCGCCCGAGAACGTGATGATGCTGTCCACGGAAGTGCCGTCGGTGAGGATGACCTGATTGCAATCGATGTCGAAGATGGCCTCCGCGCCGCTGGCCGCGACGAGGTTGACGAGGCAGTCGTTGTCCGCGTTGACAGCGCGGGGCGTGTCGTTCGTGAAGCGCAGCGTGCCGCCGTTGAAGTTGAGGAAGGACGTGGCGCGGTCATTCTGGAGAATCCTGTTGCCGATTTGCAGCACGCCGCCCGTCTCGAGGTTCACGACGGCCGCCTCGACGCGCGGCTCGCCCTGATTCGGGAAATTGCCCGTGAGCTCCAGCGTGTTCGCCAGCACCAGCCCGAAGATGTTCAGCGTCCCCCGCGTGTCGGGGTTGCGGTTCATGTTGCTCGTGTTGATGGCCACGCCGAGGGTCTTCGTCCCGAGGTCCAGCACACCGCCCGCCGCGACCGTGACCGTCCCCGTCCCGCCGTCGCTCCCGACGAACAGCCCGCCGCTTTGGGACAAGTCGAACGTCCCCTGCACGACCGCCTCGCCCTCCGCCCCGTTGCCGAAGCCGACATACGAGCGCGGGGTCCCCTCCACCGTCACCGACCCTGCGGGGGCGATGGTCAGGAGGCTGCTCACGACGATGCTGTTGAGCGTCGGCGTAGGAACGCTGACCGTCATCGGCGAACTGATTTCAATATCCGCGCCCGGCATCCACTGCCCCAGCGCGACATTCACGAACGACACGGCAACCGCAACACAAGACACACACACAATCTTTTTCATACGACCTCCTGAATGAGAGATTCCCATTTAACATTTTCAATGATATGAAAACGGCATTAGAAACGCAAGCGTTTTTTGATTCCAGATTTCACGAGGACCCGG
Organism: Kiritimatiellota bacterium; assembly: GCA_009778475.1. GTDB lineage: Bacteria > Verrucomicrobiota > Kiritimatiellia > RFP12 > UBA1067 > WRJS01. The sequence continues at coordinate 5,285 of WRJS01000041.1, read as the reverse complement.
CCTGACGGGACAAAACGACTTGCCGGGTTTGTCGCTCCATTTCATCCCGTTAGGTCGTCAGGCTGTATCGCACCGCACCACCCTGCGCCTGAGCCGTAACCAAAAATAGGAGGCGGACTTGTGTCCGCCCCCTACTCCATACGTATGCCCAGCCACCCGCGCTATCGCGCGAAGATGGAGATGAACAGGCCCGCGACGATCGCCGAGCCGAACACCCCGGCCACCAGCGCACCCATGGCGTGCATGAGCAGGTGGTTCTGGTGGTTGTACTCCTGCCCGAGCCGCTGGGAGATGCGCGCGGCCATGGGCATCGCGGACACGCCGGCGTTGCCGATCAGGGGGTTCACCTTGCCGCCGCTCAAGACGCACATGATCTTCGCGACGACAACGCCAGACGCCGTGCCGAACGCGAAGGCCGTGAGCCCCAGGCAAAGGACCAGCAGCGTCCGGATCGTCAAGAACTTGTCCGCCGTGGTGGAGGAGCCGATGGACAGGGCGAGCAGTATCGAGAGGACATCCAAGAAAGGGTTTGAGAGCGAGTTCACATACCGGTTGAGCAGGCCGCTCTCGCGGATCAGGTTGCCCAGCGCGAACATCCCGATCAGCACGCCGCACTGCGGGACCAGCAGGATGGCGGCGATCGAGACCAGGACAGGGAAGAGGAGTTTCTGGCGCTGCGTCACGTGCTTGGGCTCGGGCATGACGATGACCCGCTCCTTGGCGGTGGTCAGCATCCGCATGATGGGCGGCTGGATGAACGGCACGAGCCCCATGTACGAGAACGCGGCGATGGCGATCGTCGGCAGCAGGTCAGGGGCCAGCCGGTTGGCCGTGTAGATGGCGGTCGGGCCGTCGGCGCCGCCGATGATGCCGATGGCCGCGGCCTCCTTGAGGGTGAACCCGTCAAACCCCGGGATGTACCGCGTCAGCAGCGCCAGGCCGAGCGCCGCGAATATGCCGAACTGGGCCGCCACGCCGATGATCGCGGTCTTGGGCGAGGCGATCAGCGGCGCGAAGTCGGTGATCGTCCCGAGGCACAGGAAAATCAGCGGCGGGTAGATCGCGGAGGCGTTGGGCGCCGGCCGGACGCCTTTATAGAGGTAGGAGAGCAGGCCGGGCCCTTGGGACTGCATGATCGGATCCGACGCATCGAAATAGGCCGAGAGGTTCGCGCCCGGCAGGTTCGCGAGCAGGATGCCGAACGAGAGCGGCAAGAGCAGGAACGGCTCCTTCTTCTTGCCGACCGCCAGGTACATCAGGGTCAAGGCGACCGCCATCATGATGATATGTTTATAGGTGAACCCATAGATCGGGTTAAAGGCGGTGACCGAAAGGATATTCTCCCACATACTGTGCTCCCTTGAAAACGCGTCTTGTGAATTTCCCACAAACGGCAATCCCACCTTGTTCATGCCAAACCACAATTTGTGAAAAGAGAATAGAATGCCAAATCGGCATCGGGAATGCAAGCGCAATCGGCGAAAAAGTTGCAGAAATTTTTTTGCAAAAGGTGTTATGCCGTGTTTACGCTGGACAACACGCATCGGATAGAATGCGAGCGGAACCGGCGGACGGCAGATGATCGCCGTCAGCCCCGGCAGGGGCTGAACAGAGCACATCATTACGGATAGGGGATTACCCTGTTTGGATGGCGTGATTCTGGAGGGCGAGGCAGGGGACCCTATTGGCGCGGCGTGCGGCCAATGGGGATGGAGGGCGAGCGTCCCCGCGAGCCGCCGCAATGTGCCTAACGGCTCGCGAGGACGCTCGCCCTCCATCCTGAAATCTGTATTTTACTGGACACTATCAATAACATTGACACCGTTGAGCGCCTCAATGCCAAGCGTCGTAGAGACGGATGATTATCCGTCTCCGCAGGGCAATGACACGGGGAGACGGATAATCATCCGTCTCTACCATTAAACCTGTCCTGTCGTCATGGAGGGCGAGGCAGGGGACCCTATTGGCGCGGCGTGCGGCCAATGGGGCAGGAAGCCGCAATGTGCCTAACGGCTCGCGAGGACGCTCGCCCTCCATCGTGAAATCTGTATTTTACAGATATTGCTGACAACCTTTTCCGGCGGACGAAGTTGGCGGTCAATGGTCATGCTGGGGCTTTCGCTCGCCTTGGATTCGGAGTCGCCGCGCCGCGCCAAGAAAATCAACACCGTCACATTCAAGGGCAAGTGTAAAATTTCGTTTCTGCTGGACAACTTGTTGCAGGATGGAATATACTTTTCCGCTTTCTTTAGAGGATTGTGTGTGCAGAATTTTTTATGAAGAAACTATTCGGAACGGACGGCATACGGGGGCAGGCGAACCGCTATCCCGTGAACGCGGACCTCGCGTTACGCTTGGGCAAGGCGCTGGGCATACGGCTCAAATCGCACGGGCATGACAGCACGCGCGTGGTCATCGGCTGCCGCAACGACGCGGGCGTCGCGATGATGTTCACGGGGCAACGCAGTTTCAGGCACTAACTTTTGGGCAATCTGCTGTTGACAGGGTTGACAGCGCGCGCTCAAGATGATATGGTTTGCAACATGAAAACAACCATAGATATTGCTGACGACCTTTTCCGGCGGACGAAGTTGGCGGCCAATGAGCGCGGGATGTCATTCCGGTCAATGGTCATGCTGGGGCTTTCGCTTGCCTTGGATTCGGAGGCGCACCGACGCACCAAGAAAATCAAGCCCGTCACATTCAAGGGCAAAGGCAAGACGCCCGCATTCCAGAACGCGGGGTGGTCTGCGATCCGTGACGCGGCGTACGGGACACCCGAGGCATGATCGCCGTTGACACTAACATCCTTGTCTATGCCCACCGCGAGGATTCGCCGTGGCATTCGGCGGCGCTCGCCGCCTTGACAAGGCTTGCGGAGAGCGGTGCGCCATGGGCGATCCCGTGGCCGTGCGTTCATGAGTTTCTGGCGATAACCACGCACCCGAGGATTTACGCGCCGCCGACCCCGATGGCCATCGCCCTTGATGCAATCGCGTGTTGGAGGGCATCTCCCGCGCTCCGTTTCCTGGGGGAAGGCGCGGGGTACTTTGAGCACCTTGCGGATATGGCGGTCGCCTCCAAACTGCAAGGGGCGATGATACACGATGCCCGCATCGCCGCGTTATGTGTTGCCCATGGGGTTCGGCAACTTTGGTCTGCGGACCGCGACTTCTCTCGTTTCCCGCAAATCAAGGTCGTCAACCCGCTTGTGCAGGTTTAGACAGTGCAATGATATTAGCAAGAGGATTTTTATGAAGAAACTATTCGGAACGGACGGCATACGGGGGCAGGCGAACCGCTACCCCGTGAACGCGGACCTCGCGCTGCGCTTGGGCAAGGCGCTGGGCATACGGCTCAAATCGCACGGGCATGACAGCACGCGCGTGGTCATCGGCAAGGACACGCGGCTGTCGGGCTATATGCTCGAGTCGGCCATCACGAGCGGGCTGGTCTCCGCAGGGTGCGACACGTATCTCGTCGGGCCCGTGCCGACCCCGGCGGTCGCGCACTTGGCGCGTTCGCTCGCCGCCGACGCGGGCATCATGCTGACCGCCTCGCACAACCCCTACGACGACAACGGCATCAAAATCTTCTGCCCGCGCGGCTACAAGCTCGAGGACGACGCGGAGGCCGACATCACGCGCCTCATCCTCGAGACCGACCTCAACACCGACGACATCCGCAGCGACCAGCTCGGCAAGGCCCACCGCCTCGACGACGCGCGCGGCCGCTACATCGAGTTCGCCAAGAGCACCATCGACAACATGAAGCTCAGCGACTACAAGGTCGTGCTGGACTGCGCGAACGGCGCGGCCTACAACATGGCCCCGTGGATATTCCGCGAGCTCGGCGCCTCCGTCATCAAGATGGGCGTCACGCCCGACGGCCTGAACATCAACGAGAACTGCGGCGCCATGCACCCCGAGATCGTCGCCGACATGGTCAAGGCCACGGGCTCGGACATCGGCATCGCGCTCGACGGCGACGCGGACCGCGTCATCTTCGCGGACGCCAACGGCGCGATCGTGGACGGCGACCGCGTGCTGGCCGCCATGGCCATCGCGTTCAAGAAGCGCGGAACCCTGAAGAACGACACGCTCGTCGTCACCAGCATGAGCAACCTCGGCCTGCACGACGCGATGCGCCGGCACGGCATCAGCGTCGAGGTCACCGACGTGGGCGACCGCTACGTCATCGACGCCATGCGGCGGCACGGCCACTGCCTCGGCGGCGAGAAATCCGGTCACCTGATTTTCCACGACTACGCCACCACGGGCGACGGCATCATCAGCGCGTTGCAAGTCCTGCGCATCCTGAAAGAGGAGAAGAAAACGCTGGCGGAGTTCGCCGACTGCATGACCGAATACCCCCAGCAGCTCGTCGGCATCCGCGTGAAAGAGAAACGCCCTATCGAAGAAGTCCCCGCCCTCGCCGCCGCCATCCGCGAATGCGAGGCCGACCTCAAAGACGCCGGGCGCGTCATCGTCCGCTACTCCGGCACCGAGCCGAAAATCCGCATCCTCGTCGAGGCCCGCACCGTCGAGCAGGTTGACAAGTGGATCAACGCCCTCACCCGCGCCGTGAAAGAAAGCCTCTGTTGACCCCCCCCCATAGCGGCACAGAGGCAAACCATGAGTGATGATTACACCAAGCACCTGCGGCAGAACATGAGAGGCGATACCAGAGTGCCTGACGACGAGCTCAATATCGACCGGCCGCCGCGCGGGATCAGGATGGAGCAGACCCCCGACGGCGGCACGGTCGTCAACGTGCGAATGTTCGGCGCACAATCCTTTGTCATGCTTGCCCCCGCCTTGTTTTGGAACGGCCTTGTTTCTGTATTCGTCTGTGCGGCCATTGACCTGACCGCAAAAAATTTCGGATGGACGATGCCCGACTGGTTTTTGTTTAAAATGGATGAAGGGGGTAAAGGTGAAGCGCCGGTACCGTGGTGGTTCCTTTGGCTCTTCCTCGCGCCTTTCATCAGCATTGGGATTGCGTTCATGTGGAATGCGTTTTTCGGCTTTTTCGGGAAATGCGTGATTCGGCTATCCTACGATGAGGGAAGCGTTTTCTCGGGCATCGGCATCCTTGGCAGGACACGGCGGTTTGCCCCGAAATCGGTCAAGTCCGTTGACAAGGGACGTATTTTCACAGTTAACGGCCGCTTCTTCTTTGGCTGGAAACTGCGACCTGCTCCGAGACCAGTCAGAGGCGATGAAACTTTGCCCTTCCTTACGCTAGAGATGAAAAACGGACGTGAAATCAACGTTTCCTTTCAG
>WRJS01000040.1 GCA_009778475.1 Kiritimatiellota bacterium | reverse complement strand
CCCGAGATCCCTGCGGTCATCGTGATCGACCCCGCGACCAGCAACGTCGTGGCCGTCATCGACGTGCCGACGGGAGCCATCACGATCGACGACGGCGACGACCACCTGCTGCTCATCCCCGACCCGAACGACGAGGGCGAGTATTTCGTGTTCGACGGGACGGACGAGAACGTCGGCTTCCCGAGCGAGTACCAGGACAGCGAGATCGGCGGCGAGTACGGCGGCAACCTCGTGGATGTCGCGCCGGGCGTCGAGATCGGCCACACCGACGGCAACGAGGAGGGCTACCCCTTCACCGTCCCCGAAGTGCCGGGCTACCCGTACAACGACGGCGAGACCGAGGACGGCTACGACTATGTGTTCGTCCCCGAGATCCCTGCGGTCATCGTGATCGACCCCGCGACCAGCAACGTCGTGGCCGTCATCGACGTGCCGACGGGAGCCATCACGATCGACGACGGCGACGACCACCTGCTGCTCATCCCCGACACCTCCACGGAAGACCCGAACGACTACTTCGTGTTCAACCCGGAAGAAGTGAACTACCCGTCCGCGCACGGCCCGAACGGCAACGGCGACGACCTCGTTGACGTGACCCCCGGCGTGACCATCGGGCATGAGCCTGACGGCGACGGCTACCCGTTCACCGTTCCCGAGGTGCCGGACTATCCCGGCGACGAGTACGACTACGTCTTCGACCCGAACATCCCGGCGGTGCTGGTCATCGACAAGGAGACGGGCGACACCAACGCGGTCATCAACGTCCCCAGCGGCGTGATCGTCTATCCCGATGACGGCGACGACCTCACCACGGGCAAGATCATCCTGCCGGGGTTCGACGGCGCGTTCGAGACCGACGACGACATCACCATCGGGCACGGCACCTACGACCCCGAGACGGGGCTCGTGACGGACATCACCGGGCCCGTGACGGGGCTGGACGGCGAAGACCTCGCGGCGTCCATCGGCAAGGACAACACCGACGGCTGGATCATCACCGACAACGGGATCGTCATCATCCCGCCCCCCGGCGGCACGCTGACCATCAACGATGACGGCACCGTCACCGTCCCCGAGGGCGGCGAAGTCTGGGTGTACCTCCCGCCGATGACCCAGGTGCTGGTCCCGACGGGCCCCGGCGACGTGATCGTCGATCCGAAGATCCCGGCGGTCATCATCCCCGGCGGCGGCGACGACGGCGAGGACATCACCCTCCCGATCCCCCCGACCGCGCTGAACGAGCAGTTCCTCTATGTCAGCGGCATCAAGGTGGACAACGGCACAGGGGAAGTGATCCTGCGCTGGGACACGGCACAGATCGAAGGCACGCTCATCTACTACACGATTCACGCAACGGGCGACCTGACGCGGAACGTGGAGGGCTGGGACACCTACAAGCATGACGACGCGGCGGTCATCATCGACAGGACGGACCCGTCAGAGCACAAGGCGACCGTGAAACCGGGGTCACTGGGCAACCCGCTCGGGGACCGTGGGTTCTTCAAGGTCAAGGCATTCACTTTATAACGAAGCAACCCGCCCGCGGGGCTTTCACGAGAGCCCCGCGGGTAACTCAAGGAGAAGGAATGATGAACGATGAACGACTAACCTAAAACATTCGAGTGTTGCCCCCAAGTGAGCGGGGGCAGCACGACGATCTCTTGGCGCTGTCCTGTTTTTTTTCGTGTTGTTAGTTGGGCAGGACAGGTCAAGGGGGGCGCGCCATCCGGGGTACCAAACGGGTGGCGCGTTTTTTTTCTCTCCGGCAGCAGGAGCCCGCGCAACGCGCGGGCTCCTGCTGCCGGGCGCGTGTTTGCTTGGGGCGTGAAAAAAAAATGAAAAAGATTAGCGGTCGGTTGTTGACATCGGCGTGGATTTAGGGTAATATAATGCGGTTTTCTTTTTCTGGGGCATGGGCCTTGGGGAATGGGAAGCACAATATTGGCATGATTTGATGAACCCCTGAACGGTTTTCTTGGAGGCTGCTTACCACGGGAAAATATGGGTAAGGGATTCTTTGCCCCTGTTAAAAGGAGCAGTGCCAACGTAGCTCAGTTGGTAGAGCACTTCCTTGGTAAGGAAGAGGTCGGCAGTTCGATTCTGCTCGTTGGCTCCAGTTTTGCCGGTAATGGTTTGTTTAGTTGTCAACGCTCACAGGAGAGACGAAAATGGCGAAAGAGCAGTTTGTTCGCGAGAAGCCGCATGTTAATGTCGGCACGATTGGCCATGTTGACCATGGCAAGACCACGCTGACCGCAGCGATCACGCACGTTCAGTCGATGAAGGGCTACAACGCGCCGATCAGCTATGACCAGGTCGCGAAGGCCTCGGAGTCCGCGGGCCGCCGTGACCCCACGAAGATTTTGACCATCGCGACGTCGCACGTCGAGTATGGCACGGAGAACCGCCACTATGCGCACGTGGACTGCCCGGGCCACGCGGACTATGTGAAGAACATGATCACGGGCGCGGCGCAGATGGACGGCGCGATCCTGGTGGTGAGCGCGGCGGACGGGCCGATGCCGCAGACGCGCGAGCACATCCTGCTCGCCCGCCAGGTGGGCGTGCCGTGCATCGTCGTCTTCCTGAACAAGGTTGACCTTGTGGACGACGCGGAGCTGCTGGACCTCGTCGAGATGGAGATCCGCGAGCTGCTGGACAAGTACGAGTATCCGGGCGACGACACGCCGATCGTGCGCGGGTCGGCCCTCCCGGCGAGCCGCGCGACGAGCGCGGACGACCCGGCGTGCGAGTGCATCACGAACCTCATGGCGGCGCTGGACAGCTTTGTCCCGGAGCCGGTGCGCATTTTGGATCAGGCGTTCCTGATGCCGATCGAGGACGTGTTCTCCATCGAGGGCCGCGGCACGGTCGTGACGGGGCGCATCGAGCGCGGCATGGTCAAGGTCCAGGACGAGATCGAGATCATCGGCCTGCGCCCGACGGCGAAGACGACCTGCACGGGCGTTGAGATGTTCCGCAAGCTGCTGGACCAGGGGCAGGCGGGCGACAACGTGGGCTGCTTGCTGCGCGGCACGAAGAAGGATGAGGTCGAGCGCGGCCAGGTGCTGGCCAAGCCGGGCTCCATCACGCCGCACACCGAGTTCACGGGCAACGTCTATGTCCTGAGCAAGGAGGAGGGCGGGCGCCACACGCCGTTCTTCAAGGGCTACCGCCCGCAGTTCTACATCCGCACGACGGACGTGACGGGCGACATCACCCTGCCCGAGGGCGTGGAGATGGTCATGCCGGGCGACAACATCAGCATCTCGGTGAAGCTGATCCAGCCTGTCGCGCTGGAAGACAAGATGCGCTTTGCGATCCGCGAGGGCGGCCGCACGGTCGGCGCCGGGACGGTCGAGAAGGTGATGAAGTAGGCAACGGATTCCTGTGAGCGTGCCGGCCGGCCATGGCGGACATGGCGGCCGGCACGGGTTCACGCTGAAGCGAGGCGTATATGCCCAGAGACTTAGCGATTTTGGCTTGCCAGGAGTGCAAGCGCCGCAATTACACGACGACGCGCAACAAGCGCACGCAACCGAACCGTCTGGAGATGAAGAAGTATTGCCCGACGGAGCGCAAGCGCACGCTGCACCGCGAGACGAAGTAGGGGCGATTTCTTAGGCCAGTAGTTCAATGGCAGAGCAGCGGTCTCCAAAACCGTAGATGGGGGTTCGACTCCCTCCTGGCCTGCCAACCCGCCCGCTGTCACGCGGGTGTGGGCGGCGGATGTTTTTTTTGCAGTGGGACCGGGGAAACAAAGGTTATGAAACAGATTGTCCAAAAGGTGGGCGCGTACTTGGGCGAGGTGGGCGTCGAATTCAAGAAGGTCACCTGGCCCAGCCGGCAGGAGCTGGTGGAATCGACGTATGTCGTGGTCACGTTCATCGTGATCCTGGCGGTCGTGGTGCTCTGCTGCGACAAGGTCATCGAGCACGCGCTAAACCTTTTCCATAGCCTCTAAGCCGGAGAGTAGGTCATGACGAAGCAATGGTTCGTCCTGCACACGCTGACGGGGCAGGAGCAGAAGGTGAAGCGCTCGATCGAGGCGCGCACCCGGCTGGAGGAGATGGGGGAGTACATCGGCGAGGTGGTCATCCCCACGGAGAAGGTCTCCGAGGTGAAGAACGGCGTGAAGACGACCGTGACGCGCAAGTTCTTCCCGGGCTACGCGCTAATCAACCTGGTGCTGTACGATACGGAGCGCCGGGTGCTGGAGCCGACGTGGCGTTTCCTCAAAGAGACGCCAGGCGTCATCGGCTTCATCGGGGGCGAGCGCCCCGTGCCGCTTTCCGCCGAGGAGGTTGACGCGGTCGTCAACCAGGCGGCGGAGAAGAAGGAGAAGGTCAGGCCCAAGGTCGAATTCGAGCCGGGCGAGACCGTGAAGATCATCGACGGGCCGTTCATGAGTTTCAGCGGCGTGATCGATGAGGTGGATCCCGACCGGGGCAAGCTGAAGGTGTCCGTGGCGATATTCGGACGCTCGGCCCCGGTGGAGCTGGAGTACGGGCAGGTCGAGCGCGTCAGCCTGGAGCAGGCGTGAGGCGGCGGCCCGTGTGAGGCTCGTCAACTGCGCCCCGTTCGCACCGGCAGGGATACCGGGAGGGGCGCGACAGACAAGAAGGCAGGTAGAAAATGGCGAAGAAAATCACGGCTACCGTGAAATTGCAGATTCCCGCGGGCGCGGCGAATCCTGCGCCGCCTGTGGGGCCCGCGCTGGGCTCCCAAGGCGTGAACATCATGGCGTTCTGCAAGGAGTTTAACGCCAAGACCCAAGACAAGGCGGGCCTGATCATCCCCGTGGTCATCACGGTGTATGCGGACCGCAGTTTCTCGCTCGTGTTCAAGAGCCCCCCCGCCTCCGCGCTGCTGAAGAAGGAGGCCGGGCTGGCGAAGGGATCGGGCGTGCCGAACCGCGACAAGGTCGGCAAGGTGACGCGCGAGCAGATCCGCAACATCGTGCAGATCAAGAAGGCGGACCTGAACGCAACCAGCGAGGAGGCCGCCATGCGGATGATCGAGGGCACGGCGCGCAACATGGGCATCGAGGTCGTTGACTAAGGGAGGCAGGACATGGCTAAGCATGGCAAACGCTACACAGACATTTTGAAGAAGGCGCCCAAGGATGCGGTGAGCCTCGAGGACGCCATCGCGTTCGTGAAGGCCAACGCGAACGCGAAGTTTGACGAGACCGTCGAGGTCTCCTTCCGCCTCGGGGTGGACATCCGCAAGACGGACCAGACGGTGCGCGGCACGGTGAACCTGCCCAACGGCACGGGCAAGGCGGTGCGCGTGGTCGTGTTCGCGGCGGGCCAGCACGCCGACGAGGCGAAGGCCGCCGGGGCGGAGGAGGTCGGGTACGAGGACCTCATCGAGAAAATCAAGAACGGCTGGACGGATTTCGACGTGGCCATCTCGACGACGGACGCGATGAAGGAGGTCCGCAAGATCGCCCGCGTGCTGGGCCCGCGCGGCCTGATGCCGAACCCCAAGACGGGGACGGTGACGGACGACACGGCCGCGGCCGTGAAGGCGGCCAAGGGCGGCAAGGTGGACTTCCGCATGGATCGCGGCGGCAATGTCGGCATCCTGTGCGGCAAGGCGAGCTTCGAGGCGGAGAAGCTGATCGGCAACATCAAGTCCATCATGGAGGCGGTGAAGGCCGAGCGCCCGCCCGCGGCGAAGGGCACGTTCCTGCGCGCGATGACGGTGTGTTCGACGATGGGCGCGGGCGTGCGTGTCCTGATCAAGGAGTAACAGGAGTAACGACCCATGAGAATCGAGAAAATATCTATCCTGAATGAAGTCATCGACCGGGTGAAGGCGTCGGACTTCTGTTTCGTGCTGAACTACGGCGGCCTGAAGGTTGGCCAGTTCACGGCGTTGCGCCAGTTGCTCGCGAAGCACCAGTCGCGCGTCATGGTCGTGAAGAACACCTACCTGGCGAAGGTCGCCAAGGAGATGGGCTGGGACGACCTGTCCGCGATCCTCACCGGCCCGACGGCGGTCATCACCGGCACGGGCGACGTGGCCGAGGTGGCGAAGGCGCTGACGGAGTTCGTGAAGAAGAACGACAAGGCGGCGGTGAAGGGCGCGAACGTCGAGCAGGCCATGCTGAGCGCGGCGGACGTGGAGGAGCTGTCGAAGCTGCCGTCGAAGGACGCGATGCGCGGCATCCTGCTGGCGACGCTCATGGCGCCGGCGACGAGCTTCGTGCGCGTGCTCAACGCGCCGTTGCTGAACGTGCTGTACGCGCTGAAGGCTTACGAGGACAAGAAGAACGAAGAGAACGGATCTGCGGCATAAGGTGTGTCGTAAAAGCCGCCTGACGGGGCCCCGCGGGTGCGGGGCGGCGCGTCGGGGGGTGACCCCGCCTGTGTGAAACAACGCAGGCGGTTGCACAACAAAAAGGAAAAACGAGAAATGACGAACGAAGAAGTGATTGAGTTTCTGAGCAACCTGTCGGTGCTTGAGATTTCGAAACTGGTGAAGGCGCTGGAAGACAAGTGGGGCGTGACCGCCGCCGCGCCGGTGGCCGTGGCCGCCGCGCCCGCCGCCGCCGCGCCGGTGGAGGAGAAGACCGAGTTTGACGTGATCCTCACCGAGGTCGGCGCGACCGCGAAGATCGCCGTCATCAAGGAAGTGCGCACCATCACGGGCCTGGGGCTGAAGGAAGCCAAGGACTTGGTCGAGGGCGCGCCCAAACCCGTCAAGCAGGGCGTGAGCAAGGACGAGGCCGCCAAGCTGAAGGAGGCGCTGGAGAAGGCCGGCGGCAAGGTCGAGGTGAAGTAACTTCCCTCGCTGACGAGCGGGGCTGCCCGAGTGACGACCCGGGCAGCCCGCGCTTTCCGCCAACAGGGGGCTACCCTCGCGGCGGAGAAGCCCGCAGGTCGTCAACACGCGCGTTACCAAAGGAGAGGCACGACGCATCTGGGTGCCGGGCTTTTGCAGACGACGGCCGAAGTGTGAATCAGTTAAAAAAGTGGCAGCTTACCACACTTCCATTCACAACCGGCCGGCGGCGAGGCAAGGCACGTCCCAGCGGGCGACAGGGCGTTGGCCCTGGCTGCGCGGTCTCCGCGCTGGTAACATTTTTGAACATCCAGACCAGAGGTAGGCAATGGTTGACCGCAAAGTGTTCGGCAAGCTGAAGGCCGTTATTCAGCCGCCCGATTTGATTGAGATCCAGACGCAGTCGTATGAGGATTTCCTCCAGACGAAATCCGCTCCCCTCAAGCGCGAAGAAAAGGGTTTGCAGGCCGTCTTCCGCGAGGTTTTCCCGATTGACAGTTATGACGGGCGCTACACCATCGATTTCGTGAAGTATGACATCGGCGTGCCCAAATGCGATGTCCTGGCCGCCCTTGCCGACGGCAACACCTACGCCGCGCCGCTGCAGGCCGCGTTCCGCCTGAAGGACGGCGACGAGATCCGCGAGGAAGAGGTCTATATGGGCGAGATCCCGCTGATGACGCGCGACGGGTCGTTCGTCATCAACGGCGCGGAGCGCGTGATCGTCTCGCAGCTGCACCGCTCGCCGGGCATCTGCTCGGAAAAGGCCGTGCACCCGAACGGGCAGCTCCTCTATTCCGTGCGCCTGATCCCGGACCGCGGCTCGTGGATCGAGATCCAGTTTGATTCGAGCGACGTCATGTGGGTCTATATGGACCGCCGCCGCCGCCGCCGCAAGTTTTACGTGACCACGCTCCTGCGCGCGCTGGGCTACGGCACGGATGAGGACATCCTCAAGCTCGTGTACACGTTCAAGGAGCTCTCGACGAAGAAGACCTACACCGTGGCGAACATCGAGATGCTGCTCTTCCGCGAGGACGTGCTGGACATGGAGTCGAAGACGATCCTGGCCAAGCGCCTCGAGCCGGTGACGCTGGCCGCGCTGGACAAGATCGCGGCCGCCGGGTTCACGAAGGTCCGCACGGTGGATGTGTCCGCGGATGAGGGCGTGCTGATCAAGACCCTGCGCGAGGACGCGAAGGTCGGCATCCACAGCGAGGAGGACGCGCTGAAGGACATCTACAAGCGCCTGCGCCCCGGCGACCCTGCGACGTCCTCCAACGCGAAGTCGCTCATCCGCCGCCTGTTCTTTGACCCGCGCCGTTATGACCTGGGCAAGGTGGGCCGGCACAAGATCAACCAGCGCCTGGGCCTCGCGGGCAAGGTCTCGGAGGATCTGCGCGTGCTGGACGAGTCGGGCATCGAGGTGATCGAGGCCCTGCGCCTACTGCTGCGCATCTACGTCGGCAAGGAGCAGGTGGATGACATTGACCATCTGGGCAGCCGCCGCATCCGCACGGCGGGCGAGCTGCTGGAGAACCAGTGCCGCATCGGGCTGGCGCGCACGGAGCGCCTGATCCGCGAGCGCATGACGTTGTTCGACCCGGCGAGCGGGGTGCTTTCTCCGGCGCGTCTGGTGAACAGCAAGTCGCTGTCGGCGGTGGTGCAGGATTTCTTCGGGCGCAGTCAGCTGTCGCAGTTCATGGACCAGACGAACCCGTTGAGCGGGCTGGCGCACAAGCGGCGCCTGTCGGCCTTGGGGCCGGGCGGCCTGAGCCGTGAGCGCGCGGGGTTCGAGGTGCGCGACGTGCACCCGTCCCACTACGGCCGCATCTGCCCGATCGAGACGCCGGAAGGCCCGAACATCGGCTTGATTTCCTCGCTGGGCATTTACGCGCGCATCAACCAGTACGGGTTCATCGAGAGCCCGTACCGCGTGGTGCGCAACGGCAAGGTGACGAACGAGGTGCAGTATATGTCGGCGGATGTCGAGGAGAATTTCGTCATCGCGCAGGCCAACTCGGATTTGAAGCCGGACGGCAGTTTCGCGTCGGAGCGCGTGACGGCGCGTTACAAGGCGGAGTTCGAGGACGTGGACCGCCGCCGCGTGCAGTACATGGACGTGTCGCCGATGCAGGTGATTTCGATTGCGGCGGGCTTGATCCCGTTCTTGGAGCATGACGACGCGAACCGTGCGCTGATGGGCGCGAACATGATGCGGCAGGCCGTGCCGCTGCTGCGGGCGGAGCGCCCGTATGTGGCGACGGGCCTGGAGCGCCGCGCCGCGTCGGACTCGTGCGTGACGGTGCTGGCGCAGAAGGCGGGTGCCGTGGCGTATGTGTCCGCGACGGAGATTGTGGTCTCTGATGACGGCAAGATACCGAAGGGGCGCAAGGCTCAGGATCAGGTGCAGCGTTACCCGCTCCAGAAGTTCCGCCGCTGCAATGCGGGGACGTGCTTCAACCAGAAGCCGATTGTCAAGACGGGGCAGCATGTGAAGAAGGGCGATGTCCTTGCGGACGGCCCGGCGACGCACCATGGCGAGCTTGCGCTGGGCAAGAACCTGCTGGTCGCGTTCATGCCGTGGTCGGGCTATAATTTTGAGGACGCGATTCTCGTGAGCGAGCGCATCGTGCGTGACGACGTGTTCACCTCGATCCACATCCAGGACTTTGAGGTGGGCGCGCGCGACACGAAGCTCGGCCCGGAGGAGATTACGCGCGACATCCCGAACGTCGGCGAGGACGCGCTGAAGAACCTTGGGCAGGATGGCGTGGTGCGCGTCGGCGCGGAGATCCGGCCGGGCGATATCCTGGTCGGCAAAATCACGCCGAAGAGCGAGAGCGAGCTCGCGCCGGAAGAGCGTCTGCTGCGGGCGATTTTCGGCGAGAAGGCGGCGGACGTGCGCGACACGTCGCTGACCGTCCCGAGCGGCGTCTATGGGATTGTGATGGACGTGAAGGTGACGTCCCAGCAGGATGTGCGCCGCCCGTTCCTGTCGCTGTCGGAGAACAAGGAGGAGGAGGAGGATGCCGCGCCCAAGGAGCCGCGCGACATCGAGGAGGAGCGCAAGAAGAAGAAACTTGCGCTGGAGGAGGATTTGACCACGGCGCTGTGCAACATCCTGTTGGGCGAGAAGATCCCGCTGGATGTGCTGGATGTCAACTCGGGCGAGATCATCATCCCGTCGAACCGCAAAATTACCAAGACGCTGCTGGCGCGGTTGGCGCGGTCGCATGACCACATCCAGATCGAGAACAGCCCGGTGCAGCAGAAGATCGAGGAAATCATCAACAACTTCCGGCCGAAGTTCGCGGAGGTCGATGAGATGACGGATGATGATTTCGGCGCGGACTTCGGCGGGCTGGTGGACGAGGGCGGCGTCATCAAGCAGGTGCGCGTCTATATCGCGGAGAAGAAGAACCTGTCGGTCGGCGACAAGCTCGCGGGCCGCCACGGCAACAAGGGTGTCGTGGCGCGCATCGTGCCGGACTGCGATATGCCGTTCCTGCCGGACGGGAACCCGGTGGACATCGTGCTGAACCCGCTGGGCGTGCCGTCGCGCATGAACCTGGGGCAGCTGTTCGAGACGTACCTCGGGCTGGCCTGCAAGGTGCTGGGCATCTATGCGGCCTCGCCGGTGTTTGACGGCGCGAAGGAGGCGGAGGTGGACGAGCTGCTCCGTCAGGCGCGTAAGGTGCAGGAGAAGGAGATCGGCGGAAACGCATGGATTTGCGAGGACGGCAAGTCCGTCCTGTATGACGGGCGCACGGGCGAGCCGTTTGACCAGCGCGTGGTGGTGGGGCAGATTTACATGCTCAAGCTGCATCACTTGGTCACGGACAAGATTCATGCCCGCGCGACGGGGCCGTACTCGCTCGTCACGCAGCAGCCGTTGGGCGGCAAGGCCCAGTACGGCGGCCAGCGCATGGGCGAGATGGAGGTGTGGGCGCTCGAGGCGTATGGCGTGGCGTATGCGCTTCAGGAGCTGCTGACGGTCAAGTCCGACGACGTCGGCGGCCGCACGCGCATCTACGAGACGATTGTGAAGGGGCAGAACACCCTCGATGCCGGGATGCCGGAATCGTTCTCGGTGTTGATGAACGAGCTGCGGGGCCTGTGCCTCGATATGCGCTTGCTGGGCGGCGACGCGGCGCAGACGTTCAAGGATTTGACCGCAAGGATTTAAGGCAACGAATGGAGGATCACAGTACATGAATCCGTATGCAGTGAAAGAATTGTTTGGCGGGATGTTTGACGCGAGCGCGCATTATGATGCGGTGAGCATCGCGTTGGCGGCACCGGAAGTCATCCGTTCGTGGAGCAGTGGCGAGGTGCGCAACCCGGAGACCATCAACTACCGGACGTACCGCCCGGAGCGCGACGGTTTGTTCTGCGAGAAAATCTTCGGCCCGACGCGTGACTGGGAGTGCTCGTGCGGCAAGTACAAGCGCATCAAGCACAAGGGCGTGGTGTGCGACCGTTGCGGCGTGGAGGTCACGGTGTCGCGCGTGCGCCGCCAGCGCATGGGCCATATCGAGCTGGCCGTCCCGGTCTCGCACATCTGGTTCTTCAAGTGTAACCCGAGCCGCATCGGCCTCGTCCTCGACAAGACGGTGAACGAGCTCGAGCGCGTCCTTTATTACGAGGACTACATGGTCATCGACCCCATGGACACGCCCCTGCGCCCGCTGCAGCTGATGTCCGAAATGGAGTACCATGACGCGCTCGAGAAGTATGGCGAGAACTTCGAGGCCATGATGGGCGCGGAGGCCGTGCGGCGTTGCCTCGATAAAATCAACCTCGACAAAGTCATGCACGGCTTGGAAGAGCAGATTGAGAACACGCGCAGCAAGCAGACGCGCAAGAAGATTACCAAGCGCATGAAAATCGCCGACGGCTTCCGCATGAGCAAGGCGAAGCCGGAGTGGATGATCCTGAGCTGCCTGCCGGTGATCCCGCCGGAGCTGCGCCCGCTGGTGCCGCTGGAGGGCGGGCGTTTCGCGACGTCCGACCTGAACGATTTGTACCGCCGCGTCATCAACCGCAACAACCGCCTGAAGAACCTGCTCGCGCTCAAGACGCCGGATGTCATCATCCGCAACGAAAAACGCATGTTGCAGGAGGCGGTGGACGCGGTGTTCGACAACGGCCGCCATGGCCGCCCGGTCGCGGGCGCGGGCAGCCGCCCGCTGAAATCGCTGAGCGATATGCTCAAGGGCAAGACCGGCCGCTTCCGCCAGAACCTGCTCGGCAAGCGCGTGGACTATTCGGGGCGCTCCGTGATTGTCGTCGGGCCGGAGCTGAAGCTCACGCAGTGCGGCCTGCCGAAGAAGATGGCGCTCACGCTGTTCGAGCCGTTCATCATCCGCCGCCTGAAGGAGAAGGGCATCTGCCACACCGTGCGCACGGCGCGCAAGATGATTGAGCGCCACGATGACCAGGTGTGGGACATCCTCGAGGAGGTCACCAAGGGCAAGACGGTCATGCTGAACCGTGCGCCGACGTTGCACCGCTTGTCGATTCAGAGCTTCGAGCCGGTCCTGATCGAGGGCGAGGCCATCCGCATCCACCCGATGGTGTGCACGGCGTTCAACGCGGACTTCGACGGCGACCAGATGGCCGTGCACGTGCCGCTGTCGGTCGAGGCGCAGCTGGAGAGCCGCCTGCTGATGCTGGCGTCCAACTCCATCTTCTCGCCCGCCTCCGGCAAGTCCATCATGACGCCGACGCAGGACATCGCGCTGGGCATCTACTACCTTACGATCCCGAGCCAGCAGGACAAGCTCGCCAATAAGCTGGCGGGCAAGGCGCCGGCGGGCGAGGAGCACCTGCCGCTGTTCAACGACACGGGCGAGGTGGACTTCGCGCTGGCGGATGGGGCCATCGGCTATCATACCCGTATCCGTTTCCGCAACCCGGATTTCGGCGTCAGGGGGCGCCGCTTCGGTGCGCCGGACGTGCGCGCGATTGAGACCACCGCCGGGCGCGTGATTTTCAACGAGCTGTGGCCCGAGGAGCTGGGCTTCGTGAACGACAAGGTTGACAAGGGCAAGCTGGGCGACCTGATTCTCCATTGCCATCAGGTGGCGGGCCACGCCCGCACCGTCAAGGCGCTGGACGAGCTCAAGACCCTCGGCTTCAAGCACGCCTGCCTCGCGGGTGTCTCCATGGGCCTGAAGGATATGATCCGACCGAAGGTCAAGGATGAGATTATCACCAATGCGTATGCGGAGGTCGATAAGGTTGACGGCCAGTTCCAAGTCGGCGTCATCACCGACGGCGAGCGCCACAACAAGATCGTTGACATCTGGACGGCGGCCACCGAGAAAGTCTCGGACGACCTGTACAAGACCATCGACCGCAACGTCACGGAGGCGGCCCCCGAACCGACAGAGACCAACCCCGTCTATATGATGGTGGACTCCAAGGCGCGTGGCTCGAAGCTCCAGATCCGCCAGCTGGCGGGTATGCGCGGCCTGATGGCGAACCCGTCCGGCGAGATCATTGAGCGCCCGATTCTCGCGTCGTTCCGTGAGGGCCTGAGCGTGCTGGAATACTTCATCTCGACGCACGGCGCGCGCAAGGGCCTGGCCGACACCGCGCTCAAGACCGCGGACGCCGGGTACCTCACGCGCAAGCTGGTGGACGTGTCGCAGGATGTCATCATCACGATTCAGGACTGCAACACGGTCAACGGCATCGAGGTCGAGTCCGTTGAGGAAGGCGACGAGACGCTCATCCCGCTGCGCGCCCGTATCTTGGGCCGTACCGCGCTGCACGAGATACGCCACCCGTCCACGGGCGAGACCGTCGTCCCGTCCAACGTGGAGATTGACGAGGCGCACTGCAAGGCCATCGAGGACGCGGGCGTCGAGCGCGTGTGGATCCGTTCCGGCCTCACCTGCGATGCGCCGCACGGTATGTGCGCCAAGTGCTATGGCCGCGACCTCTCGACGGGGCGGCCCGTCGAGATCGGCGTCGCGGTCGGCATCATCGCGGCGCAGTCCATCGGCGAGCCAGGCACGCAGCTCACGATGCGTACCTTCCATATCGGCGGCACGGCCTCCACCGTCTCCAAGGCGCCAGAAATCGTGTTGAAGAACGCCGGGTTCATCAAGTACGTTGACCTGCGCACCGTCCGCAACAACGAGGGGCACCTCGTGGTGCTGAACAAGAACGGCTGCATTGAGATTGTGGATGCCAGCGGCAACGAGATTGACACCTACAACCTGCAGACCGGCGCGGTGCTGCTGGCGGAAGACGGCGCGGCCGTCAATGCCGGCCAGCGCGTGGCCATGTGGGATCCGCACTCGCTGCCGATTCTCGCGGAGCATCACGGTGTCGTGTCGTTCCAGGACTTTGTGGACGATGTGTCCGTGCGCACCGATCAGGACCACACCACGGGTGCGCAGACCCTGCTCGTGCTGGAGACGAAGGAGGAGTTGCATCCGCAGATTACCCTCCGCGACCCGAAGACGGGCGAGGTGCTGGGTTTCAACCACATCCCCGCCGGCGCGATTGTCATGGTGAAGGAAGGCGCGAAAGTCTCCCCCGGCATGATGCTTGCGAAGACGCCGCGTAAAGAGGCCAAGACCCGTGACATCACGGGCGGTCTGCCGCGCGTCTCAGAGCTCTTCGAGGCCCGCCAGCCGAAGGACGCGGCGGAGATTTCGAGGATTGAGGGCATTGTGGACTTCGGCGAGCACCAGCGCGGCAGGCGCTGCCTGATTATCCGTGACGAGATCACCGGGTACGACGAGCAGCACCTCATCCCGATGGGCAAGCAGGTCGTCGTGTTCAAGGGCGACCGCGTCAAGAAAGGCCAGCAGCTCACGGAAGGCCCGATCGTGCCGCAGGAAATCCTCGACGTGTGCGGCCCGCAGGAATTACAGCGTTACCTCGTCAACGAAGTGCAGCAGGTTTACCGTCTGCAAGGCGTGGAGATTAACGACAAGCACATCGAGATCATCGTCCGCCAGATGCTGCGCAAGGTGCGCATCACCAACCCGGGCGACACCGATTTCCTGTGGGGCGAGCAAGTCTCGCGTCAGCGCTTCCTTGAGATCAACGAGGAGATCGTTGCGGAAGGCAAGCGCCCCGCAGAGGCTCAGCCTGCCTTGCTCGGCATCACCAAAGCCTCGCTCGAGACCGACAGCTTCATCTCCGCCGCATCCTTCCAGGACACCACCCGCGTCCTGACCGACGCGGCCACAATGGGGCGCGTGGACGAGCTCCGCAGCTTCAAGGAGAATGTCATCCTCGGGCATCTGATCCCCGGCGGCACCGGCTTCCCGCTGCACCGCCACATCAAGCTCGTCCCGATGGCCGAGCCCATCAGCGAGGAAGAGATGAAAGCGCTTCAGGCCGATGTGCAGACTCAGTTCGACGAAGTGTTCAACTAAGGCGGGCGGGCGCATTAAAAAGGAGACCGGCGGGGTGAACCCCGCCGGTCTCTTTTTTTCCCACGCTAAAGGCATGAAGGTTTCTTGACAGGATTAACCCACATTCCGCCAGAATGTGTATAATGTTTTAGCTTGAAGTTGTCATATAGCGGCGCGAACCAAAAAGGCAGAAAGCCCTCGGAGAATATCCAATATTCAACACGGAATATTCAACGTCCAAGTTAAGGTGGCTCGGGCATTCCTGCCCGAGGGCAAGGCGAGGGCTGAAAGTCCTCGGAGAACATCCAATATTCAACACGGAATATTCAACGTCCAAGTTAAGGTGGCTCGGGCATTCCTGCCCGAGGGCAAGGCGAGGGCTGAAAGTCCTCGGAGAATATCCAATATTCAACACGGAATATTCAATATCCAAGTTAAGGTGGCTCGGGCATTCCTGCCCGAGGGCAAGGCGAAGGCTGAAAGCCCTCGGGGAATATCCAATATTCAACACGGAATATTCAACGTCCAAGTAAAATGCACTTCGGTTTTGTGTCCCAATTGGAGGGCGAGCGTCCTCGCGAGCCGTTAGACACATTGCGGTTTCCTGCCCCATTGGCCGCACGCCGCGCCAATGGGGTCCCCTGTCTCGCCCTCCATATCACGCCATCCAAACAGGATAATCCCCTATTCCGTCATCTGTATTTTACAGGACACTAGGATTGGGTTATGCGCGTTACGCGAAACGTGTCCCGCCGCTGAAATTAGGGTTGCAAAGGAGCGCCCGGTATAGTATGATATTAGGCTATGAAAAAAATCATTCTACCTTTGGCAATCATGGGGCTGCTGGCGACGGCAGGCCATGCGGACACGGTCACCTTCAAATCGGGCGACCGCCTTACAGGAACGGTTAAAGAGGTCAAGGGCGGCAAAATGCTGTTCGCCTCCAAGGTGGCGGGCGATGTTACCCTGGCGATGGAGGACATCCAGACGTTCTCGACGGATGAGCCTGTCGAGATTGTCCTCGACGACGGGACGACCGTGCAGCAGCGCGTGCAAGCGGCCGACGGCGATGGCGTCGCGGTCGTGGTCGGCGACGGTCAGAGGCGCACGCTGGAGGTCGCCCAAATCACGAAGGTCAACCCCGAGAAGGTGCGCTGGACAGGCTCGGCCGTCGCCAGCTACATGGAGACCGCCGGCAACTCGGTCAACCGCAACGCCAGCATCATGGCGGATGCGGTGCGCCGCTCGGAGGACACGCGCACGACCGTGGACGCCGGTTATTTCCACTCGCAGCAGAAGACGGAAAGCGGCGTGGACGAGACGACCGCGGACAATTTCTTCTTCGGCGGGAAGTTCGACTATTTCTGGTCGAAGCGTTTCTACACCTACGCAAACGCGCGTTACTACAAGGACAAGATTCTCGAGCTGGACCACCGCCTGACGGCGGGCGTCGGCCTCGGCTACCAGTGGGTCGAGACGGACAGCTGGAACATCTTCACGGAGCTTGGCGCGGCGTATGTGGACGAGAAGTATTCGGCGCTTGACGAGAAGGACACGTATCTCTCCGCGCGCGGCGCATACCACGTCAAGAAGGATTTCGGCGAGCGCGTCAGCCTCTTCCACAACCTCGAGATTCTGGAGAACCTTGATACGACGAGCGCTTACCTCGTCACCACGGATGCCGGCCTGCGCGCGCAGATTACGGCGAGCTGGTTCGTGGAAGGCCGCGCCATGCTCCTCTACAATTCACAGCCCCCGGCTGACCAGAAAAAGGACGACACCCGCTACACCGTGGGCCTGGGCCTGAAATTCTAATCGGAGATGCGACCATGAAACGCGCCTTGTCTGCCTTGCCGATCTGTTCCCTGCTGGCGGTGCCGGCGCTCGCGCTGATGCCGCACGACCTGATGTGCGGGCTGCTCGCGAAACCGGGGTGGGTCGCCGTGACCGACCCCGCGCCGCAGTTCTCGTGGGCCTTCAAGGAGGGGCGGCAGGGTGACCGCCAGACCGCCTACCGCATCCAGGTCGCGACCTCCACGTCCTTCCTGCGGGCGGACGCGCCCGACCTCTGGGACTCCGGCAAGGTCGCCTCGGGGCAATCGCTCTTCATCGTCTATGACGGCAAGCCGCTGCCGACGAACGCGACCGTCTGCTGGCGCGTGTGCGCGTGGGACAGCCGCGACCGCCAAGGCGCGTGGTCGCAGAACGTCTCGTTCATGACCGCCCCCGATCTCGACGGCGACATGACGCAGCGCTACCCGCTCACGCAGGCCCCCGTCAAGCCCGTCAGCGTCGTGACGAACGCGAAGGGCCACGCCTTCGTCGATTTCGGCAAAGCCGCGTTCGGGTGGATCGACCTCATCCCGCAAAACAACAAGCCCTACATCGGGCCGTTCGTCCTGCACGTCGGCGAGAAAGCGGATGGCGATGTCGTGGACGCCCAGCCCGGCGGCACGATCCGCTATGCGAACGTCAGCGGCGCGCTCACCCGGCCCAACGCCTACCGCGTGCCCTTCGAGGCCGACATGCGCAACACCACCGGCGACGCGATCCCCCTCCCCGCCGAAATCGGCGTCATCATGCCCTTCCGCTACGTGGAGGTCGAGGAATGCCCCTTCCCCGTCACCCCCGACGCCATCCGCCAGATCGCCGTCTTCTACCCGTTCGACGACAAGGCCGCCGCCTTCGTCTCCAGCGACCGCATCCTCGACCGCGTCTATGCGTTCTCCAAATACAGCGTCAAGGCCACCACCTACGCCGGCATCTATGTTGACGGCGACCGCGAGCGCATCCCCTACGAGGCCGACGCCTACATCAACCAGCTCTGCCACTACGCCCTCGACCGCGAGTTCACCCTCGCGCGCTTCACCCACGAATACCTCATGGACAACCCCACCTGGCCCACCGAATGGAAGCAGCACTCCATCATGATGGCCTGGGCCGACTGGATGTACACGGGCAACACGCAATCGCTCGCGCGGTGCTACGCGAAACTCAAGCAGGACAAGCTGCTGATCCCCCACGCGCGCCGCACCGACGGCCTGCTCGTCACCGGCGGCCCCGACGCGCCCAGGGACTCCGGCATCCGCGACATCGTTGACTGGCCCGCCACCGAGCGCGACGGCTTCGACTTCAAGCCCGTCAACGCCGTGGTCAACGCATTCTTCTGCCTCAACCTGCGGCAGATGGCAGACATCGCCGAGGCCCTCGGCAACGAGACCGACGCGCGGTCCTGCCGCAAGCTGGCCGAGGCGATAACCGCCGCCTTCAACAGGGTGTTTTACGACGAGAAGAACGGCCGCTATGTGGACGGCGAAGGCTCAGGCCACGCCTCCCTCCACGCGAACATGCTGCCGCTCGCGTTCGGGCTTGTGCCGGAGACGGAACGCGCCAGCGTCGCCGCCTACGTCCAGTCGCGCGGCATGGCGTGCAGCACCTACGGCGCGCAATACCTGCTCGAGGCCCTCTTCGAGGCCGGCATGGACGATGCCGCGATCCAGCTGATGACCAGCATGGGCGAGCGCAGCTGGGTCAACATGATGCGCGAAGGCTCCACCATCACCATGGAGGCGTGGGGGCAGAAATTCAAGCCCAACCAGGACTGGAACCACGCCTGGGGCGCGGTGCCCGCCAACATCATCCCGCGCTACGTGCTGGGCCTGCGCCCGCTCACGCCGGGCTTCGGCAAAGCGCTCATCCGCCCGCAGGCCGCCGACCTGGAAGTGCGCGGCATCGTCCCCACCATCCGCGGCCCCGTCACCGTCGCCGTGCGGCAAGAGCAAGGCAGGTATTACCGGCTCACCGTCGAGATACCCGTCAACATGACTGCCCGCCTCGAGCTCCCCCCCTTCCCCGTCCGCGACCGCGAGCTCACCCACAACGGCAAAACGGTTCCGGCCGTGTTTGAGGGCGGCCGCATCGTCCTCGACGACATCCCCTCCGGCACACACACCGTGCAGTGGAAGAAAAGGTGAGACCAAGGTGGCACGGGCTGTATGCGCCCCTGAAGGGGAATTTCTGCCCGTGTCTAATGCGGGCAGGAATGCCCCTTCAGGGGCGCATACGCCCGCGCCCCTTTGCCGCTATTCTGAACCGGGCGCCTCTTCCTCGGGCTTGGGGGGTTCCTTGGGCTTCACCACGTCGGCGCGGCGTTTGGTCATGGCGTCGGCGGTGTAGGCGGGGATGAGGTAAACCCACTTGCCGGCGATGGCGTTGAAGTCGTTGACCATCTCGGCGATCTTGGCGTTGCGGCTGAGCTTGGAGGCGCGCACGGCGGGGTTGGGGTCTTCGCCTTCGGCGGGCTCGACGGGGATGTCCTCGGGGGTGAAGGCCGCGCTGATCTTGAAGTAGCGGTCGGCCCCGGCGGCGGCGCCGAGGGTGGCGGTGTAGGTCTCGCCGCCGGTGAGCGCCACCCTGAAGACGGCGCCGGTGGTGAAGCCGAGCTGCTCGTCGGTCAGCGCGGGGTCGGCGACGGCGCTGAAGCTGAGGCGTCCCAGCACGGAGTCGATACCGTGCAGCTTGGAGGCGTCGAGCTCTTCGCCTTCGCCCAGGCCGTCGAGCGCCCATGTCCCGGCGTTCTTCGCCAGCGTCAGGCGCTCGCCTTCGACGGTGAACTCGGCGGACGTGATCTGGATCACGGGGACGGCGGCAAGCTGGGTGTCGATCCAGCGGTTGGGGTCGCCGTCGAATGCGTCGAGGGTCTCCTTGACGAGATAGACGGCGTCGCCTTCGGTGGCGACGTAGCGCCCGTCGGGGTACGCGCCGCCGCCGTACATGGCCATCTGGCCGGTGGCCTCGCGCATCTTCATCTCGCCGAGGCGGAGGGTGGCGAGCGATTTGCCGGCCGCGTCCTGGAGGTCAACGAGCCGCGCGTCGCCGAGCTTCTTGCCTTTGGCGACCTGCCCGATCTTCAGGTCGGCGAGGGCGAGCAGGTTCTCGCGGATCTTGGTGATGTCGGCGGGGTAGCCGAAGAGGGAGCTCACGACCCAGCCCGCGTCCGTGCTTTCGAGCGTGAGGCCCTTCTGCCCGTTGTCGGAGACCTCGATGCGCTGGACCGCCTCGAGGTCGAGGGTCTTGAGCACGGGCTTCCCGGCGAGGGCGGGGGTCTTGAGTTTCTTGGCGTTGGAGCTCATGTAGGCGAGCCCGCCCAGGACAGCGGCCGCGGCCGCAAGCGTAATCAGTTTCTTCGTCGTCATGGTCTGGTCCTTTTGAGTTTCTAGTTTCTAGTTTCTAGAAACAAAACCTAATCCTGTTAATCTTTTCAATCCTGTTAATCCTGTCAAAGATCCGTTAGCGTTTTTTCCGGCGCGCGCCGCGCCAGACGCCGAAGGCGACGACCAGCACGGGGACGAGGGCGATGTTCACGAGCTTCAGGGTCAGGCCGAGGCGCTCGATGTCGCGGTTGAGGTTCTTGCGGACGTTCTTGAGCTCTTTGCGCGTCTCCATCTGCTTCTTGCGGAAGCTCTCGAGCTCGGCCTTCTGCTCTTTGGAGAGGATGAGGCGCTCCATGCCTTTCTTCTCCTGCGCCATGGCGTTGATCCGCTGCTGGGTCTCCTGGAGGTCCTGCTGGAGGGTCTCCTCGCGGTCCCGCCATTTCTTCATGGCCTCGGCCTCGAGCTTGTCCACCTTGGTGAAGGGGCGGTTGAACTGCCCGCGCGAGCGCACGCCGATGAGCTCCTCGCGCCCGGCGAGCTGCTCGACGGTGTTGCCGAAGAGCGTCATGTTCTCGCTGATGGGCTGCATCATGTTGCCGAACAGCGAGGGGACGCTCTGGAAGCAGAACTGGTCCTGCATGAAGTCCGCGTCGCCGAAGAGCACGACGGTGCCGTTGCCGGAGGCGAGGACTTCGGGGGGCGCGTTGGTGGCGCCCTCGACGCCGTTCGGGAAGGCGGTCTTGAACGTGCCTTGCAGGCGCGCGGCGAGGATGCGCTGGACGCCGTCGGGCTTCAGCTGCGCGCGCATGGCGCCCATGCCGAACTGCGCGTTCATCTGGTCCACGAGGCACGCGTCGTCCTTCGAGGAGGTGATGAGCGGGGTCACGGCGATGCCGTTGCCCTCCGCGAAGGTGAACGCGCCCGCGAAGGGCATCATCACCTGCGAGAGCTGCGCGGTGAGCAGGTCGCCCTTGCCGAGGTTGGCGGCGGAGAGCGAGAGGAACGCGGGGTTGTCCTCCACGCGGCCGTTGCCGGCGTTGAGCTTGGTGGCGCAGGACATGTCCGCGACGATCTTCGAGGTGTCGAACGTCACGCCCCACGCGTCGAACAGTTTGCCGAGCGTGGAGGGCCCGGCCTGCCCGCCGCCCATCTGCATCATCATGGGGTTCTGCTGCTGGTTGGCCTGGAAGTCCGCGATGCTGAACGGGTCCACGCAGACGATCAGCCGGCCGCCGCGCAGCACGAACTGGTCGAGCGCGAAGAGGGTCGCGTCCGAGAGGTCCTTGGGGTGGACGACGACGAGCGCGCGGATGTCCGGCTCGATGGCGTCCGCGTCGGCGGCGACCTCGCGCACGGTGTAGTCCTTGCGCAGCTCCTGGAAGACGGCCCAGCCTTGGTCGGGCTGCTGGCGGCGCTGCATCATCATCATCGGGTTCATGGGCGCGCCCAGCACGCTGAGGCTGCTCATCACGCCGATGACGGGCTTCTCGGGCCACGCCACGCGCGTGACGAGGCGCGTGATGTCGTACTCCAGCGTCGGCTCGCTGCGCGGGCTGAAGCCGGGGATGACCTGCTCGCGGTCGCCGCTGACCGCCACCAGCCCGAAATAGACGGGCGGGCCGAACATCGACGTCTGCTGCGGCTCCACGCCGTAGCGCTGGGCCCACTCCTCCGCGTCCGAGTCCGGCTTCGGGTCGAAGGCCTCGAGGGCGACGCGCCCCTTGCCCGCGATCTCATACTCCTTCAGCAGGTCCTGGATCTGGTCCGCATAGGTCTTCAGCTGCATCGGCATCTCCGCCGCGCTGCGGCTGAAATAAAACTTCAGCGTCACATCGCTCTCGAGCTTGCCGAGGATGGCCCGCGAGCCCTTCGAGAGCGTGTAGAGCCGCTCCGCCGTGAGGTCCGCGCGGATGCGCAGGTTCGCGGCGATCATGTTCACCGCGCCGATGATGAAGAGCAGGCAGACCAGCCCCAGCGCACCGGTGGTGAAACGCGCAAACGATTTATTCTTCTGTTCCATTGTGAGAATCCTCCTGCGAGATTAGCTGGCCTTGCGGTTGTCCGTCACCACATGCGCGGCCGCGAGCATGAACACCATGACCCCGATGTAATACGCGATGTCCGCGAGGTCAACGACCCCCCGCTGCATCGCGTCGAAATGCTGCATCAGGCTGCACGACGCGATCGCGCTCACCACCGCCGCCGGAACCCCCCACTGCGCCACCGCGCTGATGATGGGGCTGAACCCGATGATCAGCATGAACAGGCAGATCGCCAGCGCGATCACGAACCCGATCACCTGGCTGCGCGACAGCGCCGACGCGAACACCCCGATCGCCACGCACGCCCCCGACAGGAAGAACGACCCCACATAGCCGCACACGATCGCCCCCATGTCCGGGCTCCCCAGCCACGCCGTCGTCAGCACGATCGGGAACGTCAGCCCCAGCGCGATGGCGATGAACGCCCACGCCGCCAGGAACTTCCCCGCCAGCGCCTCCGCCAGCGTCACCGGCAGCGTCAGCAGCAGCTCGATCGTCCCCGTGCGCCGCTCCTCCGCCCACAGCCCCATCGTCGCCGCCGGAACCAGCAGCAGATAGACCCACGGGTGCCACATGAAGAACGGCATCAGGCTCGCCTGCCGCCGCTCGTAGAACATCGTCACGCCGAACGTCAGGAACCCCACCAGCGCGAGGAACGCCACGAGGAACACATACGCCACCGGCGAGTCGAAATACGCCTTGAACTCCCGCTTGAAAATCGCCTTCACAGTCTTGATGTTCGCCATGGCCTACGCCCCCCCCATCGTCAGTTTACGGAACACCACGTCCAGCCGCCCCTGCGGGTCGCGCGCCTTCAGCTCCGCCGGCGTGCCGTTCGCCACGACCTCCCCGCCCGCGATGACGATCGCCCGCGTGCAGACCGCGTCCACCTCCTCCAGGATATGCGTCGAGACGATGATCGCCTTGTCCGCCGCCATCTCCCGGATCATCTCCCGCACCACGAACTTCTGGTTCGGGTCCAGCCCGTCCGTCGGCTCGTCCATGACCAGCACCTGCGGGTCGTGCAGGATCGCCTGCGCGAAGCACGTGCGCTGCCGGTAGCCCTTCGAGAGCGTCTCGATCGTCTGGTTGCGCACCGGCTCCAGGCGGCTCTTCTCGACGGCCGCGCCCACCTTCGCGGACAGCGCCGCGCCCTCGAGCCCGCGCACGCGCCCCACGAACATGAGAAAGTCTGTCACAGTCATCGTGTGATAACTTGGCGCGTTCTCCGGCAGGTACCCGATGCAGCGCTTGGCCGCGACCGGGGCCGTGATGATGTCATGCCCGCAGATCGAGGCCGTGCCCGCCGTCGGCGGGATGAAGCCCGTGATCATGCGCATCGTCGTTGACTTCCCCGCCCCGTTCGGGCCGAGGAACCCGAGGACCTCGCCCTTCCCGACCGTGAAGGACACGCCCTTCACCGCCCGTATCGGTCCGAAATCCTTCGTGAGGTTATTGACCGTCAGCATCCTGTCTCCTCTTCTTGAGTGAATGTTCCTTATCCTTTTCCAAAAGGAAACACGTAGATTAGCAAAGACCGTGCCACTTGGCGAGCGGGAAATGCGGATTCCCAATATCTCACGCAAAGGCACAACGGATACAAAGGAAAAAAGGGCAAGTCGAAAGGAGCAGGTAATCCTGTCAAAAAAATCCTTCGTGACCTTTGTGCCTTTGTGTGAGAATAAAAACGGGTGATTTTTTTGACAGGATTAACAGGATTGATTTTAAACCACAATAGGCACAATAGTTTTCACAATAGGCACAATAATAGTGTCCATTGTGAATTCTATAGTGTCCATTGTGGTTAAAGAAAACAGAGGAATAAATGTTACACAGAGAACCACAGAGAAATTCTCTAAAAAAACTCCGTGTGCCTCTGTGACCCCTCTGTGAAACTCTGTGTAACAAAAACGAACGATTATTTTGGGCAGGTCTATTTTCGCGCTGGGACGCAGAGGCGCGGAGGGGGCAAGGTGTTTTTCCCGGTCAAATTTCCAGCCGATTTCCGCCCGCCTGATTTTCCCCTCACTTTTAGATTGATTATTTCCCTGCGCCGTGCGAAACTGGATTATCCAAAACACCGAGGAGGATTCAATCATGAAAAAAGTGACGCTTTCCCGCAGGGGGTTCCTTGCGGCGTCGTCCGCTTCGGCGGCGGCATTCACAATCTTGCCGCGCCATGTGATAGGTCAGACGGCGGACACGCTCCCGCCGTCCGAGAAACTGAACATCGCCGGCATCGGCATCGGCGGGCAGGGCGGCGGCGTGACGAAGGCGATGTCCGAGTTGCCCAACGTCAACATCGGCGCGTTGTGCGACGTTGACCGCCGCCACGAGCCGCGCATGAACAATGACTACCCCGGCCGCCCGTTCTATCAGGATTACCGCATCCTGCTCGAGAAGGAAAAGAGCATCGACGCGGTCATCATCGGCACACCCGACCACTGGCACGCGCCCATCTCCATCGCGGCCATGCGCCTGGGCAAGCACGTCTATGTCGAGAAGCCCATGGCCCACACCATCGAGGAGGCCAACCGCATGGGCAAGGTCGCGCTTGAGACCAAGGCCGTGACCCAGATGGGCAACGGCGGCCACGGCGGCGAGGGCATCCGCCTCACCAAGGAGTGGATCGACGCGGGCGCCATCGGCGCGGTCAAGGAGATTCACTCCTGGTCTGACCGCCCCGGCAAGTGGTGGCCCACGCAGGGCAAGCCCCGCCCCACCGAGACGCCCCCCGTCCCCGACACCCTCGACTGGGACCTGTGGCAGGGCCCCGCGAAAGTTTATCCCTACCACCGCGCCTACGCGCCCTCCAGTTGGCGCGGCTACTTCGACTACGGCTGCGGCGCGCTGGGCGACATGATGGTGCACAACGCCGACCCCGCGTGGTACGCGCTCGACCTCGGCGCCCCCGAGTGGGTCGAGGCCGAGACCTCCGAGAAGAACCCCGACACCTTCCCCGAGTGGTGCATCGTGACGTGGCGCTTCGCGGCCAAGGGCAACCGCGGCCCCATCACGCTGAAGTGGTGGGACGGCGGCAAGATGCCCCCGCTGCCCCCGGGCTTCGAGGCCGACCGCGAGATGTCCGACAACGGCATCTACTTCGTGGGCGAGAAAGGCGCGATCCTCTGCGGCGGCTGGTCCGGTGCACCGCGCTTGGTGCCGGAGTCGATGATGGCGGACTTCAAGCGCCCCGAGAAGACCATCCCGCGCAGCCCCGGCCACCACAAGGAATGGGTCAACGCCTGCATCGCCAAGCGCCCCGAGGACGCGAAGGCGGGCTTCTGGTACTCCGCGCCCTACACCGAGTCGATGCTCGTGGGCGTGCTGCCCATCCGCCTCGGCGGGCGCATCGAGTGGGATGCCGCCAACCTGAAGGCCAAGAACGCCCCGAACGCCGAAGCCCTCATCCGCAAGGAATACCGCAAGGGCTTCGAACTCCCGGCGTAATGGGGATAAGTAGGAATTAGCAATTAGGAATTAGGAACCGGATGCGCCACCGGTTCCTCATTTCGAATCCCTAATTCCTCATTTCCAATGGCAAGGCGGAAGCCTTGCGCTCCCGGCAATTCCTAATTCCTAATTTCCTCTATGTTGGATCGTGTAGCGTTTTTGCGGAATGAGATACGGCGGCATGACCGCCTCTATTACGTCGAGGCGCGGCCGGAAATCGGCGACGCGGATTATGACGCGCTGTACCGCGAGCTGGAGGCGCTGGAGCGCGCGCACCCCGAGTGGGCCTCGCCCGACTCGCCCACCCAGCGCGTGGGCGGCGCGCCGCTCACGGCGTTCCGGCAGGTGCGCCACGCGCCGCCGATGATGAGCCTGGACAAGACGCATTCCAAGGGCGAACTCGCCGAGTTCGACACGTTCATCCGCAGGCAGCTGCCGGACGAGGTGTGGGACTATGTGGTCGAGCCGAAAGTCGATGGCGTGGCGTTCGCGCTGGTGTATGAGCGCGGCGCCCTCGCCCGCGCCGCGACGCGCGGCAACGGTGAGGTCGGCGACGACATCACCGCCAACATCCGCACCATCCGCTCCGTCCCGCTCGTCATCCCCGACGCGCCGGAGGTGCTGGAGGTGCGCGGCGAGGTCTATATGACGCGCGACGGTTTCGCCGCGCTGAACCGCCGCGAGGAAGAGGCCGGGCGCGAGCCGTTCATGAACCCGCGCAACGCGACGGCCGGGTCGCTGAAGCAACTCGACCCGCGCGAGGCCGCGGCGCGCCCGCTGGAGGCCGTCCTCTACGCGGTGGGCGCGGTCAAGGGCGCGGATTTCCAGACGCACGGCGAGATGCTGGCGCGGCTCGCGGCGTGGGGTTTCCGCACGCCCCCGTGGCAGCGGCTGTGCGTGGACATGCGGGCGGTGCTGGCGGCGGTTGACGAACTCCAGACGCTCCGCCACAGTTTCCCGTTCGAGATTGACGGCGCGGTGGTGAAGGTGAACCGCCGCGACCTGTATGCGCCGCTGGGCAGCACCGCGAAGTCACCCCGCTGGGCGCGCGCGTACAAGTACGAGCCCGAGCGCGCCCTGACGCGCATCCATGCGGTCACCGTGCAGGTCGGGCGCACGGGCGTGCTGACCCCTGTGGCGGAACTCGACCCCGTGCTGCTCGCTGGCTCGGAGATCGCGCGCGCCACGCTCCACAACGCGGACGAGATCGCGCGGAAGGACATCCGCATCGGCGACAAGGTCTGGGTCGTGAAAGCCGGCGACGTGATCCCCGCCATCGAGAGCGTGGCCGCAGGCCAGCGCACGGGCGGGGAGCAGGTTTTCGCGATGCCCGCCGCCTGCCCGGTCTGCGGCGGAGAGGTCATGCGCATCGCGGGCGAGGTGGCGCACCGCTGCGTCAACCCGGCGTGCCCGGCGCAACTCGTCAACCGCCTCGAGCACTTCGCCTCGCGCAACGCGCTGGACATCCGCGCGTTGGGCGAGGCCGTCGCGGAGACGCTGGTCGCGCAAGGCAAGGCCCGCACGCCGCTCGACCTCTACGCGCTCACCGTGGCGCAACTGGAGGCGCTCATGGTGGGCGACGCGCAGACGGGCCTGCGCAAGTTCGGCAAGAACGCGCAGACCGTCGTGGACGCGCTGGAGGCCGCGCGGGACTTGCCGCTCGACCGCTGGCTCTTCGCGACGGGCATCCCGAACGTGGGCGTGACCGTCGCCGAGAATATCGCGCTCGCCCATGCCGATTACTTCGCGCTGACCGACTCGCCCACGCTGCAGCAGGTCGTCCGCCTGGAGACGCTGGGCGAAGAGGCGCGGCACGTCAACCCGCGCTCGCGCGACCGCCCGCCGCGCACGGAAGAGGAGCGCCGCACGCGGCAGGAACAGCACCTGCACATCTGCGGCGAAATCGGCGTCATCGGCGACAGCCTCGTCGAGCGCGGGCTGGCCCGCAAGAAGCCCGGCACGGCCCTCCCGCCCGAATACATCGTTGACGTCAAGGTCGAGTCCGCGAAAGCGACGCTCCGCTTCTTCGCCTCGGATTACGGCAACGCATGGGTGGAACGCATGAGGGCGCTCGGCATCAACCCACGTGCGCCGCAGCGGCGGGCCATCGCCTCGGACGCGCCGCTCGCGGGCCTGACCTTTGTGCTGACCGGCACGCTCTCGCAACCGCGCTCCGCATTCGCCGAACGCATCGAGGCCGCCGGGGGCGCGGTGCAAGACGCAGTGTCCAAGAACACGCGCTACCTCGTCGCCGGGGCAGACGCAGGCGGTACGAAACTCAACAAGGCCCAGAACCTCGGGACGGAAATAATAGGCGAGACGCAGCTGGAGGCTTTGCTCGGCGTACAGAAGAGCGTGTCTGTTGCGGGCCCGACCGCAGAACCCAAGACCGGCGGCTACCGGCAGGAAGAGTTGTTTTGACCCCGGCAACCCGTAACCAGTGTCCTGCAAAATACAGATGACGGGATAGGGGATTACCCTGTTTGAATAGGCGTGATATGGAGGGCGAGATATGGAGGGCGAGGGGCCCCGCGGGCCGCTTGAGGGACTGGGGCGGGCCCCCGGGGGGCCCGCCCCCCCCCCCCGCCCGCGGGCCCCCGGG
>WRJS01000039.1 GCA_009778475.1 Kiritimatiellota bacterium | reverse complement strand
AAGGTGGTAGCGCGGGTAACCGCCTTTCTGGCGCTGACGGGGCTTGCCACAGGATGCGCGACGGTACAGACCGCGAGGAACTTTGGCGGCATGGCTGTCGACGGCGGAAACCGTCCCATAGCAACGGTCGTGGCGGAGAACTACGGCTACTACCTGTTCGGGACGATCCCGCTGATTTCCGGAACGCCGACACACCCCAATGCGACCTCCTGTCGGCTGTTTGAGGAGACAGTGACGCTACAGAACAATCTGGCGATGGTCTCGCAGGCCGTCAAGGCCGAGAAGGGCAGCCAGCTCGCGAACGTGAAGACAACCGAGGAATGGACGGGCGCATTTTCGCTCTGGCTCGTCTGGCGGAAAATCATCTTCACCAGTGCGGTCATAACAAACTAGCCGTCCACTTTATGGCTCAGAAACGCCAGTTGACAAGCGGCAGGCTACGGTAGTTGTCATTGCCGTTACCGAATGTGTTAACCAACCCGATTTGTACGCCAGAACCCGCATGGGCAAGGTTGACAACACCGACTTGCAAGCCAGATAAACGACCCGCCCTATTAAGCAATCCCAACTGCAAGCCGTATAGGATATCTGCTTTGTTGGACAACCCAAGCTGTAACCCATTACATTGCAAATCCCCAAAGTTAAAAGCCGCAATCTGGAAGCCCGTGATGCAATCGTCCTTTCTGTTGGCGAGCAACGCGATCTGGCCGCCGACAAGCCCAACATCTCGTTCAGCTGATGTGTTTGGGTCTCGTGATATGCGAAATAGTGAGTCCGTGTTGCCAAGCCCTGCGATTTGTACCCCGTATGACGTTGAACGTATCGCCCCTATGTTCATCCATCCCGCAATCACCACGCCATTGAAACGTCCATTGATGTTGCCGATGCCCCCGAGTTGGATTCCGTTGACTTCTTCGGCTTCATTCCCGACAAGCGAAATTTGTGCGCCATTCATAATCTCGAAAGAAGACTGAACTCCCAATCCTACGCTCAACCCGCTCATGTTGTGTCGATATGTGTCCAACAATGACAGGCTCATGCCCTGTATGTTACTATCACGCCCAGACGGGTATTGCAAAGTGCCATGAAGTGCCAGCCCGATAACCGAAAATTCATCGTTGCCGACCTTGGGCAAATCCGCCATCGCGCTCAACGGTACGGATAGCACAAGTGCCAATGCCGTTAGGCGAAAAATCACAAAATGATGAAAAATGGAAACGCATCGGCGTAGCATAAGTTAATTTCATCCCACCACAATATTCACCAGCCGCCCCGGCACGGCGATCACTTTACGCACGGCTTTGCCCCCAATCGCCGCTTGTACCGCTGGAATGTCGAGGGCGATTTTTTGGAGGGTGGCGTCGTCGGCGTCGGCGGGGACCATCGCTTTCGCTTTGGGCTTGCCCAGCACTTGCACCACGATTTCGACCTCGCTGACGACGAGGTGTTTTTCGTCGTAGGTTGGCCACGGTTCGTAGGCAAGGGTCTGCGTGTGACCGAGCGTCTCCCACAGCTCTTCGCACAGGTGCGGCGCGAAGGGCGCGAGCAGCAGCACATACGTCTCGGCCGCGACACGCGGCAGGGGTTTGTTGCCCGAGAAGGCGTTGACGAAAATCATCATCTGGCTGATGGCGGTGTTGAAGCTCATCGTCTCCAGATCGTCGGTGACTTTCTTGATGGTCGCGTGCAGGATCCGCGCTTGCTCGGCGGTCATCGGCTCGTCGGTGAGCGTCTGTTCGGCGACCATGCGGAAGGAGCGTTTGAGGAAGCGGAACACGCCTTCGACGCCCTGCGTGTTCCACGGCTTGACGGCCTCGAGCGGCCCCATGAACATCTCGTACAGCCTCATGCTGTCCGCGCCGTACTCGCGGATCACGTCGTCGGGGTTGACGACATTCTTGAGGGACTTGGACATCTTCGCGGCGAACTCGGTGAGCTTCTCGCCGGTGTCCTTGTGGAAGTCGCCGTCAGGGCGATGCTCGACCATATCCGACGGCACGAGCGCGCCGCGCGCGTCCTTGTACGACAGCCCCAGAATCATCCCTTGGTTGACCAGCTTCTGGAACGGCTCTTTGGTGGAGACGTAGCCGAGGTCGAACAGCACCTTGTGCCAGAACCGCGCGTAGAGCAGGTGCAGCACCGCGTGTTCCGCGCCGCCGACGTAGAGGTCAACGGGCATCCAATATTTTTCCTTCGCGGGGTCCACCGCCATCTGCTCGTTGTGCGGGTCGATGTAGCGCAGGTAGTACCAGCACGAACCCGCCCACTGGGGCATGGTGTTGGTCTCGCGTGTGCCGCGCTGGCCCGTGGCGGGGTCGGTGTACGCAAGCCATTCCGTCGCCTTCGCCAGCGGCGGCTCGCCTGTGCCAGTAGGCTTGAAGTCCTCCATCGACGGCAACAGCACGGGCAGGTCGTCCTCGTCCACGAGCCGCATCGTGCCGTCCTCCATGTGGATCACGGGGAACGGCTCGCCCCAATACCGCTGGCGGCTAAAGAGCCAGTCGCGCAGCTTGTACTTGACCGCGGCCTTGCCCTGCCCCCGCGTCGCGAGCCATTCGGTGGCGGTGCGCTTCGAGTCCGCGACGGCGAGACCGTTGATGTCGAGGTCGAGAACGTAGGGCTTCTCCCCTGCATGGGCTTCTTGTGCAGGGCAAAGGCCTTGCGCTCCCGGCGGATTGGCTTCTTGTGCAGGGCAGAAGCCCTGCGCTCCCGGCGGATTGGCTTCTTGTGCAGGGCAGAAGCCCTGCGCTCCCGGGGAATTAATCATGCGGCCGTTACCCGTCCAGCACGCCCTGCCCGCCAGCACCTCCGCGACATCCACGCCTGCGGCCACGGCCTCCGCCGCATCCGGCTCGATGATGCACACCACGGGAATGCTGAACTTCTGCGCGAACTCGAAGTCGCGCGTGTCGTGCGCCGGGACGGCCATAATCGCGCCCGTGCCGTAGCTGATGAGGACGTAGTCCGCGACCCATATCGGGATGTGCGCGCCGTTCACGGGGTTGACGGCATACGCGCCCGTGAACACGCCCGTCTTTTCGGTGGCGAGCTCCGTGCGATCCATGTCCGACTTGCGCGAGGCCGCGTCGCGGTACGCCGCCACGGCGGCCGCTTGTTCGGGCGTGGTGATGGAATCCACCAGCGGATGCTCCGGCGCCAGCACCATGTACGTCGCGCCGAAAAGCGTGTCCGGGCGGGTCGTGTAGACCGTGATGGAACAGTGGTCAGTGGTCAGTGGACAGTGATCACTGACCACTTCAAAAGTCACCTCCGCGCCCTCGGACTTGCCGATCCAGTTGCGTTGCATCTCCTTGATGCCCTCCGACCAGTCGAGGCCGTCGAGGTCGTCGAGGAGGCGTTCCGCGTACTCCGTGATTTTCAGCATCCACTGCCGCATCGGCTTGCGGACGACGGGGTGGCCGCCGCGCTCGCTCTTGCCGTCGATGACCTCCTCATTCGCCAGCACCGTCCCCAGCGCGGGACACCAGTTCACCGGCACCTCCGCGACATACGCCAGCCCCTTCTTGTGCAGCTGCGTGAAAATCCACTGCGTCCAGCGGTAATACTTCTCGTCCGTGGTGTTGACCTCGCGATCCCAGTCATAGCTGAACCCGAGCGCCTTAATCTGCTCGCGGAAGCGATCCACGTTTTTCTGCGTCGTGACCGACGGGTGCGTACCCGTCTCCACCGCATACTGCTCGGCGGGCAGGCCGAACGCATCCCAGCCCATCGGGTGCAAGACGTTGAAGCCGCGCATCCGCTTGTAACGGCAGAGGATGTCCGTGGCGGTGTAACCCTCTGGGTGACCGACGTGCAGCCCCGCCCCGCTCGGGTACGGGAACATATCGAGGCAATAGAACTTCGGCCTGCCCGGCTCAAAGTCATTCACCTTGAACGTCCTGTTCGCCTCCCAGAACCCCTGCCACTTCTTCTCGATGCTTGCAAAGTCGTACTCGCGCGTCGCCATAACAAAACCCCGCTGGATGAAAAAAAATTAAGATACCATAAATTGCGCACTTTGAAAAGGGGCAATACGCCGGACCATCCCCATTCAGGCTTCCGCTGGCGTGGCGGAGAGGACTTCACACCCGTTGGAGGTGACGAGGATCACGTCTTCGATGCGGATGCCGAAGCGACCGGGCAGGTAGATTCCGGGTTCGACCGTGAGTGCCATGCCGGGCTTGAGAATGGTCTTGCAGGTCAGCGCGAAACTGGGGGCCTCGTGAACCTCAAGCCCCAGCGAATGCCCGAGGCTATGGTCAAAATATTTCGCGTATCCGGCTTTTTCGATGTGCCGCCGCGCAATGGCGTCGATGTCCGCGCAAGCACGCCCCGGACGGATAGCACGGATGGCTTTCCGGTTCGCCTCCAGAACGACACGGTAAATCTCGCGGTAGAACGGGGACGGCGCGCCCATGCAGAAACTGCGGGTCATATCCGAGCAGTAATAATCCAGCTTCACGCCCATATCGATCAGGACAGGGCGGTTGTCGCGGATCACCGTCTCATCAGGATGGTGATGGCACTCGGCCGAATTTTTTCCGGCGCAGACAATCGTGTCGAACGCCTCGCCCTGCCCGATGGTGTCCATCTCGCGGCGGATGATGTTGCGCACGTCCCACTCGCGCATCCCGGCGCAAACCAGCTCCCGCACACGGGAAAACGCAACGTCGTTGGCGCGGACCGCGCGGCGCAACGCGCGTTGCTCGGCCGGGGACTTGACGCTCCGCATTTCCGCAAGCGCGCCTGAAACGTCTACCCACTCCACCTGCGGGAGGGCTTTGCGCAACGCCTCCAAGCGCCGCGCGTCGATTGTCCCCTCATAGCCCACGCGCCGCCAGCCCTTGCCCATCTTCGCAAGCGCGGACTGCTCGTCCGCCGCCCGCCAGATGTTCCTGACGGGCATGAACGAGATGCACGCCCGCGCCATGATGAGATAGCGGAAGTCGGTGTAGAAGGCAGGGCCGTCGGCCACCAGCAACGCGCCGTTGGAGGCAAGCAGCCCCGTGAAGTAATAACGGTTCACCTCGGTGACGACCAGCAACGCGTCCAGCTTCCGGCGGGCCTTCAGCGCCAGAAGGCCTTTCATGCGCTTGGCGAATTCAGAGACCGGAAGGCTGCGGGCGGGAACAGAAAAAGGCAACGAAATCAAAGGAGTCGAAGAAATTGATTTCCTCGGTTCCGGCGATTCCCTCGAAGGCGCCTTCATCACTTGAGCTCGACCCTGAGCCGCAGGAAGCGCTGCGGCGCGTCCGTTGAGGGCGTCAGGTGGATGTTGTGCACCCACGACCAAACATCCGGCTCTGTGCCGGGTGTCCACGGCTCGAGCTCGAGGATGTCGATCGGCGACCAGTTCAGATCGGGCGGCGTGAGCGAGGGCGTTCCAAGGACGGTGAACTCAACATCCTTCACCGAGAGGGCGCGGCGGTACTTCAGGTAGAGGTAGCTGCCGTCCGGCACCTCCGCATGGCTCACAACATTCGTGAGGCCGCCCCAAACCCATGTGTTGTTTTCCCATTCGTTCGGATCAAGGCCCATGGCATATTTCAGCAAATTCGAGAGGCCATCGCCCGTCGGGTTCGCGTCCGGCCCGCTGATGTTCGGGTCGTCCAGCTCGCCCTCCGTGAAGTTGTCCCGCTGCCAATCCGTGAACGTGTACTCGGTCACGATGGGGTCGCCGAACGCATACATGCTGCCCACGCAGACGCCATACCCTTTCGGGTTCTGCACCCTGCCCTCAAAGGCGATGTAGTACGTCTCGGACGGGTTCGGGAGCTCGATCGTCTGCGGCGTCCAAGTCGGGACGGCATAGACGTAGTTTGTCAGCGTGATCCAATTCTCCTGCGCACTCGTGCGGTAGCGCACCTTCAGCTGCTCGTTCACGCGCAAGTAGGGCGCCATGCAAAGCTGGAACGTCAGCACCGTATTGGTGGTGCCGGAGAGGTTGATGGGCGGCGTGATCAGGCGCGCCACGTTATCCCCGCTGCTCTGCGTCCAGAAACAGGCGTTCGTCTTGGATGACGCATCCGGCGCTTTCTTCGGCGTAGCGCCGGGGTAGGTGCTCCACGTCCCGGGGCAGAACGTCCAGTCGGCAAACCCCTGCACGCGCTCCAGCGTCCAGCCGTCGGGCAGGCCGGGGTTCTCGAACGTCTCCACGAACGGGATCTGGCCGGGCGCCAAGATACGCATCGTGAAGGAATTGGTGGAGGCCAGGCCATCGCTCCCCTCCACGAACACCCTGAACGCGAACGTGCCGGTCTCCGTGGGGGTCCCCGCGATCGTCCCGTCGCCCGCGTCGAGGTCCAGCCCCGCCGGGAGAACCCCATCCACAAGCCCCCAGGCGTAGTCCGGCGCACCGCCGACCGCCTGAAGCTGCGTGTGGTACGGGAAGCCGCTGAACCCGCCGGGCAGGCCCCGCAGGGTCGTGATGATGGGCGCGGCCGCGTCATCCGTAATCGTGACCGCGTCAATCGCCACGCCATAGCCCGCGGCATTGCGCGCGCGCCCCTCGAAGGCCACCTGATACGTCGCCGACAGATTCGGCAGCTGCACGGACCGCTCGGTCCACTCCGTCACATCGCTCGTATAGGTCGCAAGCGGCACCCACGCCTCGTTGGGCCCCGTGCGGTAGTAGATGCGCAACTCGTCCTGACCGATCCATTTCTGCATGAAGTGCCAGAAGTTCAGCCGCGTGTTGTTGGGCGCCTGGCTCAGGTCAATCTGCGGCGAAACCAGCTTCGTGCGGAGTTCCGTCCCCTGCGACGGCGAGGCGAAAAAGAGCGCGAAGCGCAGGCCGCTGTGCGCCGTCGTCGGCGGCGCCCATTGCGACGGCAACGTCCGCGACGTGACAATCTGCCATTTCGCCGACCCCGCCTCGTACTGCCATGACCAGCCCGCCGGCAGGCCGCTGTACTGCTCCAGCACCTCGAAATCCTCCGCGAAAACCGGCGCGCGCGGCAACTCGACGGTGAATATAAACGCCTTCGCCGCCGTGTTCCCGTGCGAGTCCGTGACCTGCACGACCACGGTGCTGGTCTCCACCTGATGCGAACACCCCGTGAACACGCCCTCGGGGGTCAGCGCGAACCCTGCCGGCAGCGCGCCCTCGATGATCGCGTAGGTGTATTCGTCCGGGTCGTCCGACCAGCCGCCCTCGGACTCCAACTGCGCCAGCGCGACATAGTTCGTCCCGACCGTCGCGACCGGCAGGACAGGCGGCGTGAGGATGGCCAGCGGCGGCACGGGGTCCTCGATACAGATGCCGTCAATGCAGACACCATACCCCCCGAGCGCCGAGCCCTCAAACGCGATATACATCTGCTGCCCCGGCACAGGCACGGGCAGGTCAACCGTCTGCTTCATCCACCCTTGGGTAGAGGTCGTGAACGTGGCGATCGGCTGGCCCCACGGGTCAAACCAGTTCCCCTTGGTGTACACGCGCAGCTCGTCCTGCCACATGCCGTTGTTCATCCCCTCCATGTACATATAGAACGTCAGGCGGGCCCCGCGCGGGGCATCGCCGAACACCATCATCGGCGAGATCAGGCGCGCCACATGGTCCGGGCGCGTCTTCGTCCCGTTTTCATTCCAGTTCCCGAGATAGGCGTTGCCCGTGCCGTCGCGCGAGACGCTCGGGCGCATGGACGGGCTCCCCTCGCGGATGGACCACAAATACGTCCCCTGCACGGACTCCTGCATCCAGCCCGTCTGCGGGCCCTCCATCTCGCCCTCGAAATGCTCCTCGAACGGCACCTCCAGCGGCGTGCGGATCATCAGCCGAAACTCGTTTGTGGATATCAGCCCGTTGTTCGCCTCCACGGCAATCAGGAACGTATAGAGCCCCGCCTGTACCGGGAACCCCGACAGCATCCCGTTCGGCGAGAAGGCGAGGTCCGGCGGAAGCGCGCCGCCCACATGATACCACATATAAATCGGCGACGGGCTTGTTGCCGAGAACGTCGTCACATACGGGCTCCCGACGCGCCCGTCCGGAAGGTCATCCGGCGTGCGGAAGCTCGGAGGGTCCTGCGGCCCCAACACGGCGTCCCACGCATGGCGCACCGACGCGAGGCAATCAGGGTACAGGTCGCGCACCGCCGAGAACCACGCCTCGCGCACCGCCGCGTAATCCGTGTAGGGCGTGCAATACACCGTCAGCACGCGGTACGCGACCTGCTCCGCCCGCGTGACGCCGATGCCCTGCACGTCATACGGAAGGCCGTCGTTATCCCCCGCGCCGCCATCGCACAGCAGATAGTAGAAAAAATTCTGCACACCCGAGTTGATATGCACGCCGCCGTTATCCGATATGTCCGTGTGCCAATACTCACCCTCGTAGCGCGAAGGCTGCTCGTTCCCCGCGCCCACCACTTCGGTGTTGCGGGGGTTGCGCATATCGCGCAACGCGCGGGATGATATCCAGCAATCCTCACCCATCAGCCAGTCCGCCGTGGCGGGCGACGCATTCGGGTACGCATCCCGGTTGTCCGGCTGCGCGTAGAACTCGATGTTCGCGCCGAAAATGTCGGAGAACGACTCGTTCAAGGCCCCCGGCTCGTCCTGATACTCCAGATCCGCCGTGAAACTCGTCACCGCGTGTGTCAGCTCATGCCCCATCACGTCCAAGACACCCAGGCAGTCAGCCGTCTCCCCGTCGCCGTCGCCGACAATGAAAATTTCCTCCGACGACGACCACCCTGCGTTCACATAATCCTCCCCGTAATGGACGTAGGCGTTCACCATCATACCATTGCCATCGACGCTGTTGCGCCCGTGCACCTCGCGGAAATACCGCTGGACAATATCCATGTTGTACGCGACCGACATCTCCGCGCGGTCAGATGTCCCCCAGTCATCCGTCAGGCGGTATGCGTAATCGCCAAATATCGGATACCAGGAATTAAACGTGTCCCAAACCGTCCAGCAGTTGTCCGGGTTGTGCAGGTAGTAATACCCGTTCTCCCGCCAGCCTCCCAC
The DNA here is from genome assembly GCA_009778475.1 of Kiritimatiellota bacterium. Lineage (GTDB taxonomy): Bacteria > Verrucomicrobiota > Kiritimatiellia > RFP12 > UBA1067 > WRJS01. The sequence continues at coordinate 20,739 of WRJS01000039.1, read as the reverse complement.
CTGCACCTCGTGACCGCCCTCACCCTCCAAGATGCTGCCCCGGATCGTCACCGGCTCGCCGTCCTCCGTGGGCGCGGCAATGTTCTTCGCGTCATTGTACTTCATCAGGATGCCGCCCGTCTGCGCGTCCACACAATAACGCCAAGGGGCCGGCAGGCCCCGCTGACCCTGCAACAGACCCTTGAGCGTCATCTCATACGCCAGCCTCGGCTCCGCGCCGTCCCGCGCGTAAATCACCAGCTCAGGCGCCTTCGCCGCGCCCGCGGCCTCATAACCCATCGCCGCCAGATCGTCCTGCGCAACCTTCGCGGCCGCATCCGCGTCCATGCCCGGCCGGACATCCATCTCGAGGCCCGGCGCGTACTGCCCGTTCACCTCATACGCCGCGTCCTCGCCGTTGAAATGGACGATGATCTCCCCGCCGATGACCCTCAGCCCCTGATACCGCTGCGTCAGGCGCACATGGTTGAACCCGAGCTTGTCCGTGTCCACCCGCTTGACCTCAAACTCCTCCTGCGCGTCCGCGATGCCGAACAGCGGTGCGAGATTGTCCATCACCGCGATGGCGTTCGCCTCCTTCGCCGCGCCCCGCACGACCTGAAGCTTCCGCCCGCCCGAGAACGACCGCGCCTCGCCCAAGTCCCGCCCGCGCACCGACGTCGGGCTCTGCATCCGCTCGCCCCAAGCCACGCCCACGCCCTCGCGCTGCGCCTGTTCGAGGGCCTGCGCCTGCCGCTGCGGGACCTCGCGCCGCGCCCGTTTCTGCGCCTGGGGCTGCGCCCCGCGCCCGCCGCCGCCGCGCGCCTCGTCACGGACGGCAGCCACCGCGAACAGGGCCACGCCCGCGCAGGCCGCCAGCGCGGCATTACGGAGAAAATTCTTCTTTAACTGCTTCATACGTTCACCTGTGTAGCTACGGCATCCCGCCGTAGATTCCGTTGTCCAAGGCGAGGGCTACGGCTAGAACCCGCAGCAGCTTTCGGCCTCCCGTGATGGTAGGCCTTCAGCCTACAGACATAAACCGCCATTGACGTAGGGCGCTGCCCTACGCTATTGATTGCCGGACTTTCAGCCCGGCCTGCCATCCTTAACCCGCTTGCCGACGCAGGGCGCTGCCCTACGCTATTGATTGCCGGACTTTCAGCCCGGCCAGCCATCCTTAACCCGCTTGCTGACGCAGGGCGATGCCCTGCGCTCGCGCGTTCAGAGCTTCGCCAAGGACTCCAGAAAGATGTCAATCCTGCGTTCATGTCCATAACCAAACGCGCCCCCTACTCTACGGTGACGCGCCCTTGCAGGCCCGAGGGCCTGCAAGGGCATATCCCGCCGAATCAATCCGCCCGCCTGACGTCCAGCATGAAGAAGCCCTGCGCCGGGTCGAACGCCAGCGAGTCCGCGATGACCGTATCGCCCACCTCGCCGTCGTCAAGCGTGACCGTCCAGGACTCGACGACCGCCCACTCGGACTTCGGCTTGCCCAGCGTGTCGGAGTACAGCAAGCGGTACGCGTACTTCGTCGCGGTGCTCTGGAAGCCCATGGGGAGAGACTTATCCCTCTTGATGCTCATCCGCCACTCGACGTTGGCACTCCCCGCCTCCACCTTGAAGCTCTTGATGCCGAACTCATGCTCATCAAGCGCCGTAAGGCCGAGCTCATACTGCGCGGGCGTCGGCACCGGGATCCCAATCAGGCCGCCGTATTCGCCCATCGCGTCATACGAGCCCGTCACGAACGCGCCCATCATCCAGAAGTTCCCGAGACCGCCCCAGCCCGCACCGATCATAAGATCCGGGTTGACCTCCGCGTCCCCGTGCGTCCAGCCGTCCCTCGGCCCGATGTTCGAAAGGAACGCCGGATAGCTCTTGTTCGCGCTCTGCTCGTACTCCCAAGCATCCGGGAACCAATCCTGATCCACGTCGCAGTCCTCGATGAAGATCGTGACCGCCGGCACTTGCGTCGAGTTGGCCACGACCACAGGGAACACGTTGTACATCGCGCGTTGTTTCCCGTAGTAGTTCGCGTAACCCCACGACTCCCAGATGTCACGCACGCCGTTGCCATTGGAGTCGATGAACGCGCGCAGGTAGTACGTCCCCGGCGCCAGACCGCGCAGGAACGCGTTCGTCGCCATCGAGTTCTGGTCCGTCACCAGCGCCAGCTGCGCGGGCTCGCTCGTGGTGAAGACATACCGCGCGGCAGGGTCGCCCGTGAACCCGCGGTTGTCAAACGCCTCCAGGATGACCCTGCCCGCGAGGTTGACCGCCGGCCCGAGGTATTTGACCGTCGCGTTGATCTGCCCGTAGCCCGAGGACTGCATCGGCTGGTTGACGTCCCAGCGGAACATCGTCCCAGGAGACCAACCACTTCCAGGTGCCGCGTAGAACTTCGGATTGAGCGGCTTGATGCGCCAGAAATACATACCGTTGTTCACGACGCCCTTGTCGCGGGCGCCAATGTAGAACGGCGCTTCCCAGACGCAATCCCCGGTGATCGGGTCGCGCAGCGGCGCCTGATGCACGGTCGTCGAATAAACCACCGCACCGCCGGACGAGCCCTTCCGCAGCTCGATCGCGAAGGCCGTGTAGTCCTCCGGCATCTTCCACCTGAACGTCGGGCGCGCCGAATAGACATAACCGCCATCCATCGGATAGACGTTCACAGCCTGCGCCGCAACGGAATCGAACCTGTTCGTGAACTCCGCCACAAGCAGGTTGTTCGTCTGATTCGTAATCTCGCCCACCCATACCTTGTACACGACCGTACTCGCCGTTGATGGATTGCCGCCCGAATCCGGCCAGCCCCAGTCCAGACCGAGGTCATTCCTGCCCGCCGTATTCGCCTCATTGAAGATGTCGCCCTCGTGCAGGAAGTTTCGCCCGTAGAGCATCTTGTCCACAACCGTTGCCTGATTGTTCGTGTCGCCGCCCCGCGCAATGCGCTGGACGCGCACACGCGCCATCTGCTGCTGCTGTTGACCGCCGCCGCCACCACCGGGGGTGCCGCCGCCCGTGCCGAAGAGGACATCCTCCGTGCGCGTCCCGTCAATGGCGATACGCAGGTAGTTCGGCGTGTAGTCCGTCAGCTGGATGTTCAGCGTGTTCAGGTCCCAGCCGATATCCGTGACGAACGGCGTCGCCACGCCCATGGGCTCGCCCGGATCCCATGTGCCGTTGCCGTTCAGATCCATGATGGCGATGAAGTAGTTCGGCCCTTCGCGCAGGTAGCCCGTGTCCGCACGGCCCAGATAGAGGGTCTGCGGCCAGGCGTTCTGCAGGCTCACCGAATACAGGATCGACACATAGGACTCGTCAATCCGCACAAAGCTACCCTCATCACCGTTCAGGAAGCCATCCATGTCGAGGATGATGACGCTGTTCGCGTAATCCGACATATCGATGGTGATCTCGCCCGTAATGTAGTCCACCGTGCCGACCGCGTAGGAGTAGCCCGCCCACGGCATGACGTAGATGATGCCATCCATGTCAAAGCCCGTCTGGGCGTCAATCCCGTTCCACAGATCCGTGAACTGCACGCTGACCGTCCCGGGGACAATCGACCCCGGCGACAGGTGCGTCGAGACCTGCTCCGCCTTGAAGAAGCCCAGCGGTTGCTCCATCTGCGTGACGCCGCCGCCGAACACCAGGTTCCATGTCGCGTCCGGCTGGCCGACCATCTCGGAATCGGAGTACGCATGAATCACCACGTTGCCCGTGTTCTGGATGCCCTTGTACCGCAGATGCGTCTTGACGATCGGTATCGGGACCTCGAAGTTGACGGTTCCACCCGGCATCACCGACATCATCATGTCCGGCCGCGACGGGCGCACCGCGAGGCTGTACCGCGCCTCCGCCCAGTTCGACCAGCCATCGCCATCATAATCGATGTGCGGGTCATAGACGTAGCGGTTGGCATGGGTCGGGGCATACATATCCTCCCACCAGTCCTCGATGAAGTCATGGTCAGAGAATGCGAACCCGAGCGGGACCCTGCCCTGCACCATGAAGTAATCCGAGAACAGCTGCGTCGGGTTGGTCTTGAACTTCTTCGGGTTCGAGATGCGGAACCCATAGACCTCCGAGATCAGGAATTCCGCGTAGTTGGAGAGGCCGTCCATATCCGGGTCGCCGCCGGCGCCGTTGTCGCCCGTGGGGTCCGTTGGATCAAGCCCATACAATTTTTCCCACCAGTCCGGCAGTCCATCGCCATCGCTGTCCGCCCGCTGGACATACGCCGGATTGATCGTGCCGTCCGGCTGCATCCCCTTGGCCAGATCGCGCTGGTAGGCTTCGCCGTTCTCCATGCCCGCGTCAATGTATTGCTGGTTCACGCCGGAGTAGAGGTCATTCCAACCCGAGGTCGTCCCCTGCTGGTCGATCCACCACTGCGGCAGGCCGCCATCCGTCGTCCCGGCGTTCTCCAGCCACGTCCCGGTCGGGCCCTGGCCGTCCCAGAAGTCCATGCACTGTTTCGGGAACGCATCGCCCAGCGGCAGCATATCCGCCGGGTTACTGACGCTCCTGTACGTGAAGCCGTACGGGTTGTTCTTGTTCGGGAAGCTGTTCTCCCACGCCACCGAGCCGGCCCAGTCCGTGCGCCAGTAGATCGAGTCCGCCACCACATTGTTCAGGCCCTCCGACGCGATCGTGTAGAGCGGCAGGTGCGCCACCACGTTCTGGATCCACGGGATATACTTCTTGTCGGTATAGACCGTGCTGGTCACCAGCGTCTCCTCCCACCACCTGACGGTCGTGCCCGCCGGGCGGTTCACCGCAACCGCCGGCGTGTTGAAGCCGCGCGGCACCACCGCCACATCGCGCGGGTCCAGCGCGCTGAACAGCGAGTTGAACGTGTAGTAGTTCATCAGCAACGGGGCCAGCGGCTGCGCGGCATTCGCCAAGCGCGAGTACCCGGCCCCCATCTGCGTAGTGACCATCCTGCGGTTGTTCATCATGTCGTCATACGTCAGCCGCCGGACACTGTCGCGGTTGATTTCGACATCGCTCCTCGCGCCGTCCCACACGCGGACCTCCGCCATCCAGCCTTGATAGAACTTGCTGTAGTCGAGCCACCTCGCCGGCCACGCCATCTCAATCTCCGCAAGCTCCGGCGCACCGAGCCACTGCACCGTCGAGAGCGAGCTCAGGCGGTCGTTCTGCGCACCCAAGGTCAGCGAGCCCGAGGTGGAAGAAATCGATGTCAGAATGGTATCGATCTCAGGCTCGGCGTCATCGTCGCCCTGCGGGATGTCGTCCGGCATCACCGGATATTCGCGGATCAGCATCACGCCGTTCGCGGGGATCAGCGCCGTGTCCATCGTATCCTGCGGGATGCCGTTCACGAACAGCGTGAACCGCTGCGCGCGCCCGTCCATCCGCATGGCCAGATGCGTCCACTCGTTGAGCGGGATCACCTGCCCGTGCAGGCGCAGCGAGTCGGTGTGCTCGTCATGGCTGCCCGCGTTGTCATACCCGGCATACACGCGGCCGTCCGGCGCGATGCCCATCAGGAAGTTGCGCCGCATCCCGGCGTTGGGCAGCGCCCCGGCATCCGACACGCCATAATTGAAGACGCGATCAATCAGCACCTGGTCGCGGTCGTTCACCTCCGGGCGCACCCACATCTCGACCGTGAAGCTCCTGAACGCCTGCTCCATCTCGAGGAAGTTGCCCCCCACAAGGGACGACATATCATGGTACGGGATCGGCGTCGCCGCCGCCGAGTTGCTTCCGCTGAACCACATGCCCTGACGGTGATACGGATCCTCCGAGTTGCGCGGGTCCGATTTCGCGTTGCGGTTGCCGACCAGCTCGTCCTTATCAGAAAGCCCGTCATTGTCCGTATCATAGCCCTCGTTCATCTCGAACCTGTACATGAACATCGGCAGCGGCCGCCAGAAGTACATCTCGCGGTAACCGCCCCAGCCCAGCGTGCGGTAGAACCGCGCGGTGATGCTGTCCGGGTTCCCCGCGTCCGTCATCCACAGCGGGCTGGGATCGCTGTTGTAACTCTCGGGCGCCGCGCTGTTGGCCAGCAGCATCTCCTCGAGGTTCAATAATCCGTCCGCATCCGGATCAACCTGCGGCAGGCCGTTGAGCCACGGGAAGCGCACGAAGTCATACGACATCCCATACGTCGCCGTCCACCAGTTCATGGTGTACGTGACCGGCGTGTTCGGGTACGCCAACGCGACACGGTCCGTCATTCCCAGCAGCGGATTGAGACCGTGATACAGCTCATAGAAGTCGTCCATGCCGTCAAGATCCGTGTCCGGGTTGCTCGGGTCCGTGGACGCATAGCGCGGCGCGTTGGGGAACGTGAGCAACGGGTACTGCGGCGGCAGCATGAACCACAGCGTCCCGCCGCCCTCAGCCGGCGGGCGCACCCGCGCCTGATCCCATGTGTTGGTGACCTCGACGAAGAGATCCGAAATCTCAAACGTCATGTCCATCGGCAGGCCCGGGTGACCGCCGTTGTACATCATGTTGACCGGGTCATCCGCCGGGACGCCCGCATCCGCAATGTCATAACGGAAGCCGCGAATGGCTTGCACCAGATACTCCTCAAAGTTCATGAGCCCGTCCTGGTCCCAGTCCTCCTTGTCGTCCACCACCGTGCCGTCCATGCCGTTGCGGATCCACAGGCCGCCGTCGCCGTTATCCGTCGGCGTCCCCGCGAAACAGGCCTCCCACGCATCCGGCAGGCCATCGCGGTCCGTATCGACCGAACACGGGTTCAGGCCGCCGCCCGGGATGCAGATGCTGCCGTCGTCCACCGGGTTGCCGTACCTGAAATAGCTAAACTCCGCCCCATCTCCAAGTCCATCGCCATCCGTATCCGGATTCCACGGATCCGTCGGCCAGAACTTGTTGAGCCACGTCTCGTGCGGATGACCCGCCGGGCGGATAATCGTGACCACGCCCGTCATGTCATGATAGTTGCCGCCGATGATGGAGATATTGTTGGTCAGCGTACTCGAGTCGCGGTAGGGGACAAGCAGCTGCCGCACCGCATCGCCTTGCAGGCCGCCCGGCCCATACGGGATGGTCGCCGTGTATTGCGCCGGGTTCGCGTACTGCGGCAGGGTGTCCGTACCCCAGAACTCCTCCTGGAGCGTCAGGACGGCGCTCGGAGGCGCCTCGTCGTCATTCGCCACGCCGTCCTCATTGTTCCACGGCGAGTAGAAGATGGCGCGCGGGGCGTAGATGTTGTCACCCGCCTCCAGCGGGCGCGCGGCGATGTAGAGCTTCCAGCCGTCCGGGATGCCGGACCAGCGGGCAGGCGTCGCGGCCGTCTCCGGCGTCCTCGGGTGCGTACTGTAATTGAGCCAGTCGCTGGACCCCGTTGACGCCATCCGCTCGGTCGCGCCCATCAGGCGGAGCTCGGACATGAACTTCATCACCAGATACTCGTCCACCGCCGTGAACGGCCGCGTGTGCGGCGCGTCGTTAACGAAGAAGTTCCCCCAGCGGCCAATCCCGTGCTGGCCGGCCAGCGCGGCCAGCGGCGCGTTGTCCGTCCCGCCGTTGACGTACGCCCCGCCGAAGCGCGGCACCGCCCGGCACCACGCCACGCGCGGGTCATAGCCGAACTCGTCGCGCACCTGGAAATGCAGGATGAGCACGTTGATCGTCTCAACCGTGCGATCCGCAATCAGCGGGTTGTTCAGGTCCGGGTCAGCAATCGGCCGGCCGACCGCCCACGGCGCGTTGTCGTCGCCGTAACGGTAGCAGGTCGTGTACGTGCCGGCCTGCGGCTGGCCGCCGCCCGCGTCACGCGCCAGGAAGCGCAGCGTCTCTGTGACGGCCTCAGGGTTATCGTTCGGGTTAATGCCCGCCACCTCGTTGGTGATGACCAGCTCGATGAAGACGCGCGGGACCGCCGCGATCGCGAAGTAGTCGCCGTCCAAGTTGTTGAACGCCGGATGCAGGCCGTCGCTTGGGTTGCATGGATTGAGGCCCATCATCACCTCCCACCCATCAGCCATGCCATCCCCATCCGTATCCCAGTTCGTTGGATCTGTGCCAATGACCAGCTCTTCTATGTCCAAAAGTCCGTCATTATCGAAATCGTTAGCCCATAGCTGATTTTTATCGCGCGCCACGGCCGGGTTGAACGCCACGACAATCTCCGACCAGTGGATCGGGTCGCCCTGCGCGGGGTTCAGCGGGTTGTAGCGCCAGCCGATGCGATGCTCGCACAACGCCTTCTGATAAAACCAGTATTCCCACCCATCTGGGAATCCATCGCCATCCGTGTCCCACTTGGTTGGATCCGTGTGGGGGTCGTCGTCAAGCCAAATGGTATTGCCAAGCTCATCTGTAAATATCGAAGGGAAGGGACCGAAGTGATCGTCTATGCCACGGAGTTCCAAGCGCGCCGTGAACTCTTTGTCAGGGCTCGGGATCGGGCGGAAGTCCCAGACGCCGCCCGCGCCATCCGAGTTGACCGGGAAGTAATCGCCATCGTCATTGTAGGCCCGCAAATCCGTGAACCAGAGAGGGTCAATCTCACCCCCGGCATTACCGCCGCCGCCGCCGCCGCCGCCGGGCAAATCCGGGTTGTTCACGAAATACCGCGCGACCGCCCAGTCCGGGATGCCGTCAAGGTTGATGTCGCCGCAACCGTCACCCGCGATGAGCTCTCGGCTGAAGACGGCCTTGATCTGGACAACGTCCGTCGCCTGGCCGCCGCCCGGCCCGCCGCCCATCGTGTTGGGCAGGGTAATCTGCGTGATGCCGCGGGTAATCCCGGACGAGAGCGGGACCGTCCGGTCCGTCTCGGTGACGAACGCCTCCTGAGGGCCGTCCCACACGAAGAAGTAACTCTCATACCCGTTCATTGCGTACGGGACCGACTCCAGCTGCGCGGTGAGCCGCGTGGCCGGGAAATAGAACGTGTACACGTAGTTGATGAACGACGGGTTGCCCACGCCCGTCACATGCGGCGACACAACCTCCCCATAGCCGGTGCCGGCCATACCGTTCCAGTCCGCCGAGTTCGGCCTGATCGGGATGGCGATGACCCGCTTCGAGGGGCTGACGTTGACGTAAAATACCACTTCCACCCATGTGCCCGCTATGGCCATGTCCTTGTCGCGCGCCCTGAAGGTCACGGCATGCTGGCCCTCTGTGAGGAAGATGTGCTCTATCACCCCTGCATTACCCGTCTCATTATACTGAGAGGTGCCGATCGTCCATTGGACCGTGATGTTGTCCAACGGGACATCCTGCACAGACCATTCGAGCGGGTACGGCATGCCCACCGTGGCGACGGCGGCGTTCGTGACACCGGGTTTAGGCATGGTGACGACCGGCTCCACGTTCCTAATCTTCAGAATGCCAGGCACCCATTGCGACGACGGGAAGACATCCGTGCCGGCTGCCCCCGGTTCAAGCCGCGGCGCAATCGTGAACCCTTCCGCGTCGCTCGCAGGCGTACCGTCCTGGATCGTGGCCCAAACCGTCGTCTCCAAGGTCCCCGCATAAATGGTCACGCTTGTCACGGGAAGGTAAATCGACCCCGGGTTGGGACCCGCGGGCGGCGTGACGTCCAAGTGCACCACCACGTTCTGCGGGTAGGTCTGCGACAGCGCGACCCTGACCGGCGCCGCCGTCTCCGTCTCCTGATAGGCCGACTCTTGGGTAATGACTCGGATGCTCGGCGGCGGCGGCGCCGTCACGACCACCACAGGGAACGTGACTGTGGCCGATGTGCCGCCGTCCTTGTCAATCGCGTACACCTCGACCGTGTTCGTGCCGAGGATGGAGAACGTGTGCGTCACCGTACCCGTGGCCGTGGCCAGCCCGCCGGCCGGCGCCGTCTGGAGGAAGCTGGTGCCCTCCCGCAAGTGCCCGTCCTCTATGAAATTAAAATACACCTTGACAGGCTCGTCCGGGGCGGCCGGGTTCACGTCCGCCAGCACGTCCTCGATGCGGAACTGGAACGTGAACGGCACGGTGTTCGGAATGTTCGCAAACGCCGGCTGCACGGCGGGGCCGGGCAGCGGCAGCGTCACGTTCGGCGCCCGGTTCTGGATGGTCACCGGCTTGGGCCAGAGCTCCTCGTATTTGGTGACCGCGCCGGGCGGCCCCAGGACCACCGGCTCAAGATACACGGCCTCCGGGCCGTCCAGCGCGCGCAGGATGGCCGGGTTGAGGGCCACGTTCGTCCCGCTGGGGATGTAGAAGATGTTGGTGCTGAGCGAGAAGGCGGCCGTGGACGCATGGTCCAAGCGGACCGTCACGCCGCTCGCGAACGCGTCCGAGAGCTCCACCCACACGTTGCAGTTCGTCCCCTCCAGCACGGTGTCCGCCGGCGCGTCGGTGACGATCCGCACATGCGGCTTGGCCGACGCAGAGGCGATCACCACGGGCAGGGTATAGATGGCGGACATGCCGAAATCCTTGTCCCGCGCGGTGACGGTGATATTGTATGTCCCGGCCGACAGATAGGTGTGCTCGACCTGGTGCACGGACACGTTCGACGTGACGTTGGTCGAGGAGCCGTCGCCGAACGACCAGACGTACTCGATCCCCGCGTCGATGTCCTCCTGGACATCCGTCACCGTCAGGATGTAGGGGCACGGCAGGCCCGCCACGGAGGAGGCGCCGTTCACGTCCTGAATGCTCAGAATCGCGGGCGGGGCGTTCGTGATGAACACCGTCCCTGGCTGCATAATCTGGTAGAACGCCGCGGCTGCGGCGCTGGTGACCGTCGGCACGAGCGAGACGCCACCCGCGCTGGTGAGCGTGCCGTCCGTCAGGTTGAAATAAATCAGCCCCGACTCAGTCGATCCGGCAGGGATATAGACCTCCTGCGTGGCCGTCACCATGGCGATGTTGTTCTCCCCGGCGATGTTCATCGCATCCACCCGGACCCACGTTTCGTCCGTGAACGGCTGGGTCAGCACAACCCTGGCCTGCCCGGCGTTGAGGGTCCTGGTCTCGGCAGCCACCCACGAGTCCATGCCGCTCGCAAGCGGGAACACGACGCGCACCGTGGGCTCAGGCGCGAGCCCGACCGCCACCGTCCGCAGGATGGCGTTGGTGATGCCGAACCCGGTGTAGGGGGTCGGGTTCTGCCCCCAGTCCGAAGGCCGCTGGGCATAGACGCGGGCCTCCGGGGGCGTGACGGTCTGCGCAATGCCCTTCACATGGAAGTCAACATACGTCTGCCCGACGGGGATCACGACGTCCATGTAGTCCTGCCCCGCCACGTTGCCGATCTGCAGGTACGTGCCGTCCGGCGTCCACACCTTCACGGTGATGGGGGCGACGGTCGGCGCGGCGCTGACGGTCAGGCGCATCGTCTTGACCTCCGTCGCAAGGATCGAGGTCGGGCTGAACCCGTCGTCCCACATCAGGGTGGCGATGTTATACATCATCGCCTCGATGTTCGTCCGATAGGGCGCAAAACCATAATCGACCCCGCCCGCGCCCCCGTCGAAGTTGACCTGGTCGATCCTCATGATAGGGTCGAGGCTCGTGATTTGGCTCGTGATCTGCCAGCCGTTATTACGGAAATTGAAGCCGAGAACCGGGTCCGCGTACAACAGCAGCGGCACGGCCATGTCGCCGGGGCGGACGGTATAGGCGAACGTCAGCTCCGTGCGCCACAAGGACGGGTTGGGTGAGCCATGGTTCACATCGTTCCAACCGGTCAGCGTCGCCCACGCGGGGGAGCTGTCCGTCCCCACCGCCATGCGGATCTCCGGCACCCACAAGGGGGTGTTTTGGATAACCGAAAACTTCCCGAACAGGCGCACCGTGAACTCAACGGTCTCGCCCGGGGTGGCAAATGTATGCCCTATCGGGGAACCGGGCTGGAACCCGATGACGTCTCCTGAAACCTGCCCCCACGACGGGGATGCCCACAACAGCCCGCACACAAACAGCGGGGCCACTAACTTCTTGATTGCACTCCTTGTCCTTGCACTCATCTCGTTTCTCCTGTCACGCCTAACCAAACGCATCGTACCTGTTTTTTTACCTTCTTTATGGTCACGCGGAACCGCCGCGCCCATAAAATCCGTTGTCACTGCGGGGCCTTCCCTTCCGCAATCAAGCGGGCCCTCTTCTCCTCCACGGCCTTCCGGTCCATCGCCACCGCTTTGCCAGCCTCCACATCGCGGGCGGCCTGGGCCTCCGCCAGTATCCGGCGCTGCATCAGCATCCGGGCATCCTCCCAAACCCGCACGGCCTCTTCGTCCTGCTCCTGGGCCAGCGCCTCCAGCCGCTGCCACTCCGCATCCGCCGCCAGCGCGTCCGCCAAGGCCTCATCGCCGCCCGACCCCTGCGGCAGCGCCGAGCGCACGCGCATCACGCACTGCGTCATCTGGCGCGACGTCTCCATGCGGCGCATCGCCACCGTCTTCTGAATCTCATGCTGGTCATACAGCGACGCGATGTACGCCGTATCGTTCGCGCGGTCAAGAAAGACCTTCTCCTTCTTCTTGCACCCGCAGAAAAACAGAAACACGCCGCACACCAAAAGTGCCGCGCAATTCCAGGCGACCCGCGCACACATACGCCGCAGACAGCCTCTTCCCAAGCCTTTCCAACAACCCATACGCACTCTATCCTTCACTATATTTGTGCAAAATACACTCCACCGAAGTTTTGATATGATACCACAGACGAAATGGAACAAACAAGTGCTTTTTTCAAAAATCCGAAAAAATCTTCCGCCCGCCCGAATAAGGCGGGAAAAAGGGCCAATAACGAACACCGGATGGCGTGATATGGAGGGCGAGGCAGGGGACCCCATCGGCGCGGCGTGCGGCCAATGGGGATGGAATATCCAATATTCAACAAGGAATATCCAATGTCCAAGTGGGGTGCGCTACGAAACGGGGGACAGGCTTTCCGGCCTGTCACCTGTGGGCTGAAAGCCTTCGGGAATGTCCAATATCCAACACGGAATATTCAATGTCCAAGTGGGGTGCGCTTCGGAATCGCACCCCAATTGGAGGGCGAGCGTCCTCGCGAGCCGTTAAACACATTGCGGTTTCCTGCCCCATTGGCCGCACGCCGCGCCAATGGGGTCCCCTGCCTCGCCCTCCATATCACGCCATCCAAACAGGGTAATCCTCTATCCCGTCATCTGTATTTTACAGGACACTAGGTCTCCTCCTTCCGCAGGGCCTGTGCGCGCGGCACGGCGGCAAGCCGCCGCACTCCACAGGGGGCATTGCCGCGTGGCGCATTTAACTTGGACATTGAATATTCCGTGTTGGATATTGGACATTCCCGAAGGCTTCCCCCTCACGCCCCTTCACGCATCCTCCATCTCGCCGACCTCGAGCTTGAGCAGGTCGCGGAGGGTGTCGTTGGAGAGCTCGGTGAGGAAGTGTTCGCCGTGGGTGACGATCTCGGCGGCGAGGGCGGTCTTGGACTCGATCATCGCGTCGATGCGGTCCTCGAGCGTGCCGCCGCAGATGAACTTGTGCACCATCACCCGCTGCGTCTGGCCGATGCGGTGGGCGCGGTCGGTGGCCTGGTTCTCGACGGCGGGGTTCCACCAGCGGTCGTAGTGGAACACGTGCGAGGCGCGGGTCAGGTTCAGGCCGGTGCCGCCGGCTTTGAGCGAGAGCACGAAGGCCTGCGGCGTGCCGGTCTCCTGAAACCCCCGCACCATCGCGTCACGCGCCGCGCGGGGGACGCCGCCGTGCAGGTAGGGCATGTCGCGGCCGAACGCTTGGCAGAGGTGGCGGATCAGCAGGTGGCCCATCTCGGCGTATTGCGTGAACACGAGCGCGCATTCGCCGCACGCGAACACCTCCTCCAGCCGCTCTTGCAGGCGCATGAGTTTGCCGGAGCGTTTCGCCCCGCCCGCGGCGTCGCCGGGCGCCTGCCCGAGGTAGTTGGCGGGATGGTTGCATATCTGCTTGAGGCGCGTGAGCGTGGCGAGGATGAGGCCGCGGCGGCCGATGCCCTCGGCGGTGTCGAGCTCGCGCTGGAAGGCATCGAGCTCGTCTTGGTAGAGGCGGGCCTGCTCGCGCGTGAGGAGGCAATAGACTTTGGCCTCGACCTTCTCGGGCAGGTCGGAGATGATGCGCTTGTCGGTCTTCAGGCGGCGCAGGATGAAGGGCGTGGTGATGCGCCGCAGGCGCGTGCGCGCGCCGGGGTCGGTGCCGGACTGGATGGGGCGGAAGAACGCATCGCGGAACGCGGCGCGCTTGCCGAGGATGCCGGGGTTGAGGAAGTCCATGATGGACCACAGGTCGCCGACGTGGTTCTCCATGGGGGTGCCGGTGAGGGCGATGCGGTAATCGGCGGTCAGCGCGCGCGCGGCCTGCGCCTGATGCGTCTCGGGGTTCTTGATGTTCTGCGCCTCGTCGAGCAGGACGCACGACCAGCTGACCTTGCGCAGCCCGGCGTAGTCGCGGTAGAGCAGGTTGTAACTGGTGACGACCACGTCCATCCCGCGCATCTCGCGCGCGAATGATTCGCCGTGCCACCGCAACGCGCCGTGGTGCAGGTGGCACCGCAGGCCGGGGGCGAAACGCTGCGCCTCGCGCATCCAGTTGCCCAGCACGGACATCGGACCGACGACCAGCGCGGGCCGCGCCGCGCCGTGCGCCTTCGCGTGGAGCAGGAACGCCAGCGCCTGGATCGTCTTGCCCAAGCCCATGTCGTCCGCGAGGCACGCGCCGAACCCGCAGTTGCGCAGATACACCAGCCAGCTGAACCCGCGGGCCTGATACGCCCGCAGCTCGCCCACGAAATCATCCGGCGGCGGCAGCAGCCCGAACGCGTACTCGTCGCCCGAGAGGCGGCCGAGCAAATCGCGCACCCAGCCGTGGCCGCGCACCGAGGCGACGGGCAGCCCGTGCCGCTTGTCGCCCGTACCCAGCGCGAGGCGCACCGCATCCAGCGCCGTCTCCGTCTCCGCCGCGCCCTGCCGCTTGCTGACGTGCCACGCGTTCTGAAGCTGCCGCACGTCGGCGATCATCCATTTGCCACGGAAGAACACGAGCGGCGAATCGGCGGCGAGCAACGCCTCGAGCTCCTCCTGCGTGACCGGCTCGCCGTCGAACGTCACGCGCAGACGCACATCCACACGCGCATCCGCCCAAGGCTGCGCCGCCCCCTGATTCCTAATTCCTAATTCCTCATTTTCCTCTCGATTCCTAATTCCTAATTCCTCATTCCTAATTCCCTTCTCATGCGGCGCGACATCCGCCGTCAGCGCGATGCTCGCCTGCGCATCCGGCGACCACTCCGGCGGCAGCGCCACCGCATACCCCGCCGCAGTGAGCAATGCGGACGCAGACGTGAGGAACGCATACGCCTCCGCCACCTCCAGCCGACACCCAAGGCAGGCCGGGCATTCCTGAAGGTGGGACGGGCATTCCTGCCCGTCATCCGCATAAACCTCCGCCAACCCCAGCGGCGGGAACAGCAACGCCGCCTGCCCCAACGCCAGCAAACTGTTCTCATTGAGGCGGGTCACATCCTTCTCGGCAAACGTGATTTCAAGAAACCAATCCTGATTTTGGAACATGGGATGCGGGACATGGGCTGACAGGTCCCTGTCCGAAGCGCATTCCACTTGATCATTGGATATTCCGTGTTGAATATTGGATATTCGTTCGCCCTCCCCCGCCGCTCGCGGGGGACGGAGGGCGAACGCCGGCCGCTCGTCGCGGTTGCGCGAGCCGACGGCTGGCTGCCGCCATTCGGCGACCTGCCCGACGAGCGCGTCCAGTTCATCCGCGTGCTCCCAGCGGATGACGCGCGACTCGCCCCGCAGCGCCGTGAACCACGCGTCATGCGCACTGTAACTCTGACGGCGCAACGCATACGCCCGCGAGAGCGTCGTCGTCACACTCACCCGCACAAGGCGGTCCAGCCACTCGGCCACGATCCCCTCGACCGCCGCGGCCGTCGGCGAAGCGTCCAGCGCCACCCACGGCAGACGCTCCGCGAACTGCCGTATGCGCCCATCCTCCTCGCCGTCGATGCACGGCGACCAGACGGCCTCATACGCGCCCCCCTCCGCCCTGCGGATGTCCGGCAGGTAACGCCCCCGCGCCACCAGCGCACCCGTGTAGCGGAACAGTGCCGCCAGCGCAAGAACCTCCTCCGCCGCGAAGATGCCGTCGGACAGTTGCCGCCCGTCGATGAGGCAGAGCAGCGTGAACGCCGAACGCCACGGGACCTCAACCGCCGTGACCTTCCACAGAAGGTAGCGCACGGCGTCCCCGTCATGGGTAGCGCACGGCGCCTCGCCGTGCGCTACCGCCCCCATCAGGTAATCCTGCGACGGCAGCGGGTAACTCGCCTTACCGCGCCCCACCGTCGGGAACCGCAACGCCAGCCGCACGGCATCGCCCGGCGGCACATCCACGCCGCACATGACCTGCCCCAGCACGGCGCGGAGTTTTTCCGCGCCGGGGTCAAACGGCGAGAAGGCGGCACGGGCTGTATGCGCCCCTTCACGGGGATTCTTGCCCCTGGACGCGCATGACCCGCCGCGCAATTCCCCCGCGACCTGCTCGCCCCAAGCATAGAGCCTCCCGTCCCTCCAATGTAGGTGCAGGATCAATTCAGGCTCCCCATACAGCAACCGAAAGCATTTTTCCCTTGTCTCATAATACGGATAAATTTGTAACACATTTCCATGCGCAAAGTCAAACAAATCCTTTTCGTGTTGTTTGTGTCTCGCAAAGGCGCAGAGATTCTGGGTAGCGCCCAGCATCCCGCCGTGCGCCATGCCAGATGTAGAGACGGATGATTATCCGTCTCCCGAAAGCAATGACACGTGGAGACGGATAATCATCCGTCTCTACGCCCGGCATGGAGGGCGAGCGTCCCCGCGAGCCGCGAAGGGCAAAGCCCTTCCGTATCACAGCGCAGGGCAACGCCCTGCGTATGGGGCGCACAACAAAATCAAGGCTGAAAGCCTTGCGCCCTTTGATTCAAGACTTACAGCCTTGAACATTCTCCGCCCCCGTGTCGTAGGGCGCTGCCCTACGCTAATGAATGTAAGGCTTTCAGCCTTCATGCCGCCTTGCCCTCGGGCAGGAATGCCCGAGCCACCTTAACTTGGACGTTGAATATTCCGTGTTGAATATTGGATATTCTCCGCCCCTCTCCCCCCCGTAGAGACGGATGATTAATCTGCGGTTAAAAAAGAATGGAAGTTCTAAAGCCCTGAAGCCCGAGCGCCCTAAAGTTGTAATGACCGATTACTATCACGCCCAACTCCCGAACGCCTGAACTCTCGAACTTTAGAACTCTCGAACTTTAGAACTAAAGCCCCCGCGTCTCACAGAAATTCTAAAGTCCTAAAGCGTCACGGCATACCGTCACAACTTTAGAACTTTAGAATTTTAGAGCTCTAATGCTCTAGCACGTTAGCGCTTCACCCGCTTACTTGGTGACGAGGAAGAAGTAGGTGTTCGCGCTGGGTTTGGGGAAGGTGAAGGTGAGGAGCCCGACGCCGTCGTTGATGCCGTTCTTGCCGGTGGAGCCGGGGACCGTGTTGCGCATCAAGGGGTCGCGGAAAAAGTCAACGTGCGTCGCATCCCCAATGGCACAGTACGTCGCATTCGGGTTGGTGCAGCCTGTGGCCACGATCTCGACCTCCGTGTTGTTGTTCACGAAACGGATGGAGGTGATGGCGGGGACGCTGGCGGCCAGCACGGAGAACGTCGAGCCCGGGGTGAACGTCATCTGGTAGTTGTTCCCGTTATTGCCGTCCAATCCGACTTTCAGGTTGCCTTGCAGGATCTGGAAGTTCGCCCCCAGGGTGTTGCCGCCCGCGTCCTGGCGCGTCAGCGCGCCCTCGAACGCGTCGCCGGACGCCAGCGTGCCGCTGGTCACGCTGAACGTGAGGTCCGGGTCCGCATCGCCCGCTTCTTTCCACTGCCCGTAGTCCGCCGTGACGGTGATGGGCCTTGGGGTGATGGTCCCCTGCCCGAGGCCGGGCTGGGCCCCGATGCGGTAATAGCCGGCGTGGGCGCCGCCGATGCCGTAGCCCGAGGCCACGGCCCACTGGGCGCCGGCATTCTTGGAGAGGAAAGCCGCCGTCCCGATCGTGGGCGTCACGGTGTCGCCGTTGATGATGCCGGAGAGCGTCGGCTGGGTGTTCACGGTCACCGCCGTGGTGCCGTCGTACACCTTGCCGTACACCGTGCCGTTATTCCACGTGAGCGCCTTGCCCAGAACCGTGTCGGTGAACGCGTAGACTGTGCCAGCCCACTCGCCGGTGCCGGTGACAGTCAGGCGAATAAAATTGCCGACATCCAGACCGGCGATCGTGTAACTCGCGCCCGAGCCGACGATTGCGCTCCCGCGCCACCATGAGCAAGTGACCGACGCGCCCGAGGGGGAGACGGACGCGGTGAGCGCCGCGTCGCCATAAGCCGCCCCCGACCCGCCGACGATGCTCGCCGAGGTTATGTCCTGCCGCAGGATGAGGTTGTTGTTCAGCGTGCCCATCGTGAAGCCGTTGTTGGCGGAGGTGAAGCACGAGGCATTGTTCACGATGGTGGCGTTAGACGACACGACCGCGCCGCGGACGGGGGCGGTGACGTACACCGAGTAAGTATTGGATCCGGGGGCGAACGTGGGGGTGAAAAGGTCCAATGGGGAGGACGCGAAGAGGCGGCCGGCCGAGGTGAGGATGCTGACCCCGCCGGCGCTGCCGGTGATCGTCGGGGTCCCGCCGAGATAGACGTTGCCGTCGTAGCTGTGAATCCCCGCGCCGGAAGTCACCTCGATCGTGCCGCCGTAGGCGCGGACCGTGCCGTTCGTAAGGTTATAAATGACCCTCGCGCTGGAGCCGGTGTAGGTGTTGCGCACCGTGCCGCCCTCAACCCTGATGACGCCGTTGGTGTTATTGCGGATCGTGGCGCCGAAGGTGTTCGTGTTCGCCGAGGTGACCTCCCCGCCCTCAACCCGGACCGTGCCAGACCCGGCGTTGTAAATGGCCTGGCCGTTGTTGCCGGTGCCTTCAACAGAGCCTTTTAAGACCGTGACCGCTGACGATGACGCGGATGCGTTGTGAATCGCGCGGTAAGGCGACGTGACACTGGGGAAGGAGATCAGGAAGTCCGGATCGCCGATGGTGACTGTCCCCGCACGATTGTAAATCGCCGTTCCGGAACTCCCCGTCGCGGAAACCGTGCCGCCGAGGATCCTGACGTCACTTGAAGCGTCGTAATTGTAAATCGTGTATGCGCTGGACCCCGATGAGGTCACCAGCGCGGCGGAGGAGAGGCCGACGCCGAGCCTTATCGTGCTGGGGCCCACCACGTCAATCGTGCGGGAGCTCGTACCCGTCGAGGAGACCGTGCCGCCGTTGATGTTGAGATTGTGCGTGCCCGCGTATGCGGATCTTGACCCGATTTCAATCGTACGGTAAGCAGACGTGACCTCGGTGCCGGCGCCGGAGATGGTGAGTGTGAAGTCGCCTTCATTAGGGGGAAAGATCGCGACCGACGATGCTCCGGTCGCCGTGACCTTGCTGCCGCCGGTGATGGTGAGCGCGGAGCCCCAACAGAAAATGACGGAGCCACCCGTATTCCGAATCTTCGCGCCGTTGTTGATGGTGGTGGAGGCGCAGCCTACGGCAATCATGCTGCCGCTGCCGTTGTAAGAGCTTGTGATGGAGCCTTGGAGTGTGAGGTTGGCGCACCAATTGTACGTTAGGGGGGCATCATTGTTAAAGCTTATCCCATTGGCGCCGATGTCAAGGTATTCGGGTGCGGGGGTACCCACGGGCATATCGTTGAAGATGATGGTGGTGCTTGACTGGGACGCATTATCCCTGATACTGTTTATCGCGCTTTGTATGGAAGACCCCACGTACACCTGACCCACACTTTCGCGCATGACAACGTACTGCCCTGCGAGGTTCTTGTCGACGTAGTAGGTGTATGCGGATGCGGGGAGGGCCCCGAGGAGGAGCATGGCGGCGGCGAGCGCCGGCATGATGTTCCGCAGCGTGAGGCGGGGCGGCGTCAGCGTGTGACGCGCGCGCTCACAGGGGGGGGGGGACACCAAGCGCCACGGCGTGGGCTTGCACGGGAGCCGCGCCCGCGAAGGCGTTCCCCGTCATAACGGTTTTGTTCTTGAACGTTTGCATCTGTGTTTTTTCCTTTCGGAGCTGGTTAGTGATCAGTGATTAGTGGTCAGTGATCAGCGGTAAGTGATTAGTGGCCAGCGGTTAGTGGAAGTGCTAAAGCTGTGAAATTGTGCTGGCCTTCGCCAGCACTCCGAACGCTCGAACTCCGAACTTCCCCCTCTCCCCTGCGCACCATTACCCGTCCTTTTTCATTTAACCGCAACGGGCACAACTGTAGTGCCTATTACGATTAAGTGACCCTATTGTACCCTTTCCCCGCAGCGCTGGCAAGGGGAAAAACAGGATTTTTTCCGATTTTTTTGGCTCGCGCAGAGGCGCGGAGACGCGGGGAATATCCAACAGGAAATATCCAATATTCAACACGGAATATCCAATGCCCAAGTGGAATGCGCTATGAGGGGGCGTAGAGACGGATGATTATCCGTCTCCCGAAGGCAATGACACGTGGAGACGGATAATCATCCGTCTCTACAGGGCGGGGGGAACATCCAATATTCAACAGGGAACATCCAATGTCCAAGTTAAATGCGTTTCGGTTGTGTGTCCCAATTGGGGGGCGGGCGTCCTCGCGAGCCGCGCAGGAATTGTTAATTATGCATTATGCATTATGAATTCAGGCTCCCCATGCGGTAGCCCAGCAGGTC
>WRJS01000038.1 GCA_009778475.1 Kiritimatiellota bacterium | reverse complement strand
GCGCGCTCCCTCCACGCGCCCCTGCCGCACGTGAACACGGTGGGCGGCAACCCGTCGTGCCGCATCTACCCCATCGCCTACATCTGGCACCCGAAGGCGCAGAAGAGCAACGCGCCGCAGCTCTCGGACCTGCGCGAGCAGGTGCGGTTCCAGCCGATGTACTTCGACGGCCACAGCGTCACGGGCGAGCACTCGAAGCTGCAGGAGGAGTGGAAGGCGGTCTCGGTTGTCATCCCGGAGGAGACCCATTCGAAAGAGCAGGAACGCCGCCGCGAGGATTGCGTGTGGCTGTCGGTGAAGTTAATCGTCATGGACGCGGGCGAGTTCAACACGGGCTACATGGACATCGCGGAGGTGAAGATCGAGGAGGCCGGGCCGGTGAACGCGGCCAAGCTCGCGCCCCTTCCCTGATTCCCCGTCTTTTTCAGTTGCCTGGCGGGGCGGGGTATAGTATATTGAAAAACAAGTGGGGTAATCGCAGTGAGGCGTGAGTTAATAAAAAGAGTGCTGTGGATCGTTTGCGTCACCGCCGTATGCTGGCTGGCGGGGTGCATGATGTTGCGCCCGTCGGGGATTGAGCGCAAGGCGGGCGGCGGCGAGGTCGTGGTGGTGCTGCATGGGCTCAACAGGACGTCACGCGCGATGGGGAAGATGACCGATACACTCGCGCAGGAGGGATACACAGTCCTGAACTGCAACTACCCGTCGCGCTCGGGGTCGATCGCGGCGCTGGCGGAAGGCGTGCATCAGGACATCACGCCGCACCTCGCGCAGGCCGAGGCGGTGCATTTCGTGACCCACTCGATGGGCGGCATCGTGCTGCGCAAAATGCTGAAGGAGCATCCGCTGCCCAACATGGGACGCGCGGTGATGCTAGGCCCGCCGAATCAGGGCAGCGAGCTGGCGGACGCGCTGGGGTCGTGGTGGGCCTACCGGTGGGTCAACGGCCCGTCGGGCGACGAGCTGGGGACATCGACGAACAGCATCCCCGCCCGGCTGGGCGCGCCCGCGTTCTCGCTCGGGGTCATCGCGGGGGATCGGACGATGAACCCCCTCTACTCGTGGATCATCCCGGGCGCGGATGACGGGAAGGTGGCGGTCGAGCGGGCGAAGGTGGAGGGCATGGCGGATTTCCGCTGCCTGCACGTCACACACACATGGATGATGCGCAACCCCAACGTCATCCGCCAGACATTGCATTTCCTGAGAAACGGCTGTTTTGAGGGGACAGGGATTTAAGCTGGGTTACGCATTAGAGGGAAACGGAGGATTTTTATGGAATGAATAAACATCTGACGATAGCGACGATACTGATGGCGGTGTACGCGGTGCGTTGCGTGGCGCAGACGGAGACTGCGGAAGCCCCCGTCGTGAACGCCAAGGTCACGCTTGCCGACGGCTCGCAGCTGCTCGGGGCATCGCGTGCCGTTCCGATTGCGCTGACCACCAGTTTCGGGAAAATGCAGATACCTCTGGAACACATCTCGGCCCTTGATTTTAACAAAGACGGTGCCAAGGTGAAGTTCCATAACAGGGATGTCCTCTCCGGCAAGCTGGACGGCGAGGTGTTCGAGCTCACGACCGTGTTCAAAGAAGTGAAGCTGCCATACACGCAGATGAAGTCCGTCCAGTTCTCCAAACAGCATGGCTCGGCAATAGCGAACATGGACGAGCAAGGGTTGCTGCTTCATGTCCGCTTTGACGCGGACGACGAAGACCTCAGCCGTTTCAACGCGCGCATGGAAACCCGTAACGTCCAGATTGTTGAAGGACCAGAAGGGGACGCGATGCTGCTCGGCTCGGAAAACGCGGCCGCCATCATCACCCTGCCGTTCACACCCTACCGCATGAACGAAGGCACGATCGAGTTCTGGGCGAAAATCTCCCAGCCAGACCAGCGTTGGCGGGACGGGGTGCAGCCATGGTTCTTTAATGTCGATCTTCACGAGAAATACCCCGGGTGCCATTTCGGCTTGGGCTTCGCCATTAACAACGGCAACGGGATGGGAGGGCTTATCTGCCACGCCATGGGGATACTCGCGAGCACACACCGCTTCGGGGCAGTCTCGACCGTCGAGGGATCGGGGGTGCTGGGAGACACGCCTGACGGATGGCACCATTACGCGATGATTTGGAAACGGGACGGGTTGGATTTCGCGGGCGCAGACGGGAAGGCACTCCTGGTTAAGGTTGACGGGCGGATTGTCGCGTCCACGGGCTCGGGAGTTGGAGCTATCCCGCCCGACATTGAACACATCCCCGGCATCGGGACACGCTTCATCATCCACGACCCGCGCTCAACCCATTTGCATCCCTTTGCGATGGCGGGCTTGAAAATCTGGGATCACGCGAAGCTGCCCGACAAACAGGTAGAGACGTTCTGAAGAAGTTCTAAAGTGCTAAAATGCGAGAGTTCTAAAGTGATGTTTTTTTATGGTACACAGATGCACACATTTTCATTTCTCATCTGCGCGTGTTTTGATAATCTTTACCAACTATGTGCTTAAAGGAAACGGATAATTTTTTGACAGGATTGTTTTCGCGCAGAGACGCAAAGACGCGGAGGCGTTGTATCCCCATCAAAAAACGCCGCGTCTCTGCGCCTCTGCGCGAGATAATAAAAAAGGGAAAGGAGTGATGAATGAATTGCAGGAGTTGCGGGCATTTGCTGGGACACAGTTTTCTTAACCTTCAGCATTCGCCGCCGTCAAATTCATTTTTGACGGAAGAGATGCTGGGCATGGAGGAACCGTATTTCCCGCTGAATGTCCATGTCTGCGAGCGATGCTTTCTTGTGCAGATAGACGAGTATGCGGCCTCCCGCTCGATTTTCAACGCGGGGTATGTCTATTTCTCCAGTTATTCCGAGGTGTTCGTCAAACACGCGAGTGACTACGTTTCGCACATCACTGGACTGTTGGGCTTGTATGGCGGGTCGATGGTCTATGAGGCGGCCTCCAATGACGGCTACCTGCTTCAATTCTTTAAGGCGCAGGGCATCCCGTGCTGTGGCATAGAGCCGAGCAAGTCCGTGGCGGATGTCGCGCTGGCGAAAGGCATCCCCACCGAGGTCGAGTTCTTCACGGCGTCGTTTGCGTCCCAGCTTGCCCAACGCAAGGGCAAGGCGGATCTGTTCATCGGCAACAACGTGATGGCGCACGTCCCGGACCTGAATGATTTTATCGCGGGAATCAAGTTCATCCTGAAGCCCGACGGCGTGGCCACCATTGAGTTCCCGCATCTGCTCCACCTGATGCGGAACCTCGAGTTCGACACGATTTACCACGAGCACTATTCCTATTTCTCATTGCTCGCGGTTCAGGGCGCGTTTACGCGCCACGGGCTGAAGACTTTCCATGTGGAAGAGCTGCCCGTCCACGGCGGGTCTCTGCGGGTTTATGTAGCACACGCCGAGTCGCCCCGTGCGGTTGACGAGACGGTCGGCAACGTGCTGGCCGACGAGATGCGTTCCGGGCTCGGGGTGATTGAGACGTTCGCAGGGTTTCAAGACAAAGTGGATGCCCTCTGCCGCGACTTCCTCCATTTCCTTGTGACACAGAAAAAGGCCGGCAAGAAGGTGGCCGGGTACGGCGCGGCCGCGAAAGGCAACACGCTGCTCAACTATTGCGGGGTGAGGCCCTACCTGCTGGACTTCGTCGCGGACATCACGCCCGCGAAACAGGGGAAGTTTCTGCCGGGCAGTCATATCCCCGTCTACGGGGAGGAGGCCATCGCCGAGCGCAAGCCCGACTACATCGTCATCCTGCCGTGGAACTGGAAAGACTCCATCGCACAGCGGCTTGACTATACCCGTGCGTGGGGGGCGCAATTCGTGACCGTCATCCCCTCGGTTACGGTTTTCTAAATCGGAGGCAAGAGCAGTGATGAAACTCAATCTCGGGTGCGGTGAGAAAAAACTGGAAGGCTACACCAACGTGGACTTGTTCGGCGAGCCGGATATACGGTTAGACCTGTCTGTTTTCCCGTGGCCGTTTGACGATAATTCCGCTGACGAAGTGACCTCCGCGCATTTCCTTGAACACGCGCGTGACTACGAGCAAACCATTCTCGAAATACACCGCATCCTGAAACCCGGCGGCACCCTGCACTTCAAGGTGCCGCATTTCCGCAATCCCTGCACCCAATGGCACCTGCACCTCTGGCCGTTCAGCGTGTTCACGTGCCAGCTGTTGTGCGGCTGTATCCCCTACCAATGGGGCGGGCGCCAGCTTTTCGAGATGAAGCGTGTGAGGATCAACTACATCTTCATCCCCAAGTGGATTGGTGCACCGCTGAGCTTCTTCGCGAACATCTACCCCATGGCATGGGACTGGCTCGGCCTGCCGATCGACGAGATCGAGTTTACGGGAAAGAAGCTGTGAATGTTGCAGGATGACTTCTTGCCACAATAGACACAATGGTTTTCACAACAGGCACAAGAATAGTGTCCATTGTGAATTCTATTGTGTCTATTGTGGTTAAAGAAAGCGGACGAATAAATGTTACACAGAGAACCACAGAGGCAACACAGAGGGTCACAGAGAAATCTAAAAAAACTCTGTGTGTCTCTGTGTCCTCCTCTGTGAAACTCTGTGTAATAAAAAGCGGATATTATTGCGACAGGATGAACAGGATGCTGAAATGAACACCCCCATTGACGTTATCTATCAGGCTTACGGCGCGGAGGGTTATCAAGCCCATATCAGACGCTTCTTCGACAGCTACAAGGCCAACATCCCGAGCGCGCCCCACCAGTTGATCATCGCGGCAACCGCATACCGCGACAACCCGTCAGGATATGAAGAGCTCAAACGGCTTGCCCGCGAAAGCAACGCAACGATAATGGACTTGCCCGACGGCGGGCATGAGTTCGGGGCGTTTTATCGTGCGGCAGAACGTTTGACGGCTGATTTTATTTTCTGCTTTGTCACATCAGGGCGCATCGTGAAACCGAACTGGCTTGATGTGTTTATCTCGGCAACACGCGAGAACCCGCAGTACGGGCTTATCGGCTCAAGCGGCTCTTGGGAGACGACGCAGCACATCGGGGTCGTCCTAAAGGGGATTTTCAATTCAAAGAAACCTGCCTTTCCCGCGCTTCTGGAAACCATCAACACGACGGCGCAACGCAACAGAAGCCTCACGCGAATAATCATGAAGGTTTTCAACGCCACCTTCAGGCCCGTGAGATTCCCGAACCCCCATATCAGGACGAACGGTTTCCTCATTGAAAGGCATCTCTATATCCGCTACATCAATAAATACGGCATACCTTGCATAAGAGACGACGCGCATAGTATCGAACACGGGCGGAACCATTTGAGTAAGTTTGTGCAAAAGTCAGGCTTCGGCATTGGCGTTGTGGGCGCGAACGGGATCCTCTACGCGCCGCACGAATGGGACAGAAGTGCCACGTTCAGATGCCCGGACACCTCCAACGCCGTGATTTTGGACAAGCAGCACGATTTCTACGCCGAAGCCGAAACGCCTGTGAAACGGCACTTTGAAAAACTCGCGTGGGGTCACGCCATGAAGGATTTTTAGACTGGATTTACAAGATTTCCCCTTCGGGGCGCATACGGTTTTTTAATCTGTGAAATCTGCGTCATCTGCGGTTAAATAAAACGGACGAATAATCTCACACAAAGGCACAAAGGTCACAAAGTATTTTGGACAGGATTTGAAACCAATTTTTTTAATTCAAAAATTCCCTTCGTGTCCTTTGTGCCTTTGTGTGAGGATAAAAAAACGGAGGTTTTTTTTGACAGGATTATTTTCGCGACCGCGCCCACATTTCACTTGAACCCGTTAAGCGGTGGCGGTATATTATTTCCTGACACTAATTGGATGGTTAGGCTTTGACCGATGAACGCGCGAGGAAAAATAAAAACGGACATGAAACGGCGATTAGCGATAGCGGCGATGTTTACGCTTGCAGGCGCCGCGTATTCCGCCGGGCAGGACGCGAAGGCGGAGGCGCCCGCCCCGCTGAAAGCCAAGGTGGCGCTCTGCGACCATTCGCACGTGGTCGGCACACCGCGCATTACGGGGCTGACGATGACCACCGGGTTCGGCAAATGCGACATCCCGCTCCACCACGTCTCAACGCTCCTGTTCGTCAACGGGCAAGCCAAGACCGTTTTGACCAACAAGAATATCCTCACGGGGATGCTTGAAGGCACCGCGCTCACGCTCGACACCAGCTTCGGCACCCTGAACATCGACTACTCGAAAATCGCCTCCGTCACGTTCGCCACACCGCAAGACGCCGCCCGCCTCGCGCATGAGGACGGCCTGCTGCTGCACGTCCCGCTGGACGCGCCCGACGCGAACCTCGGCGCGTTCGACGCGCGCATCGACATCCAAGACGCCCAGCTCACCGACGGCCCCTTCAATGACAAGGCACTGCTCTTCGCCACCCCCGACGCGAAAGCCACCATCCACCTGCCCCTCTCCCCCTACACGATGCCCGAAGGCACAATCGCCTTCTGGGCGAAACTGCCGCAGCCCGACCAACCGTTCGGCGACGGCAGAAGGCAACTCCCCCTCTTCATTGTCGAGCAGGACGAACACGAATTCTTCCCCTTGGTTTTCGGGTTCAACACGAACAACGGTGCCGGAAACGCCGGACTCGTGGGAATAATATGGCATTTTGCCTGTACAGGAACAGGCACGGGGGCGACCGTTGAAGGAACTGGGTTACTGGGGGATACGCCCGGCGGATGGCATCATTACGCATTCATTTGGAAGTGGAAAGGTCTCGAGTTTCCTGAAGCGCAAGGGTATGTTCTTGCCCTCGCCGTTGACGGAAAGATGGTAACTTCTGCTGGCGAGATTTCAGGGTTTGATGACTATGTCCATCTGAGAAATGAACCTGCAAAAGGACGTGTTATTTTTCATGATGGCGGAAAGTTCGACAATTTGCCTCCTGTGGCAATGTCGAATTTTAAAATATGGAACTGTGCTAAACAACCGACCCCCATTGAGAATTGAGGGCAATCCTCGTCATTCGGTATGTTAAAAAGGATTTACACAAAAATCAAAACGGATGGGCTGACTAGTCTTCTGGATCACGTGTATCGTTGTGTTGTTCCATACAAATTAGACAAGTACAAACGCTATTACGAATATTTTGACTCCAAGAAAGGTCTCGAAATCGGCGGTCCTAGCGGATGTTTCACTCCGAAAGGCCTTTTTCCTGTTTACTCGATGGCATCTCAAATTGACAATTGCAATTTTTCACATCAAACAATCTGGGAGAGGGAGATTCGCGAAGAAAATGGCTTTTCCTTTAATCCAACGAAACCCCCAGGAACACAGTATATTGCCGAAGCAGCAGATTTAACTTTTATAGGCGATGAGACGTATGACTTTGTGATTTCTTCTCATTGCATTGAACATTTAGCTAACCCATTGCGCGGACTCTCAGAATGGACTCGCGTCTTGAAAACAAACGGAATGATTTTGTTAATTGTCCCGCACAAGAACGGAACCTGTGACCGTTTCCGCCCTATCACAACGCTTCAACATCTTATTCAAGATTATCAGCAAGCCGTGACAGAATCCGACTTGACCCATTTAGAAGAGGTTTTGAGTCTGCATGATTTCACAAAGGAATCTTTTTCTCGGAGTTCATACCGCGAAATGGTTCTAAACAATTACTCAACCCGAAGTATTCATCATCATGTTTTTGATACATACACGGCTATTGAAATGATGGATTATATGCAACTTCGAATTCATCGTGTTGTACCCTTCCGCCCTTTTCATATTGCAATTTTTGCTCAAAAAGCAGATACGTTTCCTGTTGACAATCGCATGATATTTGAAGCGTTTTTTGCGGGGACATTAAAAAGCCCTTTCCCTGCCGACAAAATGCGGCAAAAGCAAAAGTCACCCAAGAGCAAGAGCGCGGAAGAATGAAACGCAACCAATGTTTGATAGTGGTTTAAGTTGAAATTGTTACATAAGGGCAACGCCCTTACGGATGATAGCGTAGGGCAACGCCCTACGAAACGGGCGATAAAGAATGTTCAAGGCTGTAAGTCTTGAATAAAAGGACGCAAGGCTTACAGCCTTGATGTAGATGTGTGCCGCATACGCAGGGCGTTGCCCTGCGCTATGATACGGAAGGGCTTCGCCTTTCACGGCACCCCCTTCAGGATTCGATTCGGGGCGACCCGAATAAAAACGAGTCGATGCGGGGCGATGTGGGATCGATACAGGTCGATAAATATGTCCTGCCTCTCCGTTATGTCAACACGCCCCAGCATCAACAAGGAACTGTTCAAACGATTGCACACGGTTTCTCCAGTCCCAGCGTTGCCGATATTTCTGCACAACGTCTTTCGGCAGCCTGTAGGGGTCGGGGCTGGACAGCATCTCGGCGATGATATTGGCGGTGGCGGCCTTGTCGGAGAAATCGCTTTTCGCACACCCGTCCACATACACGTCCCGAAGGCTCGGCAGGTCGTTCATAACCGTCCGAAGCCCTGTGCAGAGCGCTTCTGCGGCGACCATGCCGTTGTTGTCGTAAACCGTCGGGTGGACGAAAAACCGCGAGGCGCGGTAGAGCCTGAATTTCTCTTCGTTGTTCACATACCCCATCCACTCGACGTTGCCCGCAATCCCCAGCCGCTCCGCTTTCCGATGCAAGTAGCGCTCGTAATAAGGCGCGCCGCTGCCGATCACCGCGAGTCTCGCACGGGGGCATTTCTGGACGACGCGCTTCCAGATGTCAAGGAACTGGTCCAGCCCCTTCTGCTGGTGCAGGCGGCTGCAAAACATCATGTCGTATCGAATGGTTGCCGACCCTTTTTCAATCGCTTCAATCTGCTCGACATTGACTCCGCCATAAAACGCAAAAACGCGGCTCTGCAATCTTTGGGGATAATACGCCCTGTCACAGTCATTCGTGATGACAAACAAATCCCCGCGCCATTTGATGAGTCGGAAGATGGCGCGCTGATAGATGTACGCAAGGACATAGAGGAAAAAGGGGAATGTATAGCGTTTGAGGAGATTTTCAAGAGGGGCCGGCACAAACAGGAAATTGCTGGTTATCCATGTGAAGCGGTGCGCCTTTTTCAGGAGGAACAGGGGCAGCGCGTCATACAGGAAATCGCTTGAAGTGAACACATAATCGGAAGCGGACACGTTGAGTTCCGCGAACAGTTTTTTCAGCTGTCTGAGGTAAAAAAAGGCTTCGCCGAAAGGATGGAGGCGGGGATTGCGCGTGTAAAACTTCGTTGTGTAGACGGTGATCTGATCGTTCAGCACGATATTGTCCGTAAGCGTGGGAAGCCTTTTGTCCGGGACAATCACAACAACGGGAATGTGCGCCGACAGATGGCGAACCGTCTCGATGGCAATCTTCGTGTTGCCCCCCATTGTCCCCGGATCGCTGAAAGATGTGGCAATCAGGATGAAACGTTTTTTA
This sequence comes from Kiritimatiellota bacterium, assembly GCA_009778475.1. Lineage (GTDB taxonomy): Bacteria > Verrucomicrobiota > Kiritimatiellia > RFP12 > UBA1067 > WRJS01. Next base: position 21,609 of record WRJS01000038.1, on the reverse strand, counting down.
TCCGTAATCATACGCCCGTGATTTTCTTAACGCGGATTTTTCAACGCGCTGATTTCGGAGGGGGAGAGTTCGCGCCATTCGCCGGGTTTCATGTTGCAGATTTTGACAGGGCCGATGCGTACGCGGGTGAGGCTCAGCACCACGAACCCGGCGGCGGAGCACATCTTGCGGATCTGGCGGTTGCGCCCTTCCGCCAGCGTGAACGCGATCTGGTGCGTGTGGTCGCGCCCGACTTTGAGGATTTCGACCTCGACGGGGCGGATGACGTAGCCGTCAATCTCGAGGCGCGAGCGCAGGATTTTCATCTTGCGCTCTTCCATGTGTCCCGCCACGCGCGCGATGTAGGTCTTGGTGTGACCGTAGCGCGGGTGCGTCATCACGTTGACCAAATCGCCGTCGTTCGACATCAGCAGCAGCCCCTCGCTCTCTTTGTCGAGCCGCCCGACGGGAACGAGCCGCTCGGGCATATACCGCCCCATGAAGTCGCAGACCGTCTCGCCCTGCGCGTTGTCCGCGCCGCAAATCAGCCCCGGCGGCTTGTACAGCAGGATGGTGCGCTTGCGCTCCTCCGCCATCGGCAGAACCCTGCCGTTGACGCGAATCTCATCCGCCTCGGGGTTCACGCGAAACCCCGGCTCCGTGACGAGGCTGCCGTTGACGGTCACGTCGCCCTGCTCGATAATCTCCGCCGCATGACGGCGCGACGCGACCCCGCGCCGCGCCAGCACGTTTTGGAGCCGTTCGCCTTCCCGCGCTTGCGGGGTTGTTTTCGAGGTCTGGTTTTTGTTAGAATAGCGCATCATGTCACTTTCAGATCGAGATTACACACGGGCGGGCAACCGCCCCCGCAAGCCGTCCGTCGGCTGGTGGGCGCGTTTCCGCTTCTGGGTTTGGCGTTTGTTTCACGGGCGCTGATCCCCCTCGCGGTAGACGCGCAACGCTTTGCGGTACGCCGCCGTCTCCGCATACCCGCACGGCTTGAACTCGGGGCAGAAGCCGCGATAGACGCACTCCGCCACGCAGACGCCCGCAAGCTCGGGTTCGGTCTTGGCGACCTCCGCCAACACGAGCCGCCACGCTTCGGTCGTCTCGGGAGACGCCTGACGGCAGAGCCGCTTGCGCGAGATGGTGATGAGCGTCTGCGCGTTCGCGCAGCACTCGTGGTCGACGAGCGCGGACTGCGGCATCGCCTCGCGATCCGCGCCGGTGCGGTCTGTGCGCTGGGTGCTGACGAAATGCTCTATGCCGACTTTATGCCGCACGAAGTGGACGCTCACCCAATATTTCAGGTTCAGCCACTTCCACCTGAACATCATCAGCCGCACAGGCGAATGTTCCGAGAGCAGCATCCGCCGCTTCCACGACGACGACGGCTCCCTCTCGCCCTCCTCCATGCGCACGGTCGTCCGCGCCGCATCCGCGACGTCGCGCCACGCCGAGCGCGTCTTCACATACTTGATTTTAAGCGTCTGATCCATTCGCCGCACTCTTTAGGGAAAATTGTATTCTACAGGGTATAGCGCCGCTGCCGTTCGGGGAAACGGAGGAGGCGGAGGCCGGGGATACCCTCGAAGTCTTTGATGTTGTGGGTAAGGACTGCATGATTGTGCTGGATGGCAAGGGCGGCAATCCACACGTCGTGCGTGCGGTAGGTCGTCGGCTTCCCGGCGTTGTCTAGCATCCCCGCGAGGCGACCGTAGATCTCGGCGGTCGCCCTGTCCATAATCAGGCAGGGCTTGCGGCGGATGCGCATCATGGCGTTCATGCGCCGGATGCGCTGGTCGTCCGTCTTGGCGCGGTAGATCCCGTACTCCAGCTCGGCCAGCACGGGGGGCGTCAGGAAGACGGGGAGATCCCCCGTCACCCGCATGACATCCGCCGGGGCGAGCGTCCCGCGCTCGACCTCCACCCAGATGCAAGTGTCGAGGATTACGCCCACGGGTCAACCCTCGGCTCAGCGACCATCCATTGCCGCATATCTTCGATGTCGTTCATCCATGCCGCTCCCTCTTCGGCGGGGAGCGTGGAATACAAATCCCCCAACGCCTCGACCGCGGTCATGGCTTTCGCCTCGGGGACGATCCGCGCCACGGGGTGCTTATTTCGAACGATCCCAATCTCCTCCTCGCCGTGTTCCACTGAATCCAAGACACGGCTGAAGTTGCGGGAAACTTCGGTTGCAGTCATTGTCGTCATGGCCAATTCTCCTTTCAATGCGTCTGATTACATCATATTCCCTGATTTCAGTCAAGCAAAAAATAAGCAGAGATTTTTTTGATATAGTATTTTAACTTGAAGTTGTCACCGCCATCTATGAAAACGCCGAAGGCGTGTAACGTGAGTAACCGCCGGTGGAGCGTAAGCGGAACCGGCGGTTACTCATGTTCAGCACCTGCGGCGCTAGTGGCAATGAAAATGTCCCTCTGTAGGATTGAGAGAGTTTTTTCGACTCAAGCCGACGAAAGCGATTGACTTTTGCATATTCGGCTTCAGGCGAAATAAATTCAAACCCAAATCTAGAATTTCCCCTCGCCCAGCCCGGCGTGCCGCAGAAGCGATTGGATGGATGGCGGGCGTTGGCGGAAGCGCTGGAAAACGTCCATGGGGTCGAGCGAGCCGCCGAGCGCGAGGAGGGTGTCGCGGAAGCGGCGGCCGGTGGCGCGGATGGCGGCCTCGTCGCCCAGCCCCGCTTCCTCGAACGCGGCGAAGGCGTCGGCGGACATGACCTCGGACCATTTGTAACTGTAGTACCCGGCCGCGTAGCCCCCGCCGAAGATGTGGCTGAAAGAGCAGAGGAGGCGGTCGTCGGGGAGCGTCGGCACGGGGGAGTAGCGTTGGGCGCAGTCGCGCTTCACCGCGTCGGCGTCGGGCCATTCGGGGCGGGGGTAGCGGGCGTAGAGGTCGATGTCCGTGGCGGCGAAGAGGATTTGGCGCAGGAGCGCGGTGGCGGAACGGAAGTTCTTGGCGGCGAGGATGCGGCCGAAGAGCGTGTCGGGGATGGGCGCGCCGGTCTCGGTGTGGCGGCTCATGCCTTGAAGGGTGGCGCGGTCGTAGCACCAGTTCTCCATGAATTGGCTGGCGATCTCGATGGCGTCCCATTCGATGCCGTTGACGCCGGAGGCCTCGGGGTCGCCGACGGTGGTGAGGATGTGCTGGAGGACGTGGCCGAACTCGTGGAAGAGCGTCCGCACCTCGTCGAAGCGCATGAGCGGGGGCGCGTCGCCGACGGGGACGGTCTGGTTGCAGGCCATGAGCGCGAGGGGGCGTTGGACGCAACCGCCGGGGTCGTCGCGGCGTGTGCGGAACTCGTTCATCCATGCGCCGCCGCTCTTGGTGGCGGGGCGGCTGTAGGGGTCGCTGTAGATGCCCGCGAGCGTCGTGCCGTCCGCGTCCAGCACGTTGTAGAAACGCACGTCGGGATGCCACACGGGCGCGGTGCCGTCGGCGGGGACGATGCGGATGCCGAAGAGGCGTTGCGCGAGGCCGAACAGCCCATCCAGCACGTTGGGATAGGGAAGGTACTTGCTCAATTCGGCCTCGCTGTAGTCGTAGTCTTTCTCGCGCTGGCGCTCGGCCCAGAACGCGATGTCCCACGGCTGGAGCGCGTCGCCGTCGAAGCCGCTGGCGCGCGCGAACGCGGTGAGCGCGTCCATCTCCGCCCGCCCCGCGCCGTGCGCGGCGGCGGCGAGTTGCGCGATGAGGCCGTCCACGGCGGCGACGGTGCGGGCGGTCTTGGAAGAGAGGTTGAGGTCGGCGTAGGTCGGGTAGCCGAGGAGGTTCGCCATCTCGCGCTTCAACGTGAGCGTGCGCTCGAGGACGGGGGTGTTGTCGAGGCCGCCCGACGAGGCGCGTGTGACGAAGGCGCGGTAGAGGGTTTCGCGCGCGGCGCGGTTGGCGCTGTGCATCATGAACGGCACATACACGGCCGCGTCGAGCGTGATGCGCCACGGGCCTTGCTGTGGGTCGCCGCCGGCCTGTTGCGCGGTGACGGTGAGGAGCGCGTCGGGGAGGCCCTCCACGTCCTCGCGCGTGTCGAGCGTGAGGGAGAAGGCCTTGGTCGCATCCAGCACGTTGTTGCGGAACGTGGTCGCGAGTTGCGCGAGCTCGGTCTGGATGGCGTTGAAGCGGGCCTGCGCGTCGCCGCGCAGTCCCACGCCCGCGTGTTCCGCCTCTTGGATGACCTTGGCGAGGATGCGGCGGCGCGTGTCCGTGAGGCACGGCGAGGCCGTGTCCGCATCGCGGAGGGCGCGGAAGCCGTCGTAGAAGATTTTGCTCTGCCCGACGCGGAGCGAGAACGCGACGATTTCGGGCTGGACGGACTCCTGCGCCTCGCGCCACGCCTCGCTGTTGACGACGGACAGCAGATGATTGAGCAACCCCCATGCGTCATACAGCGGATGGCAAGCGTCGTAAAGCGCGGTCATCAGCCCCTGCCATGTGGGCGCGGCATTTTTCTCCAGCGCGTCGATCGCGGCGCGGGCCTCGGGGAGCAGCTGCTGAAACGCGGCCTTCGCGTTCTCGGGCGTCATCGCGTCGAACGCGGGGTAATACGGAATATGGATGAAAGGATTCATGGGCATAGTTTCGCATAATCGGGGTGGGCCTGTACAGCTTTTGTTTGTCCGCCGTTCTGACGGAGCGCGAGAAATGCGGGCTTGTGCTGTGCGACGCCCTCTCCAAATCCAAGGACGGCTGGCGCGCGCAGGACGTGCTGGAGCAGCGCATCGGCATGACCCTGCTCGCGCTCGGAAAGGGGCAGGAGGCGAAGCCCGTGTTCACCGCGCTCAAAGCGGCGGAGGCGCAAGACCCCGTCCGCGCCCTGTACTGGGACCGGCTCATCGCCCTCTGCGACAACCCCAAGGGTTTGCCCCAGATGTCCGCCTCCAGCCGCAGGGCGGACGCCCTGCGTGCCGCCGCCGACATCCGCTTCACCGCCGAGCAGTGGCGCACGGCGGAGATGACCTACCGCAAGGCGCTCGGCGAGGGCATCAAGGGCGAAGACGCCGCATGGTGCCAGATGCAGCGTGCCCGCTGCCTCGCCTACAATGGCGACCACAAGGGTGCGCTCGCGCTGTACGACAAATTCAAGACCGACCACCGCAAAAGCGCCTGGGCGAGCGACGCCCTGCTCCGCGCGGGCGTGCTGTGCGCCGGATCCATGGGCAACGCCAAGAGGGCTTCCGAGTATTTCAGGGACACGCTGGAAATCAGCCCCAACGGCGCATGTGCCGAACCAGCGTTCTACTACCTCGCCACCCTCGCATGGTGGACCGGGCAGTGGCAGGATGCCGACCGCCTCCATCGCGCGTTCCTGAAGAAGTACCCCGACACGCCATACAGGGAGGAGTTCGAGACCGCCCGCCTCCCGGCCATCAAGAAACGGCAGTCGTTCTACCCCGAAACCGCCGCCAAGTGACCCTGACGATTTCAACGCTTTCACAAACCAGACAAAAAGGAAAAAACGAATGACATTACGCAGAAAACGTGCTACGCTGTTCACCATGATGCTTTTCGCCATGCTATGCGGGCGGGCGCAATACTACGCGCCTTATGTGGTGACGCTCGACCCGGGCCAGAAAAACGGCCATCACCGGAACGCGATCCCCATCCCGAACGGGCCGTCCTCGGCGGCCCTGTTCCTGCGCCCCAAGCGTGACTCAGGGCACGTCATCGGCGACTCCCGCCTGACGGCCGGCGACAGGGCCCTGTGGTTCTGCTTCTCACAAGAAGATTATGAGCACGAGTACAGGCTCACAAACGCGTTCTCCAGCGAGGAGTACGCGGAAATCAAAGGGCACCTGCGCAAACCTCAGACGGGTGGCGGCGGCACAACCGACAACCACAAGTTTGTGGTCACCGTGCCGGCGGTGGACATCGACTGGGCGGGGCATACCAGTGACGCGGACGAGAAGCTCGAGGACAGCTACCATCATTTCTGCCCCATCACGGACGACTGGAACCGGAAGGCGAGGTTCATCATCCAGAAGGTCCGGGACGACGAGGAATACGCGGAAAGCACCGCCGACCGGGACAAGCTCTACAAGGTCAAGCTGATATGGTCAACGACCGACCTGCAGGTGTTCAGGGAGGACGGGGCCTCGGTCGCGTGGGGCAGCATCCTCGAGCTGGAAAACAACAAGCCGCTCACGCTGGTCGCCAGCCCCGTTGCGCCGATCGAGGCGTTCGAAATCATGCTCCAGCACCAGCGGGAGGACAAGGACGGGCGGCGCGCGTTCGACCAGATCAAGGGCACGACGTTCGATGCGAAACTGCGCATCGACTCGCTCAACGAGCACGGCACTGGATATCCGTATCCCGACGCTACGGCAGAGGCGGTCAAGAAGCTTACAGGCGAGCAGTATCCGGGCAAAATAATCTTCATGAACGATATGGACGTTGACGGTGACGAGATACCTGATTTCCTAGACGGGTTCATGGCGATTGACGGGGCGATGGGGAACCCAGCAGAAAACGCCGCCGAGAAAATCACGGGCGGCGCATTCGTGAAGCTGGTTGTGTGGGTGTCAGAAATGCCAGCTAACGCCAGCCTCGTCTTCGACTACAACGCCAACGACCCTGCCACTGTCGGGGCACACACGCTTGAACAAGCGAAGGCAAAGGCGGCGCTGTGCGCGACTGGCAATCCCCTCAACGGGAGCATCCGCATCTGGACGAAGGACGCGAACGTGCCCCGCAACAAACTGCCCGTAACAGGGGGCGGCGACTTCGTTACGCCTAATATGCCGATCCCGCTGAACGCGCTAGGGCTACAGGGAAACACTGGTGAGGTCGTGCTTTACGTTGAGGGCATCAGTACCACCCCCGTGGACTGGGGCACAGACCGGATTAAGCTCCTTGTGCAAACCGAGGGCGGGGCACAGCCTGTCCTTGTGGATGAGGTCGGCTACACCGTCGTGCGGTGCGTCTATAAAGTATGCGTGTACAGACCGTACACGTATGACCGTAACACGGGTTCGCGGAGCATTTACCGCCCTAATTATGACTCTCCCGCCAAAATGCTCAACAGCTACGCGACAGCGCAGGTACTATTCGACAGGTATGACGGGAGCGATGTCCGCCACAACACGGCGGCGTTCATGGGCCACGCTTTCGCCAAGGTGGAGATACGGACGCCGGGCATGAACACTTCCTGCTGGACAGGTCACACGGGGCTGGAAGGGAAAAAAATGACGCAAGGTTCGTTAGCCGCGCTGAAAGGCGGCACAGCACTCTGGTATCGGGCGGATGACGGGGAAGAGGACGAACAGGCGAAAACGGAAAGAAGGTATGCGAACCTTTACGCCGCCAAGACAGCCAACATCGCCTACTGGGGAATGGACAAGGGAATACAGCGCAAGCTCGTGGCGGTACGCGAGTTCAGGGTCATGCCTAAGACTGCGAAGACCATAGACGAATTCCGCACACAGGGAAACCCCCAAGGGGATCCTATGGGCTACCCCTTCGGCGGATACGGGCTAGACGTGACGATGCGGACAGCGAATGACAGCCGCTCTGGGTGCGGCTCGTACGTCGGGTTGATGACGCAACGCTCGGGGCTAGTCACTAATACCAGAGATTGGACACTTGGCGGGAATCTAGGGGAAAAGTATATGCCCGTTATCCCGTTGCGGGATGTGACCTACACGCACATCGGGCTTGGCGCGGACTACACGCTGTACCTCACGGGGCTCGGCAGGCCGCTCCGCAGTGCCTTCCGAAGTATTGCCACGCAGGCCGCCAAATCTATAGCCAACCATCAGCTTTCACAGGTGTGGCAACCGGCACCTGCGCCCGTCCCGAATGAGGTGCGCCCGTTAAACTTCTTCGACCCGTCGCAGATGGCGGACTGGATTGACACGCAGAACCAGTCCACGCCTTGTAAACTGGATGGACTCGACTACAAAGACAGGGGGACGGAGATACGCTACGATGTTCCCCAAACAGACGATTTAGGCCAATGGAGGAACAGACCGCTATGAAAAAGATGATGATGACGATAGCACTGACGACTCTTTCCCTTAACACCGCTTTCGGCGGTGAGGGAGGGGAGATGCCCAACGACCAAGCCACTCTTGCGGACACCGCAAAAAACAGCGGCGACATCGGGGCTCGTAGGGAAGCCATAAGAAAGCTGACAGACCAAGCTGTCCTTTTGGAAATCGCAAGGGACGAAAAGGAAGGCTATTATTGGCGTGAACTGGCGGTAGGCAATATTCACGACCAAGACATCCTTATGGGCTTCGCAAAAAATGACAAACATTTTGCTGTGCGTTCAGCGGCGATACGCAACATCCATGACCAAGCCTTCCTTATGGAAATCGCAAAAAATGACGAGCAATATCGTACAGCGGCAATAGTAAACCTAAACGACAAAGACCTTCTTTGGGATTTTGTAATGAATGACAGGGGGTTTAGGGTAGACGAAGCCGCATTTGCGCGATTAGATAAAATAACAGGGTGGAATGACAAGCAGGAACTCCTTGCGGACATCATTGCTAGAAAGAGAGGCGGCCAGATCGCCTATTCGGCAGTAGGCAGACTCCATGACCAAGCGCTCCTTGAGAAAGTCGCGCAAACCTCACCAGACTGGCAGGTGTGTACGACGGCAATCGGCAAACTGGAGAATCAAGCCGTCCTTGTGGGAATCGCAAACACTGCCGAGCTTGGGGTCGTGCGTGAGGCGGCCGTGATGCGGATAACCGATCAGGTCGTCCTTGCCGACATCGCGAAAAACAATACCAGCGAGGACGCGCGTGAGGCGGCCATAGAGAAACTCAAAGACAAGGCCACTCTCGTGAAAATCGCAAAAAACGATAAAAGCGTGGATGTGCGGCTGTCCGCAGTTGAAAAAATAACCGACCGCGCCGCCCTTGCGGAAATTGCACGAACCGACAAAGACATGTTCGTGCGCCAAACGGCAGAGGCAAGGCTAAAAGAATTACAAAAGGGAGCAATGAAGGACACCGCCGCAACACCATGAACGCGGCGGTTAAGCATGGCGAAATAAAACACCTAAGCTGATCGGCGCCCAGAAACCTCACAACACCCCAGAAGGCAACGCACCTATCCCCCCCGCGTAAATTTTTCTGTGGCAACGCGCACGGGAAAGGCGTATGATGATGGGGTCACAATGTGATAAAGGTGAAATGGGGGAATGAGAGATGAAAAAAGTGATGATACTCACGCTTGTCGTGCTGGCAGGATTGTCCGCGCGGAGTGACGCAGAGGACGAAAAAAGGCAAAAGGAAACACTGGAGCGTATAGCAAGGGAGGCGGCGCAAAATGCCGCACGGGAGAATCAACGCCGGATGGAAGTCGGCAAGCTTGACGACCAGGTCGCCCTTGCGAGAATCGCTAAAAGTGATGAAGACACCTCCGTGCGCAGAACTGCGGTGAAAAGGCTCACCGACCAGACGCTTCTTGCGGAAATCGCAAAAAAAGACAAAGACGTGCATGTGCGCCGGGCGGCCGTGGAAAAGCTCACAGACCAAGCGCTGTTTGTGGAGACCGCGAAAAAGGACAAGGATGCGTATGTGCGCCTGGCAGTGGTCGAGCGGATTGAAGACCCGCAGATCCTCGTGGAGTTTGCGAAGGATGATGCGGACGAAGAGGTGCGCCTGGCGGCATCATGCAAGCTGAACGATACAGGGCTCCTTGTCGCTTTAGCAAAGGGCAGCGACGACTGGCGGATCCGCGCAAGGGCTTTCGAGCACCTTATCCGCAAAGCGCCCCCCGAGGAAAAAGGAGAGGACACGTGGCGGGACCTATCGCGTTTCATGCAAAGAGGCGCTCCCTTTGAGGGCATTATGGGAATCGCGAAAAGTCACAAGAACGAGTACCTGCGTCTCGCGGCAATGTGCCACATCGCCGACCCGCAGGAGGTCTTCTTTGCTGATCTGGCGAGAAACGACAAGAGCGAATGGGTACGTTACGAGGCCACTAGGAGGCTCGGCGACCAAGCCGTCCTTGCGGCAATCGCAGAGGGAGACAAGAGTGAGTGGGTGCGCAAGATTGCATCGGAACGACTGGAGAAGCTGAAGGGGAAGAAGTAGGTGCGGGACAGGATTGCAAGATACGGGGCAAACGCGCCCGCAATGACGGCGTTAGGTGATATGGAGTGCGGCGGGATTCCCCCATTTGGGGGGCGCATACAGCCGCCGCCCCTGCCCGAGCACTTCCGCCTCGGCACGAACATCGTCAAAAGGGCAAAGTCGCCGTGAGGCGGCGGGGCGGGCGTAAAGGGGGACAGGCATTCCTGCCTGTCATCGGTTTTTCATTGACAGGCAGGAATGCCTGTCCTCCTTGCGTGTTGCGCCCGCAAGGACGGCGTTAAGGCGATAAGGCCCGCGTTGACTTCCCGCTTGCTTTTCCCTGCGCGGTAGCGGAAAATGAACGGATGCGTATATGTAAAACCATTCAGCCGCCGGACGCCGCCATCCGCCTCGTGGTGAACAAGGGTGGCGTCAGTGCCTATTATCCAGACACAGGGTCTCAAGCTTTCAACAGTTATAAAAGCGAAATCCATTGCGGGACTGCGGCGCGTCGCTCATTATCAGTAGCTCCTCCATGGTGGAATCAGAATGTGATAAAGGCGAACTGGGGGAATGAGAGATGAAAAAAGTGATGATGCTCACGCTTGTCATGCTGGCAGGATTGTCTGCGCGGAGTGACGCAGAGGACGAAAAAAGGCAAAAGGAATCACTGGAGCATTTGGTAAGGGAGGCGGCGCAAAATTCCACACGGGAGAATCAACGCCGGATGGAAGTCGGCAAGCTTGACGACCAGGCCGCCCTTGCGAGAATCGCTAAAAGTGATGAAGACACCTCCGTGCGCAGAACTGCGGTGAAAAAGATCACCGACCAGACGCTTCTTGCGGAAATCGCAAAAAAAGACAAAGACGTGCATGTGCGCCGAGCGGCCGTGGAAAAGCTCACAGACCAAGCGCTGTTTGTGGAGACCGCGAAAAAGGACAAGGATGCGTATGTGCGCCTGGCAGTGGTCGAGCGGATTGAAGCCCCGCAGATCCTCGTGGAGTTTGCGAAGGATGATGCGGACGAAGAGGTGCGCCTGGCGGCGTCATGCAATTTGCAACGGTAAATTTTTTCATCTCTGTACTTGCGGAACGGGGGGGGTTCGGGCTATAATACGCGCTTATGTTTAAACAACCCATTTTCGGTTTGAACGGTCTGGCGGCCATCGCGCTGCTCTGCGCGGCCTGCGGGTATGTGCAGGCGCAGGGCGCGGAGGCGCCGACGCTCACGGTCATCAAGGACAGCGCGAAGAAGGACCTCGTGTCCCTCGCCGGGCTGAGCGCGTCCGGGCAGGACGGCCAGCTCTTCGTCGAGACGCTGCGGCGCAACCTCGAGCTGTCGGGCTGGTTCAAGGTCGCGCCGCAGGGCGCGAGCGGCGCGGTCACGGTGAGCGGGGCCGCGGCGGGCACGGGCAACGGCGTGCAGAGCAACTGCCGCGTGGCGTGGCAGGGCAAGTCGTTCGCGTGGGCGCGCGCCTCGCTGGGCAAGGCGGAGGTGCGCCGCCAGGCGCAGGAGCTGGCGGACGAGATGGTGCGCCAGATCAAGGGCGAGAAGGGCATCGCGACCTCCCGCATCACGTTCGTGAACCGCAAGGGCAGCAACAACGCGGAGCTCTACGTGTGCGACGCGGACGGGCAGGGCATGATGCAGGTCACGCGCGACGGCGTGGCGATCGTCGGCCCGCGCTGGGCGCCCAACAAGAAGGACATCCTCTACACGAGTTTCATCAAGGGCTACCCCACGGTGCAGATGCACACGGTGGGCGGCACGCGCAGGACCATCGCCAGCTTCAAGGGCCTGAACACGGGCGGCGCGGTCTCGCCCGACGGCAAGCGCGTGGCGCTCGTCCTCTCGTTCGAGGGCAACCCCGAGCTGTACATCCTGGACTACGCGACCTCGCGCGTCAGCCGCATGACGAACACGCCGCACGGCGTGGAGGCCAGCCCCTGCTGGTCGCCGGACGGGCGCAGCATCGTCTATGTCAGCGACCAGTCGCGGAGCCCGCAGCTGTACCTGCTGGACGTGGCGAGCCGCCAGTCCAAGCGCCTCACCTACAAGGGTAGCGAGAACGTGAACCCGGACTGGAGCGAGACGGGCAAAATCACCTACGCCACGCGGCGCGGCGCGGGATATCAGATCGCGGTGATGGATGCCCGCGCGGGGAGCGACGCGGCGTCTGAGGTGCTGGCCAACGCGCCGCCTAACTGCGAGCACCCGTCATGGGCGCCGGACAGCCGGCACATCGTCTGCTCCAGCGGCGCGACGCTCTACATGCTTGACACTCTGGGGGATCCTGCGGTACGTTTAATCAACATTGCCGGGAACTGGATATCGCCGGACTGGTCAAAGTGACACAAGGTTGTTTACAAACAGAAAAGGAGAACGAGGAGTATGAACATGCGTTTCATGGTTGCTGCGAATGTCGCACTGGCGTGCGTCTTGATGGGTGTCAACACGGGGTGCGGCCCGAAAAAGGGCCTTGGGGTTGACCCCGCCATACCGACGGGTGACATTCTCAACCCGCCGACTGAGTGGGAGACGGACGACGGGCGTCTGCTTTCGGGCGATGCCAGCCATTTCGAGAATATGTACCAGCGCGTGCAGGGCGTCGAGTTCGCGCCCGTCTATTTCGCGTTCGACAGTTACGCGCTCGCGCCGCAGGAGATGGCCAAGATCGATCAGGTCGCCCGCCACCTGCAGGCCAACAACAACCATGTGCTGGTCGTCGAGGGGCACTGCGACATCCGCGGCAGCAACGAGTACAACCTCGCGCTGGGCGAAAACCGCGCGCTGGCCGTCCGCACGCACCTCGCCAACCTCGGCATCGGCCCGGAGCGCATCCAGTCCCGCAGCTACGGCTCGGAGAAGCCGGCCGTCGCCGGCACGGGCGAGGCCGTCTGGCGCCTGAACCGCCGCGGCGAGTTCGCGCTGTACCAGAAGTAGGCCGTTAAGGGGCTGCCCACGTGATGACATCTGAAATGCCTTGCCTTGCCTTCCTCTTCGAGGGGGTCGGCGCAAGCAATGTCATTGTCCTGTTCCTGGTGATCCTCATCGTGATCGGGCCCGAGCGCCTCCCGAAGGTCGCCCGCAGGCTCGGCCGTTTGATGGAGACCTTCCGCCGTGCGGCGGACGAGTTCAAGACGCAGATCATGAGCATGGACCAGGAGCAGCCGAAGGAAGAGCCGAAGGAAGAGCCGCAGCAGGGCGGCACGCCGTCCGACCCGGACGGCGTGCCGCAATCCCCTGCCGGCGATGCCCCCGCAGAGGACGCCAACCCGTATGAGAACGCCTCGCCCTACCCCGGCAACGAGGAGGAGTACGCCGCAGGGCTGAACGTGCAGGCGCAACAGACGGCAGAGGCGACGGCGGAGGCGGCGGATGTTACGCCCGTGGAGGAGGCAGCGGCGGGCGCGGCAGACAGGGCTTCCTGCCCGCCTGCGCCCGCGCCAGAGGCTGAGGCGGGAACGGAACCGCCGCAGAGCGAGGGTGCGCAATGAAACTCGGGCGTTTCGCATTCGGGAAAAACAAGGGCGGGAAGGACGAGTACAACGACCCGCCGCGCCCGTTCCTGGAGCACCTGCTCGAGCTGCGCGCCTGCCTCATCAACTGCGCGACGGCATGGCTTGCGAGCGTGTGCGTCATGCTGCCGCTCGCCAAATACGTGATGCAATGGATCATGGCGCCGGCCGGGCAATACAAGGACCTGATCACGCCGCTCGACGTGACCTCCGGCGTCGAGCTGATCCTCAAAATCATGATGTGGGGCGGCACGGCCCTGAGCTTCCCGTTCCTGCTCTTCTTCGCCATGCGCTTCGTGTTCCCGGGGCTGAAGCGCAGCGAGCGCAGCCTCATCACCTTCTGCATCGCCGCCTCAACGGTGTGCTTCGTCTGCGGCGTGTGGATGGCGTATGCGAAGATCCTCGCGATCGCGATCGCCTTCCTCATGCGGATTAACGCATGGCTGGGGATGCCCAACGAGATCATACAGGCGTCAACCTTCATCACGTTCGCGGTCAAAACGATTATCGCGTTCGGCGTGGCGTTCCAGATGCCGCTGGTGCTGCTGGCGCTGGGCTGGCTGGGCATCATCTCGTCCGATGCCCTGCGCCGCCACCGCCGCATCGCAATCGTCGTGATCTTCGCGATGGCCATGCTGCTGACCCCGCCCGACTTCATCTCCCAGCCGATGATGGCCCTCCCCATGTGCCTCCTCTACGAGGTCTGCATCTGGGTCATCCGCCTGCGCGAGATCGCACGGAAAAAGGCGGACGGGGAGCCGGGCGCAGAGGTTGCGGGAACGTGAGGGGCGCTTCGGGGCGCTTGCTTTGAAGGAGGTTTTTTTTGACAGGATTATTTTCGCGCAGGGGCAGGGGACCCCGCTCGCGCGGCGCGCGACGAGTGGGGCGCACAAAGGCGCAGAGATTTCGTATGATTCCCCCGCCCCCGAAAAAACTCTGCGTCTCTGCGCCTCTGCGCGAGGCAACGAAAAACGGGCTGATTTTTGGACAGGATTAAAGGAGGGTTAAGCAATGGCTCGCACCGCAGCACGCACGCGCACGACGCGTGAGACAGACATCACCGTCAACCTGAACCTGGACGGCACAGGCGCATCGCGAATCGAGACCGGCATCGGCTTCTTCGACCACATGCTCGAAATCTTCGCCCGCCACGCCCTGCTCGACCTCGAGGTCAAGGCCAAGGGCGACGTGCAGGTGGACTTCCACCACACGGTGGAGGACATCGGCCTCGTGCTGGGGACGTGCGTCAACCAGGCCCTGGGCGACCGCCGCGGCATCCGCCGCTACGGCTTCTTCCACCTGCCCATGGACGAGGCGCTGGCGGAGGTCGCCGTGGACTTGGGCGGGCGCCCCTTCCTCGTCTTCGCCAGCGCGATGAAACACCTGCGCGCCGGCGACTTCGACGTGAAACTGCTCGAGGAGTTTTTCCGCGCCCTCTCCGTCGAGGCCCGTATGAACATCCACGCCCGCCAGATTTACGGCGACGAGCCCCACCACGTCTGCGAGGCGATCGTCAAGGCCTTCGCCCGCGCCTTCCGCGCCGCCATCGAGCCCGACCCCCGCGAGACCGGCATCCCCTCCAGCAAAGGCACGCTGTGAGCCGCGATGCGCGAAAGGCGGCATGGGCTTGGGAGTTCTAAAGTTCCAAAGGGATTCGGCTGAAGCCGAGGGCGGTCGAGGCAGGAGGGGCGAATGACTAAAGTTGCTTGTTTGATGTGCGCGTTCGCGGCCGGTGGGGCGCTGGCGCAGGGGGACGCGTATGAGGCGTATGTGAAGCGCTCGCGGGATTTCAAGCCCGTGCGGATGCCGGCGGAGGTCATCGGGAGGGCGTACCCGGACTGGACGTATATGCCGTGGTATTACCAGTGGGACATCGGGTTCGATGACGCGGCCGCGGATTTCTGCCGCGAGACGGGCATCAACGGCGGTTTCATCGATCGGGGCGACACGGCGAACCTCGCGTGGCTGGAACGGCACAAGCTGCGGTTCTACGTTGACCACGTCGCGGGGAAGGGGGACCTGCACCTGTGGGATCATTTCCCCAAGGACCCGGCCGACCGCGACCGCATCCACGGCACGGGGGTGCGCAGCCGCCCTGTCAACGCGGGGATGAGGGCGCGGCTGGAGGGGCTCATCCGCAAGCACATCGACGGGGTGAAGCGCTCCCCCGTGCGCGGGGCGTACGCGCTGGATGACGAAATCTCGTGGGGGCATTTCGTGCACCCCACCATGTGGCAGGTCACGGATGACGCGGCGGCGTTCCCCGCGTGGCTCAACGAGGTGTACGGCGGGGACGCGCCGAAGCACACGGGGTGGGTCAGCTATGAGCAGGTCCGCACGAAGCTCGCGGGCTGGACGGCGGACGCGTTTGACGTCAGCCAGCTGATGGACCAGTGGACGTTCAACGATTCGTATTGGAACAACTTCATCGGGGATCTGGTGGCCTACGCGAACAGCATCGATGCGGAGATCCCGTGCGGTTACGTCGGGGGGCAGTGCCCGAATGCGTTCGGCGGCTACGACTACGCGAAGCTCATGCGCAAGGTGCAGTACCTCGAGGCTTACGACATGGCCGGCGCGCAGGCCATCGCGCGCGCGCTCAACCCGTCCAACGCCCTGCCCGTGGTCGCGACGTATTTCCACAAGCAGGCCAACCCTGCGGACGCGGCGTGGCAGGTGTGGTATTATCTGGCGCAGGGCAACCGCGGGCATATCGCGTGGGTCGAGGGCTGGTTCGACGGCAAGACGCCCAAGCCGTGGCTCAAAGACATCGCCCCGACCTACAAGGAGGCCGCGGGGGTCATCGGGCCGCTGATGCGCGGGGCGCAGTTCCGGCACGACGGCGTGGCGCTCTACTACAGCCACGCATCCATCCAGCTCGGCTGGATGCTCGATGCCGCCGCACACCGCCAGACATGGGTCAACAGGAACAACGACCACTTCCTCGGCTCGTCGCACCTGAACCGCATGGCGTGGATGCGGATGCTGCGCGACGAGGGCATACAGTTCACCTGGCTCGATTACGCCTCCGTGATTCAGGATGGCATCCCCGCGCACGTCAAGGTGCTGATCCTGCCGCACACACTGTGCCTGTCGGATGCCGAGGCGCGGCGGATACGGGCGTTCTGCGAGCGCGGCGGGACGGTCATCGCGGACTACCTCCCCGGGCTGTGGGACCAGCACGGCAGGGGCCGCGCAACGGGCGGCGCGCTGGACACAATGTTCGGCGTGCGCCACGACCCCAAGATGACCGCCAAGGATGTTTTCCAAGGCGACGGCAACCTGTGGTGCGAGGTGGATCAGGATCAGCACTACAACGACGCGGACCCCGCGCGCCTGCTGGCCGGCAACACCTGCGTCATGGATGCGTCGGGCTTCCACAAGGCGGTCAGGGCGATGCCCACGGCGCAGTCCGCAGCCTGCGGCAAGGGGACCGCCGTGCTGATGAACCTCTCGCCGATGTGGTACCTCGCCTACCGCCAGCAGGGCATGGCGAGCGCGGCGCGGCGCAGCGCGTTCATGAGGCCCCTGCGCGACGCGGGTGTCCGCCGCTGGGCGTGGCTCGCGGATGCGGATGAGAAGACGTTCGGCTACGAGATCACCTATTGGGAGAAGGGCGGGCGCACGATCCTGTTCCTGTTCGCGAACGCGGACATCAGGGTCAACTCGGACGGCGGCGGCGACGGCCCCAGCCTCAAGACGGACACCGTGCCGGTGACGCTCGCATTTGCGAACCCCGTCTCAAACGCCCGCGACGAACGCAGCGGCAAGGTCCTCGGGACCGGGCAGAGATTTCAGTTGCAATGGAAACAGAACGAAGCGTGTGTGATCTCGTTCGATAATTAGACCTGTCCTGCTGAAATGAACCGCGAAAGACACGAAAGGCGCGAAAATGCGTGAACTCTTTTTGCCGCCTTGCCGCGCCTTGTTCAAGGCAAAAAAATACTTGAAAAAAGACAGTTGACTATATCACCTTTAAAAAGCCTCCCACGTCTCCGCAAGGCTGACGATGCTTTCCAACGCCTCGGACTCGGGGATGACGCGGATCTGCTTGCCGCGCACGAAGAGGGCGAAGCAGCCGTCGCCGCCGGCGACGGCGATGTCCGCGCCGCGGGCCTCGCCGGGACCGTTCACGACGCACCCCATCACGGCGATGTGCGGGCGCGGCGCGTCGGGATGCTCGCGGTAGAAGCGTTCGAGGCGTTCCTCCACCCGCGCCGCCAGCGTCGCGACGTCCACCCGCGTGCGGCCGCACGTCGGGCAGGAGGTGACGGACGCGCCGGGGGGGCGCAGCCCGAGGCTCCGCAGCAACTCCACGCCGACGCGCACCTCCTTGGTTGGCGTGTCGGTGAGCGAGACGCGGAGGGTGTCGCCGATGCCTTCGGACAGCAGTACGCCGAGCGCGACGCACGAGCGCACCGTCCCGGGGATGAACGTCCCGGCCTCGGTCACGCCGAGGTGGAGCGGGCAGTCGGTCTGCTGCGCGAGCAGGCGGTACGCCGCGATGGTGCGCGGGACGTCGGAGGCCTTCACCGAAACCTTGATGTCGTGGAAGCCCTCCGCCTCCAGCAGGGCGACGTGCCGTAATGCGCTCTCGACGAGCGCCTCGGGCGTCGCGCTGCCGTGCCGCGCCAAAATGTCTTTCTCCAGCGAGCCGCCGTTCACGCCGATGCGGATGGGGACGTTCCGCGCCCGCGCCGCGTCGGCGACCGCCCTCACGCGCCCCGCGCCGCCGATGTTGCCGGGGTTGATGCGCAGGCCGTCCGCGCCGGACTCCAGCGCCGCGAGCGCGAGGCGGTGGTCGAAGTGGATGTCCGCGACCAGCGGCAGGGGCGACTGCCCGCGCACGCGCTTGAACACGGCGGCGGCCTGCGCGTCGGGGACGGCCAGGCGCATGATGTCGCACCCCGCATCGGCGGCCTCGCGTATCTGTTGCAGCAGGGCGGCCTCGTCATGCGGGTGCGCGTTGGCCATGGTCTGCACGCTGACGGGCGCGCCGCCGCCGATGGGCACGCCGCCGATTTTTATATTTCGCGTTTGTGGCATATCACATACGAGCCGATAAAAATCTTTACCTCGCGCAGGAATATCCCCGGCTGGTTGACGTGCACAAGGTGTCCCGCGCAGGGGATGGTCGTGAGCAACATATACGGGAACCACTTGCGGATGAGGTTGCAATCGCGATCGATGTTGAACGGCGAATGTCCGCCGCCCAGGAAAAGCGTCGAGTCTTCGTAGCGCTTGGTCATGGGGACGGCGTCGCTGACGACCCGGTAATTGTCAAGCAGATACTGCAACGGCACGCGCCACGCGAACGAGCCGTCATCCTCACGCCCCACGTTTTTGAGCAGGAAGTCGCGCGTCTCCGGCTGCGGGATGGACTGCGCCAACGCGGCGTCCAACTCCTCCCGCCGTGTCGCGCCCGCGAGGTTCAGTTGCTGGCAGGCGCGCAGCGTGAACAGGTGGACGGGGTCGAACGCGCGGGGCGTGATGTCCACGACGATCAACCCGCGCACGCGCTTCGTGAATTCGCTTGCCATCAGCATGGCGACTTTCCCGCCGAGCGAATGCCCCATGATGACCGCGCGGCCAAGCCCGAGCGCGTCCATGGTCTCGATCACGTCCTCCGCGAGGCTCTGCAGCGAGAATTGCGCGATGTGCGGCGACGCGCCATGGTTCGGCAGGTCGAGGCAGATGACCCGATACGTTTCAGACAGCGCATCCTGCACCGCCCGCCAATTCGCCGACGACCCCATCAGCCCGTGCAGGATGATGACACTGGGTTCGCCGTTGCCCTTTTCTGTAGCGTGTAAAAGCATCTTGGAGTTTCCTTTTAAAACATTTGAGAAATATAATATTTCCGACTGCCTAAAGCAAGCGGAAAGTGAGCGTCTGCAATCATTGGCGCACGACCTAGGCGGGGTTGCAGGATTGGTTTTTTACCACAATAGGCACAATAATCATGTCTTGAAAAAAGACAGTTGACTGCGGTGCTATGTGACAACATCAGGTTGGCAAGTGTCGTAGAGACGGATGATTATCCGTCTCCTGAAGGCAATGACACGGGGAGACGGATAATCATCCGTCTCTACCATAACCTGTCCTATCGTCATTACAGATTCTGGAGGGCGAGACAAAGAACCCCATTGGCGCGGCGTGCGGCCAATGGGGTAGGAAACCGCAATGTGTCTAACGGCTCGCGAGGACGCTCGCCCTCCATCGTGAAATCTGTATTTTACAGGACACTAGCAACTAGAAACTAGCAACTAGAAACTTCCCCCTCACATCCACTCTTCGACGGATTTCTTGTCGAGCTTGCACATCAGGGCGGTCGCGGCGAGGTCGGCCTCCGCGCCCGACATCCCGGCGGTGTTCAGGTCCATCAGGCGGTCCGCGAGGAGCAGTGCCGTGGACAGCGCCCGCGTGCAGTCGCGGATGAAGGCCTTGCGGCAGCCGATGGGGTCATCGGGGTCGCCGTCCGCACGGAGCATGTGGCAGTCGTACTCGACCACGCCCTTCCAACCGACCTTGCGCAGCGCCCAGAACATCTGCACGGTCTCCTTGAGACCTTCGGGGCCGACCAGCGGCGGGAAGTCGTTGTCGAACTGCGCCTTGATCTGGCTGCCGAAGTGCAGGAAGAAGAGCTTCTTCATGCTCGTGAGGTAGCCGACCGTGTGCACCGCGTTCAGGAGCGCCATGCTCTCGTGCTGGAGCAGCTCGGGGTTGACGCCGAAGAACTCGGGGTGCTTCAGCTTGCCGCAGATGAACCCGACCGCATGGCCCGACGTGGGCAGGTACATGTGGCCGCGCGGCTCGTTGGGCTTGGGTTCGACCGTCGCGCCGACGTAGCTGGTGAACTTGTTCGCCTTGATGTAGTCATAGACGCCGTTCATGCCGTCGGCGAGCCAATTGTAAACGTTCTTCCAGTCCACGGCCACGGGGACCTCGAAGCCGTCGCGCGCCACCCAGTAGGTGAAATACTTTGCGCCGAACATCGCGCCGATGCGGAGCGTGCGCTCGACCTTCTTCTTCGCGATGGCGCGGATTTTCGGGTCGGGGTTGGTCACGCCGCCGTTGCGGAACATCGGGTGGCCGTGCAGGCTGCACGTCGCCATGTGCGCCTTGATGCCCGCGCCGTCCAGGATTTTCTTGATGGCCTGGAGCTTGGCATACGTCTCGCTCTTCTTGTCCTGATCATCATTCGGTTTCTTCGGGTCCCACGCGACAAGGTCATCGTCATGGAACGACGTCAACTCAATCAGCCCATCCTTCGCGGCATCCGCGAGGATCTCCGCGACCTGGAGAGAATCAATCTTCGGCAGCACCGGGCCGCCGAACGGATCACCCAACGGGTTCCCCACGCACCAGAACGGCATCGACCGCATGGTCACGGGAGCAATATTGAACGCTTTTTTAGCCATCATTCACCTCTCTGTTATGCAGTTTACATACCCTATGCAAATTGTGTCCATTAGCTTACCCTGTTCGCCCCCGCCAATCAAGCGTAAACTCGACGTGAAGTTTTTTTGCGCGCGGCGATGCGCGAAGGCGCGTCACTCCGCGCCGAGCTTCCATGTGACGGTGGTGCCGTCGCGCTTGAGGGCGATCATGCGGGTGACGGTGCGGCCGTCGGGGAGGGTGGCGGTGATCTCGTAGTCGCCGCAGAAGCCGCGTGTGCGGAAGTTGCCTTGCGCGTCCGTCTCTGCGGTGACGTCGGTTTTCCATTCGCCGTTGACGAGGCCGGTGTAGGCGTGCGCGGCGGGCTTGGGCGTCCAGTCTTTGGTGAAGAGCGCGGCGCGGGGGATCCAGTGCGCTTTCTCCCAGAAGCCCCATTGTGTGACGGACTCGGTGGACGGGTGCGAGAAGAAGGCGGTGAGGAAGTCGCGCAGGTAGTCGCCCTGCGTGTCCCAGTCGTCGGTGGCGATGTCGAACTCGGTGGCGTGGATGGGGAGGCGCAGGGCCGCGAGGCGGTCGAGGATGGCGATGATGGTCTCGGGCGGGGTGAGGTTTTCGCCGATGTGGCATTGCACGCCTAGCACGCCGATGGGCGCGCCGAGGTC
>WRJS01000037.1 GCA_009778475.1 Kiritimatiellota bacterium | reverse complement strand
AACCCCTGAACCCCTTGCCCCCTTAACCCCTGAACCCCTTAACCCCTTAACCCCTAAAACAACCGTCGCGCAAAAGCCTGTCACCAACCGCGACTACGCCGAATTCGACCCCGCGCATTTCAGCGGCATCGAGACCGGGGACTTCCTCCAATTCTCCACGGCCGAGCGCGGCTTCCGCATGGACGACCCCGACCAGCCCGTCGCGCGCGTCTCGCAACAGCAGGCCCTCGCCTACTGCGAATGGCTCAGCAAGAAAACGGGCAAACGCCACCGCCTCCCCACCGCTGCCGAACGCCAGCGGTTCGCGCAACAGGCCCTCGACGGCCGCGACGGCTTCACGGGTATCGCCAACCTCGCCGACAAGACCTTCTGCGTCGTCGAATCCCATCCCCCGTGGGCGCACCCCTACCTCGCCCTCCCCCCGTGGCGGCTTTGCGACACGAACCTCAACGACGGCTTCCGCGCCACCTCCCCCGTCGGCTCATTCGCGCCCGACGCGCTCGGCCTCCGCGACGTGTTCGGCAACACGTGGGAATGGACCTCCGACACCGACGGCGGCGGCCGCGCCATCGCCATGGGCGGCTCCTTCGCCACCCACCCCGCCAAGCTCACCCCCCGCTCCTGCGTCGCCTACCCCCCTTGGCAGCGCGTGTTCGACGTCGGCTTCCGCGTGGTCACGGAGGAATAGGCGGCAAAGGGAATGGCCGTCGAAATTGGAGAAGGCCGGTTCGCGAACCACCCCCTCTCATGGAGGGCGAGACAGGGGATCCCATTGGCGCGGCGTGTGGCCAATGGGGCAGGAAGCCGCAAAGGCTGAAAGCCCTCGGGGAATATCCAATATCCAACACGGAATATTCAACGTCCAAGTTAAATGCGCTTCGGTTTTGTGTCCCAATTGGAGGGCGAGCGTCCCCGCGAGCCGCGCAGGAATTGTTAATTATGCATTGTGAATTATGCATTATGCATTGGCACAAGGCTGAAAGCCCTCGGGAATATCCAATATTCAACACGGAATATTCAACGTCCAAGTTAAATGCGCTACGGTTTTGTGTCCCAATTGGAGGGCGAGCGTCCCCGCGAGCCGTGCAGGAATTGTTAATTATGCATTGTGAATTATGCATTATGCATTGGTACAAAGCTGAAAGCCCTCGGGAACATCCAACGTCCAAGTGAAATGCGTTACGCGGCGATGACCCTTATAGAGTGCGGCGGCTTGCCGCTATACACCCGTCTCTCTGCCTTTGACATATCCATCTCCCCGTTTTCCGGTGTCATCAATTATGACGCAACGCACTTTCCCCCTTTTATTCTGCGGCGGGGTATGCTAGACTGTCCCCGCATTTTTTCACCATATCAGTTTACGGGTTCATGTCGAAGGATGTACAATATCGGTTGGAGTATGCGGCGCTTGTGGGCGCGGCGGCGTTGCTGAACGTGCTGCCGTACCGGGCGGCGCTGGCGGTGGCGTGGGCGGTGGCGGGGCTGATGTTCCATGTCCTGCGCTTCCGCAGGCGGGAGACGTTCAGGCGCATACGCGAGGTGTTCGGCGCGGCCCTGCCGAGGCGCGAGGTGCGGCGCATCGCGTGGCTGTCGCTGCGGAACATGGCGTTCAACTGCGTGGAGATGATGCGCGCGCCGCACATCGACAAGGCGTGGATCGACCGGAACATGCCGGGCTTCCAGTCGCAGGTGCCGCTCGTCACCGGCCTGATGACGAAGCACCGCGGCCTGATCTTCGCCGTGCCCCACATGGGCAACTGGGACTTGGCCGGGTGGGCGTGCAGCCGCTACGGCATCACCATGTTCAGCGTGGCGGCGAAGCAGAAGAACCCTTACGTCAACGCGTGGATCAGCCGCCAGCGCGAGCACGGCATCACCATGCTGGAGCGCGGCAAGGGCACGCTCAAGCAGATCATCCGCATGTTGCGCATGGGCAACGCGTTCGCGATCCTCCCGGACGTGCGGATGCCGACGCAGGACCTCGCGCTGCCGTTCCTCGGCGGCACGGCGAACCTCGGGCGCGGCATGGCGATGTTCGCCATCTCGGCCAACGTGCCGATCCTCCCGGCCTTCTTCACGCGCACGGGCTGGAGCAAGCACGCGTTCGTCCATTTCGAGCCGCTCTTCCCGGACCACTCGCTCGACCGCGAGGAGGACGCGCGGCGCCTGACGGCCGCGGTCGTGGCCATCGTGGACAGGGCCGTGCGCGAGAACCCCGGCCAATGGTTTTGGTATAACAAGCGCTGGGTGCTGACCCCGTTGCAAGGGGGCGGGCCCGCATCACAATCACAGGAAAGGTGACAGCCATGATCCGTATCAATGAGAACTATGCGAAACTTCAAGCCTCTTATCTCTTCTCCGAAATCGCGCGGCGCGTCAAGGCCTATCAGGAGGCGCACCCCGATAAGCGCGTCATCCGCCTCGGCATCGGGGACGTGACGGAGCCGCTGCCCGCGGCGTGCGTCGAGGCGATGCACAAGGCCGTTGACGAGATGACCACGCGCTCATCCTTCCGGGGCTACGGCCCTGAGCAGGGGTACGACTTCCTGCGCGAGGCGATCGCGGCGAATGATTTCCGGGCGCGCGGCGCGGACATCGCGGCGGACGAGATTTTCGTGAGCGACGGCGCGAAGTGCGACACGGCGAACATCCAGGAACTGTTCGCGGACAAACTCACCATCGCCGTGCCGGATCCCGTCTATCCCGTGTACGTCGATACGAACGTGATGGCGGGGCGCACGGGCAAGAACGCCAAGGGGCGCTACAAGGGCCTCGTCTATCTCGACGGCACGGCGGAGAACGGCTTCGTGCCGCCCGTGCCGTCCGTGCCGGTGGACGTGATCTACCTCTGCTTCCCGAACAACCCGACGGGCGCGACCGCGACGCGCGCGCAGTTGCAGGCGTGGGTGGATTACGCGCGGGCGAACAAGGCGATCATCCTCTTCGACGCGGCCTACGAGGCCTTCATCCGCGACCCCGCGCTGCCGCACAGCATCTACGAGATGGACGGCGCGCGCGAGGCGGCCATCGAGTTCCGCAGTTTCTCGAAGACGGCCGGGTTCACGGGGACGCGCTGCGCGTACACGGTCGTGCCGAAGACGCTCATGGGCTACACGAAGAAGGGCGAGGCCATGGCGTTGCACGCGATGTGGAACCGCCGCCACACGACGAAGTTCAACGGCGTGTCGTACCCCGTCCAGCGTGCGGCGGAGGCGGTGTATTCGGCGGAGGGCAAGGCGCAGACGCGCGCGCTGACGGATGCCTATTTGCAGAACGCGGCGCTCATCCGCGAGACGCTTGCGGGGCTGGGGTACAGCGTCACGGGCGGCGATAACAGCCCGTACATCTGGGTCAACGTCGGCAAGGACTCGTGGAAATTTTTCGACAGGCTGCTCAAGCGCGCGCAGGTCGTCACGACCCCCGGCGCGGGCTTCGGGAAGTGCGGGCAGGGCTACATCCGCATCAGCGCGTTCAACAGCCGCGAGAACGTCGAGGAGGCGATGAAGCGTATCCGCAAGGTGCTGAAATGAGGGGGAGTTGATTTTGACAGGATTGACAGGACTGACAGGATTGCGCCGGGGCTGGGGGATAAGGCCGTTGTTATTCCTCGCCTTGTGCTGTGCGCTTTTGCTGACGGGATGCGCGACCCCATACAAATATGAGGCGGCAAATCCAGTGTATCAGGGCACACGCTGGAACCTTGGGGTTTTGTATGAATTGTGTCGTGGCCCGACCATATATTTAATGCCCTTTGCACTGATTGACTTGCCGTTTGAGATTGCGGCGGACACGGTGGCGTTACCCTATGACGGGTACGTTGCTTGTCAAAATAAACGAGCGCGTGCGTTTTGGGAACAGGCTTTTGACTCGGGCGTCATCCCGCCAAGCAAATCTGCTGCGGCCTATTTTGGCAAAGGGTGGTGGCTCGATGAGTTTATCTGCAAAAGGATATCTGGCACGCCGCCGCCCAGCAAGGAAGTCATTGACTGCCTGATTGACCTTTCGTTCAAACATATCCGGTCCTCTGACTATGACCCTTACCCTGTGGCCTTTAACCTGGCGCGTCATCAATCGCTTTCGGCGGAACAGATTGCGCGCCTCTATTGGCTGGAAGCAGACAGCCTGCAAAAGGCCGCAATGTTTGACAGGTCGCCGGTATTGGACGCGCTCTTGAACCTGCCTGCGGTGACGGATGCGTTCGTGAGCGAAATCGGGTTGTCCACAAACGAGGCGGCATTGCTTCCTTTATTGCAGTCCGAACGGGCGCCGTTAAGCCTTAAGGCAAACCTGTTGTCAAGGCTTGCCGATTCACCGTCTTGGAGGGTACGGGCAGCGGTTGCCAAAAACACGGGCGCAACACCTGAGCAACTGGTGCGCCTTGCGTCAGACTGCCGCGAAGACGTGAGGCTCTGCGTCGCCGCAAACCCTAACGCGCCAGCGGATGTGCTGGAAAAGATGGCGCTCTCGGGTTATTCGCGCTTCCGGCTGGCTGTCGCGAAAAACAAAAATGCTTCGGCTGGTGCGCTGTGGGTGCTTGCGCAGAGAGGAGACCGCTTGGACCGCCGAGAGGTCATGCGCCACCCCAACGCCACGCCCGAGATTAAGGCGTACATCCAAGAACGCGGCGAAGGAGAACGATGAATGCGCGGATGAGACAGTGCTGGCTGGTGGTGGGCGCGTGCGCGTGTGCGCTGGGCGCTGCGGCGGAGACGTGCTTCCCGCCGGAGGGGTGGGTGGAGGCGCCGGACCCGATCGCGAGCCCTCATGCGGTCGCGGGCGGGGTGCTGCGCTTCGGGGCGCACCAGCCGCCGAAAAGCCTCAACTACTACATCGACAGCAACACCTTCACGCGCGAGATTTTCAGCCTGATGTATGAGACGCTGCTCGGCACCGACCCCGTCACCGCCGAGTTCACGCCGTGGCTGGCCTGCCGCTGGCGCGTCTCCGACGACAACCTCTCCTACACGTTCGACCTCGACCCCGCCGCGGCGTGGAGCGACGGCAGGCCCGTCACGGCGGAGGACGTGAAGTGGACGTTCGACCAGGTCATGGACCCCGCCAACCTGACGGGCTCGTCGAAGGTCTGGTTCGGCATTTTCGGGTCGCCCGAGATTCTGGGCGAGCGCACCGTGCGCTTCCACGCGAAGGAGGCGCACTGGCGCAACCTGCTGGCGCTGAGCTCGCTGGCCGTCATGCCCAGGCACGCCTACGAGGGGCAGGACTTCAACCGCCTCGACTTCGACAACCCCGTCGTCTCCGGGCCGTATGTGCTGAGCCACGTGCAGGAGCAGGTCTCCCTCAGCATGGCCCGCCGCTGGGACTGGTGGGCCGGCGCGCGCCCGTCCGTGCGCAACACGATGAACTTCAGCACGCTCGTGTTCCGTTATTTCAGCGACCAGCCCAACGCCTTCGAGACGCTGAAGAAAGGGCAGATCGACGTCTATGCCGTCTATATGGCGCGCCTCTGGGCCAACGAGACCATCGGCGAGCGCTTCGACAAGAACTGGATCGTCAAGCGCCTCGTGCGCAACTACGACCCCATCGGCTTCCAGGGGTTCGTGATGAACATGCGCCGGCCGCCGTTCGACGACCTGCGCGTGCGCCAGGCCATGGCCCACCTGCTCGACCGCGAGACCATGAACCGCACCATGATGTACAACTCGTACTTCCTGCAGCGCTCCTACTTCTCGGACCTCTACACGGCGGAGCACCCCTGCACCAACACGTTCTACGCCTTCGACATCGACAAGGCCAAGGCCCTGCTCAAAGAGGCCGGCTACGCCCTGAACCCGCAGACCGGGCTCCTGGAGAAAGGCGGCCGGCCGCTCTCGTTCAGTTTCCTCATGCGCGACAGCAGCGCGGAGAAATTCCTGGCGCACTTCAACATGGCGCTCAAGGCGGTCGGCATCGAGATGAAACTCGCGCGCAAGGACCTCGCCGCATGGATGCGCGACATGGACGAGTACAACTTCGACATGACGTGGGCCTCCTGGGGCGGCACCCTCTTCCGCGACCCCGAGAGCATGTGGCTCTCGACCGAGGCCGACCGCCCCTCCGGCAACAACTACGCGGGCTTCAAGAACGCCCGCGTGGACGAACTCATCGAGCGCCAGAAGACCTGCTACAGCGTCACCGCGCGCAACGCCATGCTCCGCGAGATTGACGCGCTCGTCACCGCGGAGGTCCCCTACGCCCTGCTCTGGAACATCCGCGAGAGGCGCCTGCTCCACTGGGACAAGTTCGGGATGCCCCCCACCGTCCTCTCGAAATTCGGCGACGAGCGCTCCCTCATCGCTTACTGGTGGTACGACGCCGACACCGCCGCCGAACTCAAATCCGCAATGTCCGCAGGGGAAATGATGCCCCCGCGCCCGGTGCTGGTGGACTTCGACCGCGCCTTCAACCCCAAACAGGCGGCCACCGCCGCCGCAGAACACTGAGCCACAACCATGAAATTCCCCTTCAAACTTGACCGCCCCCTAATCGTCTTCGACATCGAGGCCACCGGCATCAGCGCCCGCGCCGACCGCATCATCGAGCTCGCCGCCATCCGCCTCGAGCCCAACGGTGAGGAGACCCTGGGCTACTGGCTGCTCAACCCCGGCATCCCGATCCCCGAAGAGTCCATCGCCATCCACGGCATCACCGACGAGGCCGTCAGGGACTGCCCCCGGTTCAAGGAGAAGGCGCTCGAGATCCTGATCTACTTCGGCGAGGCCGACCTCGCCGGCTTCAACGCCGGCCGCTTCGACATCCCCATGCTCGTCGAGGAGTTCAACCGCGTCGGCATCTTCTTCGACGCCGACCGCCGCCGCCTGCTCGACGCCCAGCGCATCTTCCACTCCCGCGAGCCGCGCGACCTGACCGCCGCCCTGAAATTCTACTGCGGCGACGAGCACACCGACGCCCACGGCGCGGAGGCCGACGCGCGCGCCACCCTCAACGTCATCATCGGCCAGTTCAAGCGCTACCCCGACCTGCCCCTGGACATGGATGCCCTCGACCGCGCCTTCAACCCCCTCGACCCCCTCAACGCCGACCGCGCCGGCCGCCTGCGCTGGGTGGACGGCGAGGTCACCGTCAACTTCGGCAAAAAGAAAGGCGCCAAACTCCGCGAGCTCGCCGTCAAGGACCCCGGCTTCCTCAAATGGATCGCCAAAAACGACTTCCCCCCGGACACGCGCCTCATCTGCGAGAACGCCCTCCTCGGCATCTTCCCAGAGCCGCCGCGTAAGAAGAAGGACTAGGAGGGGATGATTTTTGGGTCACAATGGTTTTCACAATAGACACAGCAAAGGGAGAGTATGGGTTACGAGAAGATTACGGTTCCGTCATTCGGCAGTGCAATCACGATGGGCGCGGACGGCGCGTTGAAGGTGCCGGATGTGCCGGTCATCCCGTTCATCGAGGGTGACGGCATCGGGGCGGACATCACGAAGGCCGCCATGACGGTGTGGAACGCGGCGGTCGAGTCGGCGTATGGCGGGGCGCGGAAAATCGCGTGGATGGAGGTCTATGCGGGCGAGAAGGCGAACGCGGTTTACGGCGCAGACACGTGGCTGCCGCAGGAGACGCTGGACGCTTGCCGCGATTATACGGTCGCAATCAAGGGTCCGCTCACGACCCCCGTCGGCGGCGGCATCCGCTCCATCAATGTCGCCATGCGGCAGGAACTCGATTTGTATGTGTGCCTGCGCCCCGTGCGCTGGTTCAAGGGTGTGCCGTCGCCCGTCAAAAAACCTGAGCTCACGGACATGGTGATTTTCCGCGAGAACACGGAGGACATCTACGCGGGCATCGAGTGGTTCAGCCAGTCGGACGAGGCGAAGAAGGTCATCGCGTTCCTGCGCGACGAGATGGGCGTGAAGAAAATCCGCTTCCCCGAAACGTCGTCTATCGGCATCAAGCCCGTGTCGAGCGAAGGGACGAAGCGGCTCGTCAAGGCCGCGCTCGATTACGCCGTCGCGAACGACCGCGCGAGCGTGACGCTCGTCCACAAGGGCAACATCATGAAGTTCACCGAGGGCGCGTTCCGCGACTGGGGCTACGAGCTCGCGCGTGAGGCGTACGGCGCGACGCTCATCGGCAGCGGGCCGTGGTGCGCGTTCAAGAACCCGAGGACGGGGCGCGAGATTGTGGTGAAGGACTGCATCGCGGACGCGTTCCTCCAGCAGATCCTGACGCGCCCGGCGGAGTACGACGTGATCGCGACGCTCAACCTGAACGGCGATTACGTCTCCGACGCGCTGGCGGCGTGTGTGGGCGGCATCGGCATCGCGCCCGGCGGCAACATCAACTACACCACGGGCATCGCCTGTTTCGAGGCCACGCACGGAACCGCGCCGAAGTACGCGGGGCTGGACAAGGTCAACCCCGGCTCGCTCATCCTCTCCGGCGAGATGATGTTGCGCTACATGGGCTGGACAGAGGCGGCGGACAAAATCATCAGCGCGATGGACGCGGTCATCGCCGCCAAGACCGTGACGTACGATTTCGCGCGGCTGATGGACGGCGCGACGGAAGTCTCGTGCAGCGCGTTCGGCAACGCGCTCGTGCGGGCGATGTGAGGCAGAACTTCATATTCGACAGGATTAACAGGACGAGCAGGATTAGGTTTATGGGAAGTCAAAAATCCTGTTAATCCGTTCAATCCTGAAAATCCTGTCAAAAGGAAAGCATAGGCGACAAGATGATGTTCACGCAAGCGTTCCATGAGGGCTTCATGCGCCTGGCCTTGCGCGAGGCCGAGAAGGCGGCGGATGCGGGCGAAGTGCCGACGGGGTGCGTCATCGTCCGGCCGCCGGCCGACGGCGCGGCGGCCGGCGGGAAAATCATCGCGCGGGCGCACAACCAGACGGAGCTGCTCAAAGACGCCACCGCCCACGCGGAGATACTCGCCATCACGCAAGCCTCCGCCGCGCTCGGCGACTGGCGGCTTACGGACACCATCCTGTACGTCACCAAAGAGCCGTGCGCGATGTGCGCCGGGGCGATCGTGCTGGCGCGCGTCCCGCTGGTGGTATGGGGGCTGTCCGACCCCAAGCGCGGCGGCCACTCCGTATTCTCAATCCTCAACCACGACGGCCTCAACCACCGCCCCGACATCGTGCAAGGTGTGCTGGAGACCGATTGCCGCGACCTGCTTCAAACGTTTTTCAGGGAGCGGCGGCGAGAGTAGCAGAGAAATCACTGTGGCAGTTTGATTTGATGTGAGCGCCATAGGCTGACGGGGTGGTATGTGCATTTCGTGCGTTTTTTTGCAATCGCCATGCGGTTTGTGATTGTGTCCGACGCTAATTTTTTATACACTGTTCCCGATTTGAGTTTTAACCGCTTATAAGGAGACGTTGGAATGAACACCGGGAACAAGACGGGGACAGGCGTGTTGGCGTTGATGCCGATTCTGTTCGGGTTTTTCGTGATGGGCTTTGCGGACATCATCGGGGTATTCAAGAACCGCGTCACAGAGGATCTCGGGCTGTCGGGCGTCGAGGCGGACTTCCTGCCGATGATGCTCTTCGTGTGGTTCTTCCTGATGTCGATTCCCGCGGGGGTGATGACCTCGCGCATCGGCCGCAAGAACACGGTGCTGGTGAGCCTGTTCATCAGCGTGGTGGCGATGATCCTGCCGTTTGCCGTTTACAACAAGGTCTCCGTCTATGCGTCCTTCGCGCTGCTGGGCATCGGCAACACGATTATTCAGGCCGCGCTGCCCGCGCTCATGCGCAACGTGACGAGCGCGGAGCAGCTTGCCAGCCGCCTCTCGATGGGGCAGTTCGTCAAGGCCGTGTGCGGCGCGCTCACGCCCGTGCTGGCCACGCAGGTGGCCATACGGCTGGGCAACTGGAAGCTCATGTTCCCGATCTACGCGGGCATCACCCTCCTCTCGGCCGTGTGGCTGCTGATGACCCCCGTCCGGCGCGAGGAGCCTTCCGCGCAGACCACCACCTTCGGCGGCTGCCTCGCGCTGCTGGGCAACCCCTTCATCCTAGCCATGTTCAGCGGCATCTTCTTCGTGGTCGGCGTGGACGTGGGGTTCAACTGCGCCATCATGCCGTACCTGAAGGCCACCTGCGGCATAGGCACCGACGCGGCCTCCATCGGCCCGACCGTCTATTTCGTCTCCAAGACCATCGGCGCTTTCCTCGGCGCGATCATCCTGGCGAAGTTCTCCCCGGCCAAGTGCTTCCCGCTCAGCGCGTCGCTGGCGTTTGCCGGGACGGTGGCGCTGCTCTTCGTGGGCGGTAGCCAGCTGCTGATACTGTCCTGTTTCGCGGTCGCCAGCTTCGGCATCGCCAATATCTTCGGGATGGTGTTCGGGCAGGCCATGAACCGTGTGCCGGAGAAGACAAACGAGGCCGCCGGACTGATGGTGATGGCCATCGCTGGCGGTGGCGTGCTGATCCCGCTGATGGGCGCGCTCGAAGCGAAAATCGGACCCAGCGGTCTGGTGTATGTGCTGCTCGGGTGCCTTGCCTACCTCATCGGTCTGGGCGTGTTCGTCGCCAAGCAAGCCCAGCGCAAGGTCTAGTGTCCTAACACAGATTTCATGATGGAGGGCGAGCGTCCTCGCGAGCCGTCAGGCACGATGGAGGGCGAGCGTCCCCGCGAGCCGTCAGGCACGATGGAGGGCGAGCATCCCCGCGAGCCGTCAGGCACGATGGAGGGCGAGCGTCCCCGCGAGCCGTTAGGCATGATGGAGGGCGAGCATCCCCGCGAGCCGTCAGGCACGATGGAGGGCGAGCGTCCCCGCGAGCCGTTAGACACGATGGAGGGCGAGCGTCCCCGCGAGCCGTTAGGCACATGGCGACGGCGGCCCCAAGACGGCGAGGGCAGGAATGCCCATGTTTTCTCCTCTGCGGGCAGGAATGCCCGCACCACCTTGTGTTTCACAACAGGGCTAGTCCGTTTTCCCGTTGCCCCACTTCGTGTTTGGCTTCGGCCCTAGCACCAGTTCGAGTTTGCCGCCGTTCTTCAGGTCCGACTGGTTGAACCAGCACGTGCTGAGGCGTTTGCCGTTGAGGGTGGCGGATTGGATGTAGGGGTTTTCAAAGGCGTTGTTCTTGACCGTGATGATGAAGGCCTTGCCTTTGTAATAGGCGGGGTCGAGGTGGATGGTGATCTTGTCGAAGACGGGCGCGGAGAGCTCGTAGCGGGGGACTCTCGCGGAGCCGCCCTGGATGTCGAACAGGCCCAGCGCGAGCATGGCGCTGACGGCCCCCATCTGCCCTTGGTCCTCGTCGTCGTTGTAGCCGCTCCACGGGGAGAAGCCGCCGAATGTCAGTTCCTTGACCTGCCGCGCCCAGTATTGCGCGAGCCATGGGTAGCCGAGGTGGTTGAAGACGTAGGCCGCGCCCGAGCCGGGCTGGTTGCCGTAGTCGATCCACACGTTGGCGTGGGTCTTGCCGTTGGCGTTGAAGCGCATGTCGCGGGTGCGCTCGAACTGCGTGTTGAGGCGGCGCATGGCGGTCTCGTTTCCGCCCATGAGCGTTGCGAGCGCGGGGTAGCCGTGCGGCACGAACCATGTGTAGATGGCGCTGTTGGCCTCGATGAAGCCGCGCGCGTTGAAGGCGTTGGTGACGGGCGCGAAGTCTTTGATCCATGCACCGTCAACCTCGCGCGGGTGGATGAAGCCGGTGGCGGCGTTGTAGAGGTTCGTCCAGCCGCAGGAGCGGGCGAGGAAAAACGCCGCGTCCTCCTTCTTGCCGAGCGCGTCGGCGAACTGCGCCAGGCACCAGTCCTGGAAGCAGTATTCGAGCGTCAGCGCCGCGCCGCAGCGGTGCCAGTTCTTGCCCTCGGTATGTTCGGGGACGTAGCCGCGCTCCTCGTAGAAACGCATCCCGCCGCCGGCGGGGGCCGGGCCGCTCTCGTAACCGACGCGGTCGCGGATGCCGCCGAGGAAGGCGTTCTTGCGCAGGCCCTCGTAGGCCTTCTGCGTGTCCCACGTGCGGATGCCCTGCGCATAGGCGGAGGTTATGAAGTTGCAGGCCTGGTCGCCGACCATGACGAACGTGTAGTTGCCGCCGCTCGGGCCGCGCGGGATGAGGCCGCCATTGTCGTATATGTCGAGGAAGGTGTTGCAGAAGTCGCTCATCACTTTCGGGTAGGCGAGCCCCCAGAGGTTCTGCAGCGACCAGTGCGAGCCCCACAGCCCGTCGGAGTTGTAGTGGTGGTAGAGGGGCTTCCCGTCCGCGCCGAGGCGGCACTGGCGGACGACGGTGGTGTCGCCCGTGTTGTCCGCGTAACGGCCGTCCACGTCGCTCATGACGCGCCGACCGAGCAGCGCGTGCCAGAGGTCGGTGTAGAATTTACCGCGCTGCTGTTCCGTGCCGCCCTCAACCTCGATTCGGCTGAGCCACGCGTCCCACTCGTCGGCGGATTCTTTCACGGTGCGGTCGAAGTCCCAGTGCGGCAACTCCGCCTCCAAGTTCTTGCGCACGCCCCCGAGGCCCGTGTAGGAGACGGCGACCTTGACGAGCAGGGGCGTGTCCGTCGCGGCCGCCACAACGAACGCCGCGTCCTTGATCTCGCTCGCCGCCGTGCCGTCCACGGCCTGCATCCGCGCGTCCGCATTGAGCCGCATCACGAAGTATCCTGTGAACGGCTTGTGGCGGCGCACGGTCGGCGACATCACGAACGAGCCCTCGATCTCGCGCGGGCCGGTCTGCGCGGCGGCACAGGTGAGGATTTGATTTTCCTTGCCGAGCGAGCCTTTCAAATCGACGAGCAGCTTCTGCGCGTTCGTGTAGCGGTGAAACCCGACGCGCATCGTCGAGGTAAGTTCGGCGGTGATGCCGCGGTCGGAGAGATAGGCCTTGTGGTAGCCGGGGCGGACGACCTCATCATCGTGCGAGAACGTGGCCTTGTTGGCCTCCAGCAGGTGCGGGCCTTTCGCGAGCTCGCGCACGGGCAGCACGGGGACGCCGAAAATCTGCCACCCGTGGATGTGGCTGAAACAGCGGATCTCATGGGTGTCGTAGATGTAGCCCGCGCCCCAGTCGTTTGCCAGCGACGTGTCCGGGCTGAGGCTGACCATCCCGAACGGGCGGCACGCGGACGAGAAATAAAGCCAGCGCGAGTTTTTGGTGTCAACCCTCGGCTCGACGTAATCCACCGGCCGCTTCGCCTCCGCGCCCAACGCCAGCGCGGCACAGATAAGGAATCCCAGACATTTCATCAGTTCACCTCGTTAGCACAAAAAAGACAGTATAGCACGGCAAGGCCCGTCACCGCAAGCCATGCCCCCCGGCAGGACGCACTGAGAATTTTTCGCCGTGTCTGCAGCTGTTCTTCTCCCTCGACACGAAACCCCGCATCTGTTATTATTAAAACAGTTGCGAAACGTTTGTGTTGCCAGAAGAGGGAAATGACATGATGCGAAAATGTTTTAGAGACGCTTGGTTGTGCCTATCGGTGGCAGGTGTGTGCGTTACGGCAGGGTGCGCGTCGGCGGAGAGGCCGGGGTGCGCTTCGGGGCGTGTGTGGGTGATGCCGCGCGGGAAGGATTTCGTGCGGATGCTCGACAACGTTGACCAGTGGCCGGAGACGGCGAAGATTACGGATGTGTTCGGCGGCGCGGATCACGCGCTCAACCGGGCGTACACGGACGAGGAGTTGAGCCGCGCGTTCCGCGTGCTGAAGGCGAACGGCATGAGGCTCGGGCTGGAGGTCGGCGCGATCAAGCCGTGGGGCAGGACGGGGGCGAAGGTCTTTGAGGTTCAGCGGCCGATGTGGGAACGCTTCAACCGCCTCGGCGGGGACATCTTCGCGCTGGCCTTCGACGAGCCGCTTGTGGCCGTGACGATGCATCTGGAAAAGGAGGAGCCGTTCGCGTCGATGACGGCGGAGCAGCGCTTCGAGTATGCCGTCGAGGAGACCGCAACGTTCATCGCGCTGGTCCGCGAGCATTACCCGCAGATCCTGCTGGGCGATATCGAGGTCTATCCGTCCATGAAGGCGGACACGGTGATCGCGTGGGTGGACGCGCTGGAGGCGCGGCTGAAAGCGAAGGGCGTGCGCGGGCAGGACTTTTTCCGCATGGACGTGAACTGGGTCGCGTTCCCCGTGCAGAACGGGAGCTGGGAGGACTTCATGCGCATCGAGGAGCACTGCAAGAAAATCGGCCTCCCGTTCAGCATGATTTTCTGGGCGTCCGACTTGCCGGGCGACCCGAAGAAGCGCGAGGACCCGACCGCGTGGCACAAGGGCGTCATGCATCAGGGCGAGGCATACATGAAGCACGGCGACCCCGACCAGTACGTCATCGAGACATGGGTGGACGCGCCGCCGGAGACCTTCCCTGAAACCAAGGACTGGACGTTCAGCCGTTCGGTCATTGACTTCTACAACACGTTCATCAAAGATCGGGCAAAATGACGCGCTTGGAGAAAAAATGAAAACGTGTGATTTTCCACTTGCATTCCGAACGGCAAAGGTGATATAGTATCAACTCATTGCGCGCCTCTAGCTCAATTGGATAGAGCATCTGACTACGGATCAGAAGGTTGCAGGTTCGATTCCTGCGAGGCGCGCCAGAGTCCAGATTGCGGGGTGGAGCAGCCTGGTAGCTCGTCAGGCTCATAACCTGAAGGTCGTAGGTTCAAATCCTACCCCCGCTACCATTTTGAGACGCTTGTTTTGCTTGGGGTTCCGGCAGGGCAAGCGTTTTTTTGCGCCCTTTGATGATGCCCTTGCGTCCTGTATAGTCATTTCTTGATGTTGTCACCTATATGGCGTGCGGCGGGTTTCCCCCCTTTGGGGCATTGCATGACAACGCAAGATTAAATCACAATATGCGCCCCTTCTGCCTCATGCCCAATTGGTCACTCAATAGGGATGGAGGGCGAGGCAGGGGACCCTATTGGCGCGGCGTGCGGTCAATGGGGATGGAGGGCGAGCGTCCCCGCGAGCCGCCGCAATGTGCCTAACGGCTCGCGAGGACGCTCGCCCTCCATGTGCCGGGAGCGCAGGGCTTCCGCCCTGCAACGTGAAATCTGTATTTTACAGGACACAAGTGTTTTTACTCAACATTGGCACATTCTTCTTAGCCCCGAAGAGGCGGAAAGCAGTAGCGTAGGGCGTAGCCCTACGTTTGGATGCAACATAAATGTTAAGCCCTGTAAGGGCGACATCAATTTGATTTCGCCCTTACAGGGCTTAGATTTTACCCCCTCGTTACGTAGGGCTCTGCCCTACGCTACGGCTTGCGGGGCTTCGCCCCTCTTGTGTAGTCTAATCATCTTCTCCGTTAAACAAGATTGCCCCCGTCGTGCGACGGGGGCAATGCGCCTTGCCTGTGAAGGTGTCTCTATTTCTTCTTGTCGTGGAGCTGGTCGCCCGCGATGCCGCCCGCCGCGCCGCCGATCAGGCCGCCGATGACCGCGCCTGTGCCACGGTTGCCGCTGCCGGCCGCCGCCGCGCCGATCGCCGCGCCGCCCGCCGTGCCGACGCCCGCGCCGACCGCCGCGCCCTCATGCCCCTTCATCGACTCGCACCCGCTCATCACCAGCGCGGCCGCTGCCGCGCAAACCAACAGAATCCCTTTCAGTTTCATACACGTCTCCTTTTGTTGAAGTTATGGGTAAACTATAACACAGACGGCATGAAATAGAAAAGCGAAAAAAGTTTACGAAAGGAAGATTTTTTTTCGATTCGGAAATGGGGCGGAAGGGACAAAATTAGAAACGGGCACCGGCGAGGTCGCGCCTCGGGAAACGGCTGGCCTTTTCCACAGCCTGGCGCGTCAACTCCAACAGTGCTTGGTGGTCGGGGTCGTCGGCAGAGGCGTAGGGGGTGCCTTCGCATTTGGTGCGGGGGGCGGTGAGGAAGAGGCTTTGCGCGGGGTCGCTGGGGTGAATCCAGTCGGTGCGGGTGACGGCCTTGGGGTCGTGGCAGGCGGCGCAGCGGCGCTCGTGGATGGCGAGTATCTTGCCGCGCAGCTCGGGGTCGGCGGTGTAGTCGTAGGCGGGCTGCGGGGCGCGTTTGTTGACGAAGCGGTCGTGGTAGATGGCGTTGGCGTCGATCCATGCGTCGAGGCGGAGGCGCTCGTCGGGGGTGAGCTTGACGCGCTTGGTGTGCGGCTCGGCGTCCAGCACGCGGCCGAGCTTGCTCTTGTTCGCGCCGTAGGCGTAGGGGGGGGTGACGCTGGCGTCTTGCTCGCGGGCGGGGGAGCGGGTGATGAGGCCGTTCTTGGCGTCGAGCAGGGTGACGAAGGCGCGGTTGTAGCCGTAGCCGGGGACGGCGGTGTCGAAGCTGGTGAGGCCGGGGCTGAAGTCGAGGCCGCCCTTGGGCTTGAGGCCGCTGTGGCATTGTGCGCAGTGGCGGGTGAGGACGGGCTGGACGTCGCGCAGGAAGCTGAGGGGCGCGTCGCCCCACGGCATGGGGAGGTAGGGCGCGGGCGTGCGGGCGGCGGCGGCGGGGGGCGCGGGGTTGGGGCGCGGGGCGGCGTTGCGGGTCTCGTGGCATCCGGCGCAGGCGCGTTGCTCGCTGGGCTGGAAGCTGATGAAGCTCCTCATGCGGCGGATCTCGCGGCGGTTCTCGTCGAGCAGCTGGAAGTAAACGGCGGTGTCGGGGGGGACTTGGAAACAGGCGCTGCCGTCGGCCTCGACGGGGATGTCGCCGAGGATGCGGACGGGGGTCCAGTTGTCGCGGAGGTCGGGTTCGCCGCTGGGCTGCTGGCAGTGGTGGTCCTCGACGTAGCGGTGGCCGCCGTGGGTGTTGTCGTAGGGCCAGCCGATGGGTTCGGCGATGCGGACGTAGCGGATGGCCGCGGGGTCGATGCCGTCGCAGCCGAGGGCGATGTCGCTGATGACGCAGGTGGCGGGGCGGGGCGGGGCGCCGTCCTCGGGCGGCTCGGCGGCGTGTTCGTCGAAGCTGCCGGTGATGAGCGGCGGGCGCGGGCGCGGGCGCAGGGGGATGGGGATGAAGCTGGAGATGGCGGGGTCGCGGTAGATGAGCTCTTTGTTGCCGAACACGTCCACGAGGTAGAGCGCGTAGCCCTTCGCATCGGTCTCGGTGTTGGAGTAGGTGTAGGCGACGAGGAAGTATTTTTCGGAGAGCGCCCACGGCGTGGAGTACAGCCCGCAGGTGTCCGTCACGCCGCCCTCGGGTACGGGTGCGCCGCTCATGCCGCCTTCGGTGGGCTTGATGTTGGGAGTGACGATGGCGATGCCCTTCGCGTCGTTGAGCCCCTGCGTGGGGTCGATGATGAGCAGCGGGCCGATTGCCAACGTGTGGTGGCCCGCGGCGACGGCGACGAGCTTGCGGCTGCCGGGGATGGAGCGCACGTCCTCCAGCGCCCACGGGTCTTGCAGGTGCTGGCCGAAGATCACGTCCGCGCCCGTGCCGTCCGGGCGGACGAACCACAGCGACTGGATGTAGGCGAAGCTGCGCTCGTGGTACTCCCAGCGCGTGTAGCCGATGGTGCCGTCGTCGAGCGTGTGCGGCAGGTAGTCGCCGTCCTTGTTCACGCTCAGCCGCCTGATACCCGAGCCGTCGGGGCGCATCGTGTAGAGGTTGCAGCTCGTCTCGTCCTTGTCGTACTCATTGCACTGCAACGAGAACGCGCACCGCTCCGACACGAACACGATGTCGCCGTTCGGCGCGTATGTCGGGTCGAGGTCGCTCCACTCGCCCGAGGTCAGCTGGCGCAGCCCCGAGCCGTCGCGGCGCACCTCGAACAGGCGCGTCGGCTCCTCCGTCCGCCGCAGGTGGAAATTCGCCGCGCGATCCATCCAGCCCTCCGGCGGCTCCGCCGTTTTCGTCCGCGCATAACCGAACACGATGCGCTCGCCGTCCCACTCCAAATCCATCCCATGCACATGGCCCGGTCCGAGCGCGCCGTTCAGAATCGACGTGAGCGACTGCCCCTCGCCCGACGGCGAGAACGGATTTTCCAGCACACACAAATCACCGCCCGGCCGCGACACCCAAGGCATGTGGTTCAGGCAGATGTCAGGGTACGTCTCCTGCGTGAAACGCTTCACGAACAACAGGCGGTCGAAATCCAGCAACGGGTTCGCGAACGCCAGCCGCCGCACCACCCTGCGCACATCCAGATAGACCCGCTCACGCGCCTCCGCCGCCGCACCCTCGGGGATTTCCGACAACAGCCGTTCAAGCTCCTTCAACTCCGCGCGATACCTCGCCACATCCGCGCCCGAACGCGCAAGGTCATCCGCCAGCGCATAGCCCTGACGGATGAAACGCGCCGTGGGATAGTCACCGCCCCCGACCATATCCCCCATCGTGAAATGCCGCGCATCCGGCGGGCGCTTGGCCTGCGCCAGCCAATCCGCCTCCACGCCCAGCCGCGCCTGCGCGGCATCCATGCGCACGGCCTTCGGCGACGACTGCGGCGGCGGCTTATCATGCGGACCCGCCAGGCACATACCCGCGATCCCGACACCTGCCACAAGGGTAACGTTATGGATTTTCCAATTCATGCCACCATATTATATCTTCGATTACACCATGTCGAGTATGAATCCTAACTTTTCCGGGAGCGCAGGGCTTCCGCCCTGCATCTATCATGTGGCGAGGCCCCGGGAGCGCAGGGCTTCCGCCCTGCCTATCATTCGGCAAGGCGGAAGCCTTGCGCTCCCGGCCCTTGCGCCCCCGGCCTTCCCGCGCGGCAGGCGGGAATCCCGCGCAGAAGCTGTTGCGCGGAGGCGGGGGGTGTGGTAGAATGGCGGTATGTTTTTTTTTCACGGTGGCGGTTTGACGGCGAAAAAGGGAAAATGACGCCATGAAACAAGCCTTGGCGTGACGACAGTGTCGTTGTCGAGATGGAGTTCCCTGTCACAGACAGGAAGAACAAGC
Source organism: Kiritimatiellota bacterium (assembly GCA_009778475.1). Classification (GTDB taxonomy): domain Bacteria; phylum Verrucomicrobiota; class Kiritimatiellia; order RFP12; family UBA1067; genus WRJS01. Next base: position 12,556 of record WRJS01000037.1, on the reverse strand, counting down.
AAAACCTAAAAGTTGAATTCGCAGACAGGCGCGCGGAAAAGGTGTTGATTGCCTACAATACGATTTACAATGATGACAGGAATCGGCATCATGGGAATGGCACTTACAGGATATGCGCAGAAAATTGACATCCTCAAGCCAGTGTACCAGCGGCAGGAGAAAGAGTTGGCCGGGATCATGGAGCGGCTTGCGGCCGAAGGCTTGGAGTATGAAGTTGTGAGAGAGAAAATTGCGGACACAAACAAAAAGGGCGACATCTATTTTACAAGCGTAAACACTGTGCGCATTCCAGAAGACTTGAAGGCGAAAATAACTCGTTACGACCAGCGTTTCATGCGCGGGCATTTCGATATGTACCTTGATGACCCGAAGTATTCGTTCTATGCCGCAGTTCTGATTCTCGGGCGAGGCATGGGGACAGACTTGCCCAAATCTGTCGTCAGTCATGACAAGGAACTATGGTGGAAATCAGCACAGCGGGCAGAGCCGTTATAGTCGCGCGAAGAAGTGCATCAGTTTCCTGAAAGACCGGAATTCTACAAAAAACTGGGGCGATTATGTTGACATGACAAGCTCAGAGTTCAGACGCTTCGGGCGCGGTTTAGCTGCGTGTTACCAAGGCGAGCACTATCAGGGTGCGCGCATCAGGTTTTCATCGCACCTGCACCTGAACGACAATACCGACAACCTGTGTTTTTACGATCCAGGACGTTTCCCAGTCGTATTCGGGGAACTTCCCGAAAACCGCGCCCTTCACATCGCGCATCCACTTCAGCGCAAGCGCCACCGTCGGCGCGGATGTCTTGTATCCCGAATCGTTGTGATTCCACGGGGCGGTATTCTTCTCGATTGATGCGCTACCATAAAAAGCATTCACCGCCAGTCGAACCCCTCAGCCTTCAGTCCCATCGCCTGAGCCTTGCCCGCAAATTCCAATTCATCTTTGCTCATAATCCGTTCCCCTTCCAATCCTTTTGAGTGTCCAGTTATCAGTTGTCAGTCCCGGTGTCCTGTTGTCCTTTTCTGATAACGGACCACTGACCACTAATCACCGATGCCCGCTAACCCTTTTCATCTCCCGTCCCTCCTTTCTCATCCAGTTGCAGTCCCCGCCGTCCGCAGCGGGTTCACCTACGCAGCGCCGCCGACCTCGATGCCGAAACGCCGCAGCCTCTTCACCAGCCCGGCACTCGGCTTGCGCTCGCCGATCAGCACGCGGCTCAGGTGGCTCTGACTCACCCCCGCCGCCCGCGCCGCCGCCGCCACCCCGCGCACATGCGGCCGCAGAGGCAGCACCTCGATTTTTATCCTTCTCATCCAACTTTCTCCTTTCGCCCGCATTTCAGCCGTGCTAAAATGACGACTCTTATGTGTTGCATGGGTCGTATTGTTTCGCTTTAAGTGAAATGCGTCGGCAATAAAAGTGAAAGAAAGTGGAAAATTCTTTTTCGATGATTCAGGCGTTAATGACTAGTCGTGGCATTAGCAAAAGGCTCTTGTCTAGTTAAGGATTTTGGAGTATCCTTAAACTATGCAAAAACGTTGGCGATTGAGCAGGTACAGGGTGAAAAAAATTCTGAGGTGCTTTTGCGTGGACATCACGGCGGGCAAACCGTCACGCAGAAGGTTTACAGCGCGGGGTAGTTTATCCCTGATTGGGCAAGCGCAAAACGGTGCACGTCCATGTCGCAGGGGGTGACTATCCCGTGACCTTCACCGACGCGAACCTCTCTGTCTCGAGTCAGCAGCGTATCGCTTCCGGCCGGATGGTTTGTCTTTCACCCGTCGCTTCATTTTGAGTTTTACAACAGGAGACGGGATTTCTGGAGGATGTCTGCAACAAAGGGGCATTTCAGGCTGTCCGCAGATGGAGCGGGTGAAGGGAATCGAACCCTCGTAACCAGCTTGGAAGGCTGGGGCTCTGCCATTGAGCTACACCCGCAAAAAACAGGGAAATAGATTACCGTTTCCGTGCGCCGAAGTCAAGAGGGAAACTCAGGGAACCCGCCGAAAAATTATTTGCCGATTCTGAAAAGCAGGGTTGAGGCGTGAGGGGACTTTTTGGTATTATTCTTGGAATGAAATTTTTCTGGATGATGTTTACAGTCACTTTCGTTGCAGGGAGTGCGGTGATTTATGTTATCGCGCCGATGGTCGGGCCTCGGATGACCGCCTACTTTCGCGCGGAGGCGCCGCCATCCGTTGAAGAGGCCGCATCGCCCGATGTGGCGGGCAGCGGGAATGCGCAGGCGGATGCGCAGGAAACCGCGCGCCCTGCGAACGTCCCGCTGAAAACGCTTGAGGACGATGACGTTTCGCCCGCGCTGGAGGGGGTGTTCCTCGCACGGGCGAGCGAGCAGCCGGGCTGGGGAATCACCTCGCGCAAGACGCCGTACTACAAGGCGGACGGCACGTATGTGGGGACGCTCGAGGGCGGTATCCTCTTTGACTGCGCGGGAACCTATACGTCGTCGAAGGGCGAGATGGTGGAGTGCCGTTTCCTGAAAGAAGGGATGTCGTCGGGGACGTTTTTCGTCGGGCGCAAGGATGCGCTGTTCTTCACGGCGTCGCACCGGAAATTGTCGAAGGCGCGGGTGCGGGCGCTGACGGAGTATTACCAGCTGTCCGGGAGAGTCGAGGCGCGGCGCACGGAGCTTCTCGAGAAGGGCGCGGAGCGCAACCCGCATTTCGCCGCCGCGCGCGCATCGCACGAGGCGTACCAGAAGCACATCCAGGATGCCAAACGCCTCCAGCAGATGCGGGACACGCAGACCGACGCGAAGCGGATGGAGGTGGAAGACAAGCTGCGCGAGATGAAGCTGAAAGAGGTTGCGCTGAAAAAGACGTTTGAGGAGGCGCAGGACAAGTTCACCGCATGGAAGAAGGAACATGCGGGCGAGCTCGCCAAGCCGGATGATGACGCGGACATCAAGGCGTGGACGCAGCGGAAGAAGGAGCTTGCCGCCGCGCTTCCCGGGCTGGCGCATTAACGGTGTGGAGGATTCGACATGACACTTTCGGAAGAGCAGAGACAGGCGGTGTGCGGATGGCTTGCGGGGGGGGCGTCGCTCTCGGACGTGCAGGGGCGGCTGAAGACGGATTTCGGCATCGCGCTGACGTATATGGACGTGCGGCTGCTGGTGCTGGAGATCGGCGCGGAAGTGAAGGACAAGCCCGAACCCAGGCCGCCGCAGCCACCCGCCGCGCCGCCGCAAGAGGAGATGTATGACGACGGCATGACCGATGACGCGCCGTATGCGGAGGAGGACGACTACGCGGACGCGCCGCAGCAACCCCTGCCGCCGCCCCCCGCTGGCAGCACATCCGTCAGCGTGACGCTCGACGCGATCGTCGTGCCGGGCGCGATGGTGAGCGGCACGGTCATCTTTTCAGACAGCACGAAGGCGCGCTGGATGATTGACCGCTACGGGCGCTTCGGGCTGGAGCCGGAGGCCGAGGGCTACCGCCCGTCGCAGGAGGATATGCAGTCGTTCCAGGCGCAACTCCGCGCGGAGTTGCAGCGCAAGGGGTATGCGTGAGGGGGAAGTTGCTAGTTTCTAGTTTCTAGTTTTTAGTTTCTAGTTTCTAGTTTTTAGTTGCTAGTTGCTGGTTTCTAGTTTTGGATTTCTAGACAGGGGGTGGAAATGAAAATCGGATTTTTGGGCGCGGGGAAAATGGCGGAGGCGGTTGCGTCCGCGCTGGTGCAGTCGGGGCTGTGCGACCCGCAGGACGTCATCGCGTGCGACACGTCGAAGGAGCGCCGCGACCTGATGGCGAAGCTGTATCAGGTGACGGTCACGGATTGCCCGCTGGAGGCGGCCAAGGCGTGCAACGTGCTGGTGCTGGCGGTGAAGCCGCAGGACCTCGGCACGCTGCTCGCGGACGTGAAGCCGCACCTGTCCGCCAAGCACCTGCTGGTTTCGATTGCGGCGGGCAAGACGCTGGCGGTGCTCAAAAAGGCCGCCGGGACGAAGCCACGCATCGTGCGCGTCATGCCGAACCTCGCGCTGATGGTGCAGGAGGGCATGAGCGTCTATTGCGCCGCGACGAATGCGAAGCCGGCGGACAAGCGGCTCGTCGCGCAGATGTTCGGCAGTGCGGGCGCGGTGCTGGAGTTGCCCGAGAAACACTTCGACGCGGTCACGGCGTTGAGCGGGTCGGGGCCTGCGTTTTTCGCGTATGTGCTGAACGCGGTGGTCGAGGCGGCAACCGCGCTGAAACTTCCGGCCGACGCGGCGCGTCTGCTGGCGGAGCAGACGCTCATCGGCACGGGAATCTATCTGCAGAACACGGGGCGCGACATGGGCGCGTTCATCCAAGCCGTCGCATCCCCCAAAGGCACGACCGCCGCAGGGCTTGCCGTGCTGGAGAAATCGAGCATCAAGACTATCCTGGCGAAAACGCTTGCCGCCGCCGCCGCGCGGAGCGCGGAACTCAGAAGATAGGTAAAAGGTAATAGGTAATAAGTAATAGGTTAGGTGGGAGAATGAAACAAATGATGGATATGTGCTGCCGAAACATTTCCCAAGTCTCTGTTGCCAACCCCACACCCCGCACCTCTTCCCCTTTTACCTTTTACCTATTACTTATCACTTCTCTTTTGCTTTTCCCCGCGCTCGCGCAAGCGCAGAGGCCCGTCGTGTTCGTCTCCATCCCGCCGCAGGTTTGGCTGGTGAAGCAGATCGCCGGGGACATGGCGGAGGTGCAGACGCTGCTCCCGGCCGGCGCGAACCCGCACACGTTCGAGCCGACCATCAAGCAGACCAAGAAGATCGCCGAGGCGTCGCTGCTGCTGACCATCGGCATGGCCTTCGAGCGCCCGCTCGTGAAACGGGCGCAGGGGCTGAACCCTAAACTGGCCGTCGCCGCAATGGACGCGGGCATTGAGAAACGCGGCGCACATGAGCACCACCATGCGCCGGGCGAGCCGTGCCCGTGCTGCGGGGAGGACGGCGACCCGCACATCTGGCTCTCGCCGCGCCTCTACGCGGTGATGGCCACCAACACGGCGGCCGCGCTGTCCCAACTGCGGCCCGAGGCCCGCGCGGGCTTCGAGGCCCGGAGGGATGCGGCGGTAAGCGAAATCCAGGCGGTTGATGCGGATCTGCGCCGCGCGCTTGAGGGCGCCCCCGTCAAAACGTATGTGGTCTATCACCCGTCGTGGACATACTTCGCCGAGGATTATGGGCTCACGCTGCTCGTCATCGAGCAGGACGGCAAAGCGCCTGCGGCAAAGCACCTGACCGCCATCGGCGCGAAAGCGAAAGCGGCCGGCGCGCGGAAAGTCCTCACCGAGCCGCAGTACGACAAGCGCCCCGCGCAGGCCGTCGCAAAGCAACTCGGCGCAAGCGTCCATGTCATCAGCCCGCTGCAGGAGGACTGGCCCGCGCTCATGCGCGAGGCGGCCTCTGTGTTCAAGTGAGCGTTGGCGCGAGCCGCGCGCGTGCGGCTTACGTTGAGGTGGCTCGGGCTGTATGCGCCCCTTCAGGGGAATTTTTTCCCGAGATTCATTCTGCGGGCAAGAATGCCCGCACCACCTTCTTGTAGTCTAATGCGCGAAGCCATGCGAGTTCGCGGCGGCGCATCCGCGCGCGGGCTGGCGGGGAGGCGTCGTCCGCGCCCGTCAGGTGGTCGAGGCCGTGCGCGAGGTAGAGCAGCAGTTCGCGCTCCTGCGTCCAGCCTTTGCGGCGCGGGATGGTGAACGCGCGCTCGGCGTTCACGAACAGTTCGCCGATGATCCCTTCTGCCTCGCCGGGGCAAGCGTCGTAGCGCTGCGTGATGACATCCGTCGCGCCCGCGTGCCCCATGACGGCTTGGTTGATCGGCGCGATGCCTGCGTCGTCCAGGAGATGGATGGTGACCTCCAGCCACGCCACGCCCGGGGTCTGCCGTTGCGCCAATGCCGCCAGCCGCCTGGCGTGCCGCAACAGGCGGTTGCGGTCCACAGGAAACGTGCGCTGGCGGTTGGTGATGTTGAGCGTCATTGTCCTTTTCCGTCTTGAAGGCTTCCTCACCGCAAGAGCAGGATGGTGCCGGGGGCGGTGATGGAGAGGGTGGCGGAGGTGGGGGTGACGGTCACTTTGGCGACCATGCCGGACGGGATGCTGAGGCTGGAGACGCCGTTGATGAGCGCGTCGCGCGCGTCGCTGCCGATGCTGGCGAAGGTGAAGAGCGGCACGTGCGCGGGGAGTTTCGCGGGCTGGGCGTAGGCGACCTCGCCGATGACGGTGAGCGCGCCGTTGACGTGCAGGGCGCCGCCGAAACGGCCGCCGCGGAAATCGATGGTGAAGTCGCCGGGTATCGCGCTGGCGCTGGTGAAGGTCTGCGCGTGGCCGCCCATCAGGGCGAGCGTGGCGTCCGCGCCGTCGATGGCGCCGTCGAACACCGCGTCCTCGAAGGCGTTGATGCCGAGCGTCGCGCCGGTGGCGAGGGCGACGGTGCCGGACCCGGAGAGCGGGCCGACGGTCTCGATCGCGCCCGCGCCGATTTCGAGGGTCGCGCCGTGGGCGATGCGGACGCGCGAGGCGTCGGGGATCGCGTCCACGGCGAGCAGACCCGCGGGCAGGGTGACGGGGAAGGTTCCGGCAATCTCGCCGCGCGCCATGGGGGGGGCGAAGCCGGCCTGCTCGTCGAGCAGGTAGCACACGTCGGCGGCGCTGTCGGGCAGGAGGACCATCAGGCGCCAGTGGGTGGGGTCGCGGGCCTCGATGCTGGCGGCGGTGACCCAGCGGTAGGCGTCGAACGTCACGGGGATCTGGGTGTTGATGACGACGGGGTTGAGGATGGAACTGGAGTAGAAGCGGTTGTTGTCGGCGTGGGCGACCTCGTCGTTGTTCACGAGGCGTTGCGTGTCGCCGAGCGCGTTGTCCCAGCCGGGGGTGGGGATCCAGGTGGTGGTGCCTTCGGGCCAGGGGACGACCTGGCCATCGCGCAGGAGGGTGAGCGCGGTGAGGGAGTAGCCGCTGCCGCCGTAGTTGTTGGCGGTGTCCTCGGTGCGCACGCCCAGCACTTGGAAGCAGAACTTCGAGCCCGTGACGGCGGTGATGTGCTGGTCGGCGGAGGAGGTCTCGGCGCGGAACTGGTCGGGGAACCACGCGCGCGGTGAGGAACTCAGCGGGAACGTCCCGACGAGTTGGCCGGGGGCGCTGTGCCCGGGCGGGGTCGCGATGTCGGCCTGCGCGTCGAGGGTCAGCCACGTCGCGCCGTCGTCGCTGCCTTCGAGCGTCCAGGTGGCGGGGGTGCGCTCGTTGGAGTCGGCGATGTTGACACCGGAGTCGTAGAAGCGGTAGGCGTCGAAGATGACGCCGGTCTGCGTGTCGATGGTCAGGGGGTTGGGGATGACGCTGCTGAGCCAGCGGTCGTTGATGGCGCCGTTGATGGCGTTCTCGGCGGGGCCGCCCTCGTGGTTGTCGTAGGGCGTGGAGACGGACGTCCCGGCGGGCCACGCGACGGGCTGGCCGCCCGCCAGCAGTTGGAACTCGGAGATGGCGAGGGTGTAGCCGGAGTTGACGAGGTTGCCGCTCTTGGTCCGCGTGGGGTTGAAGCGGATGTAGCGGAAGCGGCAGGCGCCCGCGTTGACGGTGAGGGTGCCGGACTCGATGACGGTGTCGCCCGTGTAGGTGCTGCCCGTGTCGAAGAGGATGGTCTTGGCGGGGCCGACCTTGGTGAGGCCCAGCGGCGCGGCGCCTTCCGCGAGCCGCCCGGCGAACACGTTGCCCACGCCGTTGGCACCGACCACGGCGGTGGCGGGCGTTGCGGCGCTGCGGACGGTCTGGAACACGGGCTCGGAGGTGAGGGTTCCGGTGTTGAATACCCTGCGGACGTATGCGGCGGGGGCGGCGGGGATGTCGAGGGGCGTGTCGCCGGTGATCACGATTTCGCCGCTGCCCGTGAACGCGCCGCTGAAGGCGGAGGCGTCGCCGAGCGCGGCGATCGCGCCGTGCAGGAAGTCGAACGTGCCGGCGCCGATGAGCGTGGCGAGCGTGAAGGCGGGCGCGGACGCGCGGAGCGTGGCCCCGGCGGCGAGGGTGACGGGCGTGGGCGGGTCGAACGGGACGAGGGGCCGCACGGCGGGGTCGAGGGTGCGCTCCATGATCAGGACGCCGCTGGCGTTGTTCTGCCCCGTCGAGTAGAGCGCGGCGTTTTCGACGGTGTCGAGCAGCGCCCAGGTGGCGCCGTCGGAGGAGGTCTCGAGGATCCACGACACGGGGTCGTGGTTCGAGCTGCTGCCGTCTGCGTTGATGCCGCTGTAGAGGCGGTAGCCGTCGAAGACGGTCGGCTCTTTCAGGTCGATGGCGACGAACTGGCCGCTGGCGCCGTTGGCCCACCAGAAGCCGCTGACCGTGCCGTCCGCGACGGTTGAGGAGACGCGCGTCCCGCGCGAGGATGAGGCGGAGGTCGTCACGTCGGCGCGGTACGGCACGGGCTGGCCGTTGCGCATGAGGACGATCTCGCCGATGCGCGGGGAGTTGTTGGCGGCGCGCGTCCGGGTGATTGTGAGGCGGATGTGGTTCGGGGCGCGACCGAGCGCGAGCATGCCGCCCGCGACACTCACGGAGGCGGGCGAGGAGGCACCGGCCGGCGCGGCGAGGGTGAACGCGGCGGTGCCTTGCTTCTCGATGGCGACGTTCGGGGCGACCGCGCCGATCATGATGCCGTGCGCGTTGCCCGCGCCGACGGTGAGCGTGGCCGTGCCGGGCGCGGAGTTGGCGAGGGCGGAAGGCTCATACGCGCGGAACTCATCGACGGCGAGGCTGTGGCCCGCGAGGTCGAGCAGGCCGCCCGTGAGGCGGACGTTGCCGGAGACCTGCCCCGGCGCGGCGAGGGTGAGCGACGCGCCCGCGTCCACGCCCAGCACGTTGCGGACGGCGGGGCCGGGGGTGGTGTCGAGCGTGACGTCGCCCTCTGCGACGTAGAGGTCGAGGTCCGCGTTGGGCGCGGCCCCGGCGAGGATGAGCGGCGCGGGGCCCGTTTTCCTGAACGTGCCGGAAAGCACGCCGGTGAAGGTGAAGGGCGCGTCGTCGGGGATGGCGATCTGCGAGCCGGGGGCGAAGGTGAGGTCGCGGGAGAACGCGGTGAGCGCGGTGAGGTCGATCGCGCCGCCCGTGAGGGTGATGGCGTTGGCGGGGTCGCCGAGGGCAGCATCGCTCAAGACGGACAGCGTGCCGGCCGCGACCGTGACCGGGCCTGTGAATGCGGAGGGCTGCGTGAGGACGGCCGTGCCGGAGCCTGTTTTGAAGAGCGCGCCGGAGCCGCCCACGGGCGCGTCGAGCGTGATGGTGCCGGGGCCGTCGAAGGCGAGCGTGCCGCCCGCGAGCGTCACGGCGTTGGAGGCGGTGAACGCGCGGGCCGGGTCGTCGAACAGGTGCGAGCCGGCCTCGGAGGTGGAGTCGAACGTCAGCGCGCGGCCCGCGTTGACGGTGACGGGCGCGAGGGCGGGGTCGCCGAGCGCGTCGTGCGACGGGAGGCGCAGGGAGTAGGCGGAGAGCGTCTGCGGGCCGGTGCCGAGCAGGCCGGGGATGCCGGGCGCGAGGTCGGCGTTCGCGCCGTGGGTGAGGGACGGCGGCAGGGTCTTGACCCACACCTTGTCTTGGAAGCGGATGCCGTTGGCGTCGGACACGTCGGCGTCGAAGACCGCGGGGCGGTCGGGCGAGCCGACGGTGAAGGGCTCCGCGCCGCCGGTGACCGTGAGGGTCGCGCCGGGCGCGGAGACGACATCGGCCGCCCACACGAAGGGCACGGCGGGCGCGGCGGCGCGGTCGAGCGCGGCGCTGGCGTTGATGTCCAGCGGGGTGCGGGCCGCCAGCGCGGGCAGGGTCCGCGTGCGCAGCACCGAGCCGTCGCCGGGGTCGGCGAAGGGGTAGGCGTTCTCCGCGACGCCCAGGCCGTTGGTGATGTCGCCGTTGTCCGGGTCGTAGAGGATCGCGGACGTGAAGCCCGGCGTGACGGGGCCCACCTCGCCGCCGCCCTGCGAGACGTAGATGCGGAGCGTGTGCCATCCGGCGGACAGATAGACGTCCTTGACGACGCCGACGGTGTTGTGCGTGTTGTGCAGGATGATGGTCTGGCCGTCGATGACGAGGCACGCGCCGTCGTCGAACGACTTCCCGAAGGAGTAGGTGCTGGCGGCGGGGACGTGCCATTCGCCCTCGTAGAGGTACTGGGTGTTGTTCGGGTAGCCGACGGGGGCCACGCCCGCCATGCGCGGGACGTGCCACACGCCCGTGAAGGTGAAGTCGGTGGCGTTGGTGTTGACGCTCGCGTTGCCGATGGACGAGCGGTATTCGGCGAGGCCGGGCTGGTGCGCGTGCAGCGCCAGATCGCCGCCGTTCAGCGCGAGCGTGAGCGCGGCCCCCGAGAAGGAAGCGTCCGTGAAGGCGAACACGCCCGACGACAGGGAGACGGTGCCAGAGGACGGGTCGCCGAGGTCGTTCACGCGCAGGGCGCCCGTGCCGATGTAATCGAGCGTGGCGTTGTCGGCGAGCGCCGCGTTCAGCGTGATGTCCGCGTTGTCGTACCCCGCGCGGAGGGTGCCAGGCGGGCCGCCGCTCGCGTCTGCGAGGCGGAACAGGCCGTTCGGCGCGGAGATGGAGTTGACCGTCTCGTCGAACCCGTTGAGGTCGAGGACGCCGTCATGCCCCTGCGTGAACACGAGCCGCCCCTTGCCCGGGCCGTGCGGGATGACCTCGCTCGCGCCGAGCCTGAGGAGCGTCTGCCCGTCCGCCGCCGTGTAATAACCGACGGGCATGACCGCGCCGAGGATCGTGTCGCCCGCGTAATCATTGCCGGGGTTGCTGAACGTGACATCCGCGGTCTGGCGGATAATCGTGACCGCGCCCGGGCCGGTGATGGGCGATTCGACGGCCAGGCCGCCCGTGCCCCTGTTGCGCCCGTGGATGTAGCCGCCGTTCGGGCCGAGGGTGATGCCGCGCGTCGGGGCGACGGTGAGGCGGACGCTCTCGTTGCCGAGCATCCCGCCGTCAAGGGTGATGGCGGCAGGGTCCAGCGTCGCGGGGGCAGGGCCGAGGGACTCGTCGAACTTCGGCAGGAAGCGCCCCGACAGGACGGTGACGGGCCCCGTGAAAAAATTCGTCGTCTGCAACTCAAGGTTGCCGCCCGCGCCCGAGAACGTCAGGCCGTCCGTCCCCGTCAGCGCGGCGGTGCGAAGGGCCAGCGTCCCGGCCGAGACCTCGACCGCGGCCGGCGCGGCCAGCGTGTTGGTCTCGCCGTACAGCGCGATCGTGCGGCCGGTGCCGTTGGTGTTGGCCAAGATGGCGGCCAGCGCGAACGGCGAGCCGTCAGGGATGGTGATCTGCCCGTCGGCGCTCGGCAGGAACACGGCCGTGTCGCCGCCCTGCGGGACATACGCATTCAGCCATCGCAGCGGATCCGCGAACGAGCCGTTCCCGCCGCCGATGTAGAAAGCCTCCGCCGCGAAAAGCGACTGGACGGTAAACAACGTGGATATGCACACACACTGAAACATCGCGCTCAACTTTTTCATAACACTCCTTCCCAAAATCAACAATGCATATAGGATAATCCATTTCGCCTGCAACGTCAACAGGGTTTGTCTCCGCAAACGCAGATGCAAATTGCAATATTCAATGAACCGTCCAAAGAAAGGGACGCCGGGAGCGCAAGGCTTCCGCCTTGCCGATTATAATAGATGCAAGGCGGAAGCCTTGCGCTCCCGGCATTGGCGCTCCCAAAGGTGCCGTGCATCTCACCGCCTTGTTAGTCATCCGTATAGCGAACCCGATTCCTAATCCCTCATTTCTAATTCCTCATTCGAAGGTGCAGAAACCTCGCTCATCCTCCTGATGAAGGGAGCTGCGGACGAGGGGGGCGGAGGCGACGCGGGTGAAGCCGAGGGCGAGGGCTTTGTCGCGGAGAGTGTCGAACTCGGCGGGTTCGACGTAGCGCATGACGGGGGCGTGGCGGGGGGTGGGCTGGAGGTATTGCCCGGCGTAGAAAATCGTGCAGCCTGCGGCGCGGGCGTCGCGCATGACGGCCTCGACCTCTTCCATGGTCTCGCCGAGGCCGAGCATGATGCTGGTCTTGGTGGCGAGGCCGGCGGCGGCGGCTTGGCGCAGGACGCGGAGGGAGCGGGCGTAGGAAGGGGAAGGAGGACAGGCATTCTTGCCTGTCGGCGGCGGCATTTCAGATGACAGGCAGGAATGCCTGTCCTCCTTTAGGGAGCGGACGAGGGGGTAGAGGCGGGGGACGGTCTCGAGGTTGTGGCCGAAGGTGTCGGGGCGGGTGCGGAGGAGGGTGTCGAGGGCGGTGGGGTCGCCGAGGAAGTCGGGGGTGAGGACTTCGATGCGGGCGGAGGGGGCGGCGTTGCGGATGGCGTGGATGGTGGCGGCCCAGTGGGCGGCGCCGCCGTCGGGGAGGTCGTCGCGGGTGACGGAGGTGATGACGACGTGCCGCGTTCCCATCTGCGCGACGGCTTCCGCCACGCGCCGTGGCTCGTCGGGGTCGGGCGGGGCGGGGGTCTTTGCGGTGATGCCGCAGAAGCGGCACCCGCGCGTGCAACGTTCGCCGAGGATCATGA
>WRJS01000036.1 GCA_009778475.1 Kiritimatiellota bacterium | reverse complement strand
TCTGGCGGAGCTGGTACAGGTAGTAGAGGATCTGCTGGGTGCGGCCGACGCTGAAGGCGGGGATGAGCAGGCGCGAGCGGGTCTCGTGAATCTGGCGGATGAGGGTGAGCAGCTGGTCCTTGACGTCGGCGGCGGAGGGGTGGTCGCGGTCGGCGTAGGTGCTTTCGATGATGAGCGTGTCCGCGCCCTGCGGGTGGTCGGGGTCAGACAGGAGGGGGATGTGCGGCTGGCCGAGGTCGCCGGAGAAGAGCAGGCGACGCGTGCGGCCGGATGTGGGCTTGACGTCGAGCTGGATGAGGGCGGCGCCCAGGATGTGGCCGGCGTTGTGAAGGGTGGCGGTGACGTTGTTGCCGAGGGGGATATCGCGCTTCAGCGGCACGGGAATGATATGGCGCATGACGGTGTCCACGTCGCGCTCGTCGTAGAGCGGCTCGAAGAGGTTCTTGCCCTGCTCGGCGCGTCTGGCGTTGACGTGGCGCAGGTCGCGCATCTGGAGGAAGGCGGAGTCGCGGAGCATGACGTCGCAGAGCTCCATGGTGGGGAGCGTGCAGTAGATTTTCCCGGTGAAGCCGTTACGCGCGAGGGTGGGGAGGTTGCCGCTGTGGTCGATGTGCGCGTGGGAAAGGACCACGGCGTGGATGGTGGCGGGGTCGATCGGCATCTTGCGGTTTTTCTCGAACGCCTCCTTGCGCTTGCCCTGATACAGCCCGCAGTCGAGCAGGATGCGCAGGCCGTTCGCCTCGACAAGGTGCATCGAGCCTGTGGTCGTCTGTGCCGCGCCATGAAACTCTAACCTCAACATTCCGTCACCCTCCGTCCGTTCCTTGTGCAAATTTTTTGATGGAGGGTAGCATAGCTGAAAACGCAGGGGATTGCGACACAAAAAATACTTGGCGGGCGAGTTTTAATCCTGCAACGCGCGCGACGGCACCCAGCCCCGGCGCCCGGCGTAGTCGATGCGTACCCAGTCGCCGGCGGTCTCGATGGGGGTGACGGGGGTGTCGGGGTGGAGGGTGAAGAGGGTTTGCGCTTGCTCGGAGGGCGCGAAACGCACCTCCGCGCGCGTAGCCGTCGAGCGCGTCTCCAGCGCGGGCCGGGCGCGGATGCTGTAGGCCGCGGTCCCGCCGATGCCGAGCAGCAGCAGCGCGGCCGCAATGCCGATGCGCGTGTGCGCCCCGTGGAGTTGGAAGAACACGAAGCAGGCCGCCAGCGCGAACGCGCACAGCACCAGCAGCGGGAGGAACCGGCGGATGCCGTGGTTGACCGTCTCGAGCGTCACCCCCTGCCCCGCCGCGCCTGATGACGCCGAGGTGTTGATGATGCGCACGGCGTCGGCCTTCGGCTCGTCGGAGGCTTCCGTGAACGTTATCCTGAACGGGCCGGCGGTGGCCTCTTCGTATGCGCGCGTGACGGGGTTGAAGTAGCAGAAGCGGATCGCGCCGATCTCGACGGCGTCCGTGGACTGCGGGATGAACACCTGCTCCGATTGCAGGGCGGACATTTCGCGGGCTTTCTCTTTCAGCGGGTAAACCTTGAAGCCTTCGGCGTGTCGCGGCAGGGGCAGGGCGGCGTTGCGCAAGTCGCCGTCGCCGGACACGGACACGGAGAGCGTGAGGATGTCCCCGACCTGCGCGGTCGTCGCGGAAAGGTGAGCGTCCAGTTTCAGCGTGCCGACCGCGCCGCTGAAATGCGCGGGCCTGCCCTCCTCGGGCAGCGCGAGGATGCGGAGCGTGAACGCCTCCGCCATGCGCTGCACCGTGCGTGAGAAGAACGACGAGAAGAAGCCGCTGCCCGTCCGCTCCGTGATCATCCCTTGCAGCCGCGGGCGGATGGTCATTTCGGTCGCGACCGTGGCAAGTGCCTGCGACTTGAAGCGCAGCACGTCGATGGTCGTCCGCCCCCCGTCAACCTTGCGCTGGATTTTTGCCGCCTGCTGGAACTGCCCGAGGGTGATATGCTCCGGGCTTGCGGGGAAGTCGGCGAGCGACGGGTTTTGCAGGTCGCACCCGAGCGGCAACTCGACCTCAAACCACAACTCAAACGGCTGGTTCACGAACACGTGCTCCGGCTTCGTGTGGAAGCGCACCGCGCGGATCTCCGCAGCGGATGCCGCGCTTGCGCAGAGGAGCAGGCCCGCAATCAGTATCTCTCGCAGCGGCGCAGAGGCGCGAAGGCCCCGATTTGAGATTGAAAACCTCAAATCTAAAATTTCACCTCTCAAGTCAAAAAACCGCTTCGTCATCACTTCACCACCTCCTGCAACACCGTGACCGCGACGGAGACCGCGAAGACGAGCGTCATCAGCCCGCCGATGACCATCCCTGTCTCCGAGAGGCTGTGCAATGCCCCGTGGCGTTTGCGCTCGCGGCGCAGCAGCCGCATGAACACCCCCGCCCAGAAGAGCGCCCACCCGTACAGCGCCACCGTCGCACGGGCGTTGCACGGCAGCGAGTAGTGCCAGAAGAACGCCGTGCGCGACCACGGCAGGTCCGCCTGCGCGCGCCCGGTCTGACGCGCCATCGCGGCGAGCATCCCCTGCCGCGTCTCGGGCGAACTGCCCCGGTAACGCTCCGCGCGCGCGAACGCGGCCGTGGCCTTCACGCTCTCCCCGGCCAAGACCCACACGTTGCCGAGGTTGACGAACAGGCCGGCGTCCACCACGCCGTCCGCCACCAGCCGCTCATACGTCGCGGCGGCCTTCGCGTAGTCCTCGGGCGTGGCCGCCGACGCGGCCTGCGCATTCGCCTGCTCCCAGAGGAACTGCCGCGTCACCGTGTCCGCGTGTGCAGCGAGAGGGAATAGGGAATAGGTAATAAGTAATAGGTAATAGGTAATAGGTGATAGGGCAGAAAAATACCGCCTCTTTCGTAGAAACGTCGAAGCGAAATCTGAAATCTGAAATCTGAAATCTGAAACTCTCATCACCTTTTACCTATCACTTATTACCTATTACTTATCACCTATTACTTTTCTTCAGTGCATTGTCGATCTGCGCGAGCGTGTCGGACGCGGCCTGGGCGAGTTGCTGCAAGGGGAGTTGCGCGTCGGGGCGGAACATCGCTTCGTCGAGGCGGGCGAGGTGCGCGCGCATCGCGTCGGCGTGTTCGGCGGGGATGCCTCGGCGGATGAGCAGGGCGTGCGCGTCGCCGGGCGTGAGCGACGTGCCGGAGGCGAGCCCGAGGCGTTCCGCGAGGTAGGCGCGCACCGCCTGCGCGGCGGCCTCGGACGACGCGGCGCGGCGCAAGGCGCGCGTCGCGCGGGCCAACGCGCCGGACGTGCGGCGACGCTCGCGCACCGCGCCCAACAGGCGGCGCAGCGGTCGCAACAGCACCGCCGCGAGGCAATGCAGGGGCCCGACCAGCAACAGCGCAAGCCAACGCCTCAGCGGCGGGAACAGCGTATCGTTCGTCTCCGGGAGCGGCACGCACGTGATTCCCGACGGGTTGATTTCGTCATCGCCTGACGCGCCTTCGAGATGCCCGTCGCCGTCGTCGCCCATCGTGGCGATCTGCGTGGTGGCGCGCGCCTGAATAGGGACGGGGGGCGTCTCAAGGGTCTCGTACACGCGCTTCTCGGTGTGGTAGTACGCGAGGCGCACGGGCGGGAACTCCAGCGTGCCCTCGCGGAGCGGGCGGACGCGGTAGGAGAAGCGCTTGCCGTTGGGCAGCGTGTCCACCTTCACGCTATCGTCATAGACGCGGAAATCTTTGAGCAGCGCAGGCTGCAACCCCAGCACGGGCGCGCGCATGTTCGAGACGCTTACGCCGCCCGTGACCTCCAGCGTCAGCGTCAGCGGGTCGCCGACCTTGCACACCGACGTGTCGAACGCCGCGCCCGCCTCGGCGTCGCGCCCGACCGAGCCGATGAACCACTCCGGGCACCCCTCGTCCGGCGGCGGCACCACGCGCACCGTCACCGCCGGGCCAATCGTATAGACGCTCTTCATCACCGCCTGCCGGTTCGCCACGCCGCCCATCACCTCGCCCTTGAACGTGAGCGGGCCGAACGTGTAATCGCCCTCCTTCGTCGGCGTGTACGTCAGCGAGAGCGTGTACTCGCGGTACGGCTTGCCGCCGATCACCGTGCGCCCGGACGGGAACCTGAAACGGATGGGCACCGTGTCGAAGATACTCTGCTCCCGATAATTGTTGAGCGTGAACCCCGGCTGGTTGCCACGGCGGTCAACAACGCCGCTCAGCACCTCCCCAAAGTCCGCACCCTTCAACGAAGCGTCGGGCGCGTGGTCGAGGAAATCCACGGACAGGTGCGGAAGCGTGTGCGGGTGGATCGGCTCGTTGTCCTTCGCGTATGGCTCCGGCAACTCCGCGACCGCGACCGACAGCGTGACCGTGAACGGCTCGTCCACCAGCACCGACGTGGACGATGCCGTGACCTTCGCGACGACCGTATCCTGCTGCTCGACCCCCGTCACCTCGACCGCCACGCCGGGGTGGGTGTAAGCCTTGCCCTCAACGGTCATGCGCACAGGCCCGGCCTTGAACCTCCCCGCCTCCGCCGGTTTCACCTGATAGACGAACACGCGCCCCTCCTGCGACTCCCGCGCTATGCGCCCGTTGATGATGACGACGCTCGAGCGCGTGTTGCTTTGCGACTCCAGCAGATGCACCTCCGATCTCGGCAGCCCCGAGAGGTCCGGCGGCTCCAGCCCCCTGTCCGCGCCCTTCACCTCCACGTTCACGTTCACACTCTCGCCCAAGAAAATCCTCGGGCGCGACACCGTGACATTCAGCGAAATATCCGCCGCCGACACCGACGCGGCAAACGCCACACACACGGCGCACACCGCCACGATTGGGGATTTTAGATTTGTGATTTTAGATTTCATTTCTCGTATGACATTCGCGCTCTCTATCGCATTGCTACGGGGCGGACGTGACGAATATGCCGTTACAAAGGTAACTCCCGCCGCTCAATGTGACCGCGCCAGTTGCGGGGAGTTCGACAACAATGACCACGTCATCCGCAGGGACGTTCACCGTGATGTTCGCGCCTGCGCCGCCCACGGCAATGAAATCCTTCGTGACGGCATTATAAAGCCTGTTTTCCGCCGCCGCTTTGGCATAGCGGACCGTCTGCGCCGAGTGATGCGGATTAAAATAAAGGTATGTCGGGAATGCGCCCGGCGCCTTAAAGAAATCCGCCGCGTTCAAATCGACCTGCAAAATCCGCTCAACGTTTGTCTTTCGGATGGCGGCGCCGAACATGCCCACGTGGGACGCCCCGTACAAGCCGTAGTCGGTGAGCCCGCCCCAGTCGTAGGTGAAAGCGTCGCCGCTCGCATAAGGCGCTTTGGCGGTGTCGTTGACGTTCTGCTTGGTGACACCGCCGCCGCCCGCGACATAGTTGAAGCCCCTCTTGTAAGCCCGCAGGCCCTCGTATGGGATAAAGGACGCCCTCGAATCCGCCGCACCCGGTATCCAGTTCCCGCTTTGGAAGTCGCCGTCCCAATGGCGGTAATCAACGCCCCCTACGGTGTCGGTCCGAGTGGTGCCCGTGAACGGGAGGGATTCGGGATAAAAAAGCCTCGCGCTGTTGGAGGCGGCAAGCATCCACCTGCCGATGTCGTAAGCGTACCGCGTGGCGTACTTCGCCGCCGGCAGGTATCCCCAAGCCGCGTCAAACGTGTTCATCGCGAAAGCGTAGCCGCCGTTGTCGGTCGTGCTCCCCATCAGCCCGCCCGTGTATGTGCCGCCCCAGTTATCGGTTATCATCCCCCAGCCGCCCCTTACCGAGGCGTGGCTCCGAAGCGTGAAGTTGATCATCTTCGCGATGTCGTAACGCGTCCCGCTCTCGGCGTTCATCCTTGCCGCGACAGGGACCGCCAGGAAGGTCAGCACTTCATAGAAAGGGGAATCGTCCCGTGCGTCGAGATAATTCATGCACCACATCGCCCGCTCCAGAAATTGCCCGCTTAATGTTTTCAACTCGGGGTCGTCCTTGGTGATGTGATAAGCGCCGTACAGCAGATAGGCGATTCCTGCCGCGCCGTCCGGCTCCACCCATTTCCCGTTGTATGCCTTCTCGCCCCGCGCGAGGCTGAACGAGGTGATCCCGCCGAAATCCGCGCGGGGGCCGCCCAGCGCATCGACGACCCGCATCCACTGCCGCGCACTCGTGACGGCAATGTCCTTGAGGTAAGCCTCTTCGGGATAATAGGCGCAAATGGAATTGAACAGGCAGTTGGGCAATATCTCATACCAGAAGGTCTGCCCCGTCCGCTGCCCCGCGCCGTTCAGGACAACCTTCTCGCCGTTGCCGACATTGTAATAATGGACCAGCCCCCTGACGTAATTCCTGTGCGTCACACCGCCATCGACGGAATAACGGGTCATGTCGAGACCGACCATCGACGCGGAAAGGATTGCCGCGATCACGTTTATCCCCTCCCCCGCCGACGCATCCTCGGACACCCTGCCAATATACGAAGGGATTCCCCACGCCGTCGAGCCAGCGTCACGGAAATAGATGTCCATGTCCCGCGACGGCGTGAACCTGCCAATCGGAGACGTGACAAGGTTGCCGCGCGCGTCCGCGCCTTCAAACGTGTTGTTGGCGTTGAGCACATAGTTAATGTAATCGACCGTCGTCTGCCGCCAGTCCTTGTATGCGTAATGAGCGGCGGCCGGCAACGCCAAGTCCTTCATCCCCGAAACAGTTCCCCTCGGCGATTGGCGATCCGGCGGCACCTCCGCCGCCGACACCGACGCGCACAACAGCAGCGCGAGCGACGCAAGCGACAGGTAAAAGGTGAAAGGTGAAAGGTGAAAGGTCGGGCGTGCGGCTCGCGGGGACGCTCGCCCTCCAATTGGGGTATGCCCCCGAAGCGCATCCCGCTTGGACATTGGATGTTCCGTGTTGGATATTGGATATTCAACACGGCTTTCAGCCTTTATTTTCAGCAACATAATCCAGTCCATGTGCGCCCCAACAGGGAAATCCTGCAAATCCTGTTAATACTGTCAAAATGTAATTGTAGCCGATATGGGGGCGGGTTGGCAAGAGGATTCGGGGCAAGTTGCGGAACACCCGATTACACTCGATTGTTCTCACACGAAGACACAAAGGACACGAAGCCTTTTATCCTTAAGCCGTAGTCCGTAATTCCCTCTGACCATAAAAATTAAAATTTTCTCAACTCCCCTTTACAGACGCAAAAAAATCTGCCATACTAATGACATCACTAGACATTTTAGGATGTGCTAGTGATGGGGAGTAAGAACCTCGTAATAGGCGGACTGTTGTGAATTCGTAATTTTCACGCCTTCTTGGTCCATGACTGGAAGGTGGGGAAATAAGACCTTTCAGTCGAATACTTCACGCCATCCTATTATGGTTCTTAACTTCCAGTCGCCACTCCGGTGGCGGCATGTGCAATTTCGTCTTGGGCAAGTGGTTTGCCTGAGACGGTGAAGAAAGACCATAACAAAAGGAGGAAAACATGACGAATCAGCAAACCAGTCTAATGGTTTCTGAATTTGACGCCAAGGTGAAGACGCCTTCGTCAAACTGCTTCAGCAAGCAGATGCGAGTATGTGTGGCATTTACAGCAATACTGTTCGTGGCAATGTGCTCTCATTCTGTTGAGGTTCCCGTAAAGGTCACATGTCCCAAATGTGACACCATCTTTACGGCAGCAGATAATAAAGCGACGCTGGCGCAATCTATGGGTGTGGGGGCGGCTATCGGCGCTCTCGGAGGAGGGGCTGGCGGTGCTTATATTGGAACTGGAGTTGGCATAGCAACAGGCGGAGTAGGAATTCCCGCCGCGCCTATCTTTGCAGGAGTAGGGGCGTTAGGCGGAGGAATCATTGGTGGATTAGGGGGTGCGCTGTATGCTAAATCGAATGTCAAATGCCCAAAGGAAAACTGTGGGCATGTGTTCAATCCGCTTGCGAAACCGAAGGAAAAATAAATGGCATAGCAATTTAAATTGATGTTGCCATATTTGCGTGGAACCACCCCGCTGGAACCACCCCGTCAGCCTGCGGCTGCCACCCCTCCACTGTAGGGGAATTTCGACGCAGGGTTCCCCACCTGCGGAAGGGGGGAGGTCCCCCTCCAGTGGAGGGGTGGCAGCCGCAGGCTGACGGGGTGGTTCTTCCCTTCCCGTGAAGGAAACGCGCAACATCATCAAGTTAAACTACGACAACAGGTGCTTACCTCGCCCTCCAAGCCCAGCCAATCCCGAAGCGCATCACACTTGGACATTGGATATTCCTTGTTGGTTATTGGATATTCCCGAGGGCTTTCAGCCTTTCCAATGGCACCAAGCACAAGGCCAAAGGCCTTGCGGATGACAGCGTAGGGCAACGCCCTACGACACGGGCGATAAAAGATGTTCAAGGCTGTAAGCCTTGCGGATGATAGCGTAGGGCAACGCCCTACGACACGGGCGATAAAAGATGTTCAAGGCTGTAAGTCTTGAATAAAAGGACGCAAGGCTTTCAGCCTTGATTTTGTTGTATGCACCATACACAGGGCGTTGCCCTGCGCTATGATACGGAAGGGCTTCGCCCTTCGCGGCTCGCGGGGACGCTCGCCCTCCAGTCCAGCCAATTCCTCGTAACGCATTTAACTTGAACGTTGAGTATTCCTTGTTGAATATTGAATATTCACTCCCCTGCGCCTCCGCGCCTCTGCGCGAGACAATCCCGAAGCGCATTTCACTTGGGCTTTGGACATTCTCATGCCCCATTGGTCGCGGTCGCGCCAACGGGGACCCCTGTGTTGGATATTGGATATTCATAACCTCTACCAATCTTTCTCGGAGGGGAGCATCGGCAGGTGCTGCATCTTGTCTTTTTTCTCGTTCTCGTGTTCTTGCTCGCGCTCGAGTGCGCGGCGGAGGAGTTCTTGGACGTCTTGCGGGGTCTCTTCTTTTTTCTCCTCTTCCTGCGGTTGTTCTTGCTTCTCTTCCTCCTGCTGTTGTTCTTCGTTCTGTTGTTGTTCCTCGTCTTCGTTTTGCTGTTCGTCCTGATTCTGCTCTTGCTGCTCCTGTTGCTGCTGGTTTTGCTCTTGTTGTTGCTGCTGGTTCTGGTCTTGGGGGTTCTTGGGCAGCAGTTCGCGTATCTCGTAGAGGTCTGCCAGTGCCTGTGTTTTCAGTCCGGGGCGGTCTTGCTCGGGCGTTTTCGCGTCCAGAATCTCTTGCTGTAATTTCTCGGCGTGTTCGGCGAGTTCCTCGATTTTCTGCTGTTCCTCGGCGGTGAAGGGCGGTGCGTTGGTGTCGGCTTGCGCCTGTTGGATATATTGTTGCGCCCATTCGGGGAAGCGTTCGCGGAATATCTGCGTGAGTTGCAATGCCTCGGGCTGGGTGTCGCGCCCCATGAGGTGACGCGCCTCCAAACGCTGGATGGCGTTGCTCTGGCAGGTGATGCATTCGTCGATCAGCGCGTCGGGCTGGGCGACGGCTTTCCAGAAGTCGTACACGAGCCGTTCGGGCTGGGCGACTTCGCTGACGGATTCGGGGAGGATGTCGCGCAACGCCTCCGCCGCGCCCTTCATGCTGTCGCGCGCGAGTTCGACCTGCCGCGCGAACTGCGCTTGCTGCTGCTGGTTGGTCACGGCTTGCAGGAGGTGCTGTTTCAGCGGTATCCACAGGTCTGCCTGTTTGTCCTGCCGCTTCGCGAACGCCTCCGCCGCTCGGACGAGCGCGGGCGCGTCGTTGGTGAACATCCCGTAGGCGTCGTCCATCAGGGCGCGTTGCTCCGCGAGCATCGTCGCGATGAGCGCGTCGGGCGGCGTCTGCCCGTGCTCTTTCATGACGGCGGCGATGTGCGCGGTCTCGCGCGCCTCCGCCAGCGGCGACACCGCGCGCGTGAAGTTGCGGTTGCGCCGCTCGTCGTCGGGCGTGTCGCGCAACGCCCGCTGGAACCCCGCCGCCGCCTCGGTCAACGCCTTGAGTTTCTGCTCCGGCGCTTCCTCTTCGGGCGGTTCGCGAACCGCCCCTGCCTGCTCCATGAACAGTTTGCCCAGCAGTTCCCCCGCCCTCGCGCCGTTCTTCTTGGAGAGCAAAAGCGGGCGCAGGGTCTGCAACGCCTTGTCGCTCTCCTGCGCCATGTAGTAGGCGTACCCCGCGTTGTAGCGGTACGTCTCCGCCTCATCGACATCCGCGCCCCGCGCCGCGATGAGGAAGCCCTCCGCCGCGTCGCAGTACCTGCCCGCCTTCAGCCAACTCTGCGCCTGCCGCGCACCCGCGCGTCCGGGCGCGACGCTCACGGGCGGCGCGTTCGTCGAAGCCAGAACAAATGTAAAAGGTAATAAGTAAAAGGTAATAAGTAATAGGGAGTAGGTCATACCTCCTGACACGCGCTTTGTTCTATGGTCTCTCATTTCTCGTTCTCTCCTTATCACATTTTACCTATTACCTATTACTTATCACCTATTACCTTCTCTCTGATTCTGCTTCCGCTCAGCCGCCCGCGGCTGAACCACGCGGCGACGAGCAGGCACATCAGCGCGGGGATGAGGAACAACTGGTAACGCTCCTGCAAGCGCTTCTCCGTCATCTCCTGCTGCTCCTTCTGCGCGAGCGTACGCAGGTGGTTGCGGTAAATCGACCCCAGCGTGGTCTGCGCCGTCCCCGCCGTGCCGAGCGGGATGTAGCGCCCGTTCGACGCCTTGGCGATCGCGTCGAGCGTCTCGTCCATCAGCCGCGTGGTCACGGTCTCCCCCTTGTACTGCACCGCGCCGCGCCCCTCCGCGTCGGGGATGGTCGCGCCCGAGGCGTCGCCGATGCCCACGGTGAAGATGGGGATGTTACGCGCCGCCGCGAGACGCGCCGCATCCACCGCGCCGCCGCTCAAGTCCTCGCCGTCCGAGATGAGCAGGATCGCGTTGTACTCGTCCAGCGACACCTCCAGCGCGTCGAGCGACTTGCGGATGGCGTCGCCCAAATCCGTCTCCCCCGGCGGCGCGGAGTCAATCCCCGTGCCGTCCAGCGCCTGCCGCAGGAACGCGTAATCGGTCGTCAGCGGGCAGAGCAGCACCCCCGTCTTGCGGAACGCCAGCAACGCCGCGCGGTCGCCCTTCAACTCGCCGATGAGATCCATGATGTCCGCCTTCGCGCGCCCCAAGCGGTTCGGGTGCACATCCTCCGCCAGCATCGAGCGCGACACGTCCAGCGCGATGACGAGGTTGCGCCCGCGCGCGAACACCTTCTCCTCCCGCATCCCCCACTGCGGACGCGCCGCCGCGAACACCAGCAACGCCAGCCCCGCCGCCACCAGCGCGAACTGCGCGTAGAACCGCCCCTGCGCGTGCGGCGGCACCAACTTACCCTGCAACGCCGGCGCGATCATCCGCGCCATCCGCCTCCGCGCCCGACGGAACATCCACACCCAGATAATTCCGACGAGTGGAACGACCGAGAGCAATAGCAGCAACCATGGAAATTCAAATCTCATAATCCCTTTGCCATCATCTTGACTTGAGTTCGTGCAAGACCTTTTCAAAATCACTCACGAAAGACCGCTTCCCTTTTTGAAAGACCTTATGCCCCTCTTTCTCGAGCAGGTGCTGATGACCGTCAATCCCGCCGGGAAACTTTTCGTTAAGTTCACCGCCTTTTTTTAATGTCCGCCAGTAGGGTGTCTCATTCTCGCCGCGCCGTTCCGCACTCGCGTTGGCGGCGATGTTGACGAATATCCCGGCGGTCAACGGGCACGTCCAGTCTGCGTTATGCTTTTTTGCGAGATAGGCATTAATCCTATCCGTTGTGATGACCTTGCCCCTTGGCACGCACTTCATAAGCGCATCGTAACAGAGGGGCGTTGCGACCAGCATCCGCGCCCCGCCCATCGCCGCCGCCGCTTCGGGCGGGACCTCTTTAACCTCGGGCGTCCTGCCGTTGTTGAGTTTCTCGCTCCACGTTTTCTTTGCCATTATGATTCCCTCCTTTTTCAGTTAGATGAGTCGCCGAGTCAACGCCATGTGCAACGTTAGAGCCAGCGCGATTAGTGCCGCACCCAGCAATAAATAGTTCACGAAATGCTCATTGTACCGCTCATAGACCTGCCGCTCGATTTTCGTCGTCTCCAGTTTGCTGATCTCCTCCAGCGCGGACTTCAAGCCCCGCTCGTCGCGCACGTTGAAATACCGCCCGCCCGTCACCGACGCGATGGACTTCAACTGCGGCTCGTTGAACGCCACCTCCATGAGCCCGATGCCCTCGCGCCCGAACCTGTCGCGCCCCTTGGCGGGGACCTGCCCCTCCGTCCCCACGCCGATCACATAGACGCGCACCCCCAGTTTCGCCGCCGCCTCCGCCGCCTGATCCGGCGACGTGATGCCGTCATTGTTCTCCCCGTCCGTCAGCAGCACCACGATGCGCGTCTTGGGCTCCGCGTCCACCAGACGCGCCAACGCCGTCGCCAGCCCGTCCCCGATCGCCGTCCTGTCCTCCCCCGGCACCTTCGGGATCGCGACCCCCCGCAGCACGTGCCGCAGCAACCGGTGATCCGCCGTCAGCGGCGCGCGCGTCGAGGCATACGTCGCGAACGTCACCAGCCCGATGAGGTCATCCGGGCGCGCGTCCACGAACTGCGCGAACATCTCCTTGATGACATCCAGGCGCGTCGGCTCCAGCCGCCCGCGCGGCGCGAAGTCCAGCGCGTCCATCGACCCCGACACATCCACCACCATCTCGATCGCGATCGCGTTCACCGACCGCCGCTCACGCGCCAGCGTCGTGCGCGGACGCGCCGCCGCCACGATCATCATCAGCGCCCCCAGCAGGAACAACGCCGGCAACGCCCGCGCCACCGCCACGCGCCACCCCGCCGTCCGCTGCGGCAGACGCGCCGCCGGGGCGAACAGCACCCCCGACTTCCGCCCCGCGCGGTACAGCCGCCACGCGGCAACCGCCCACGGGAGCAACAACAGAAACGCTAACGGTGTGGCGAAGTTAAACATAGTAATTTAGGTAGAAGGTAGCAGGTAGTAGGGAGTAGGTAGAAGGGAGTAGGTAGAAGGTGATGGAGAACATCAACGGGATGCCTTATTGCCTTTCAACGTGCGGGTGGCGGCGACGAGCATCCTGAGCAATTCCTCACAATCGGCTTTCATGGAAGTGAACTGCTTGGACGTGAGATAATCGGTGGCATGAAGCAGGTCGAGCCAGAAAATGGCTTCCGCACATTCTTTCAGCGCAATGGTGTTTTTCTGGAGGAAGTCCTTTTCGCTACAGGCGTATTGCGCTTCCGCGCGATTAGCCCCGATGCTCGTGCCACTCCGCAAGAGTTGCTTCGACAACACGAACTCCTTTTTCTTCTCCGTCAGATATTTGTACAAGCGCACAACCCGAATGGCAAACGCCATGCTCTTCTCCTTCAATGGACTATCCATAATCCCTACCTCCTACTTCCAGTTACCTACTCCCTGCTACCTACTCCCTACTACCTGCATCCACTGTGATGTAGGTTTTCGCCTTCTCCGTCGCGTCGTCGGTCATCGGGCGCGTGGCTTCCTGCCCCGCGAACTTCACCATGTCCGCCGACTCCAGAAACGCCCGCAACTGCGCCAGCACCTGCGGCGTGAAAACGGGATGCCCCGCCGCCGCCGCGAGGAACTCCTGCGTGGTCTGCTCCGGTGCGCGGATGCCGTGCGCGCGCTCGATGTAACGGCGCACCACCATCGTCAACTCCACATAGAAATCCTTGTACAGCCCCCGCCCCGGCAGGTCGCGGCTCAACAGGCGCTGCAACTCCGCCATCGCCCGCTCGATCGGCGACATACGGTATTCCTTCACGCGGCGCGAGACGAACCGCAGCCCGTACGCGAGCGCCGCCGCCAGCGCCGCGCCGGACAGCGCAAACACGACCCACAACGCCACCGTCTTGGCGGGCGGGCGCACCCAGCCCGGCTTCGCGTCCACCTCCACGCCGCCCGTCACGGCAGGGCGCTCCCCCTCGGCGGGGAACACCACGGGCTTCGTCACGAACGCCGTGCGCGCGGGCGGCGACACCCGCCCGTCAAACGCCTCCACCGCGAACGGCGCGAGGCGGTACTTCGGCGCGGCAGGCTCCGGCACCAGCCGCCAGCGGTGCACCTGCCGCGCGCGCCCGTTCGCCTCCGTCGGCGGCAGCGAGAAATCCTCCGCCAGACTGAACCCCGAGAAGCGCGACCGCAAATCCGGCAGCGCCACCTTCATGTGCGACGGCGCATCCACCGTCACCGTCAGCGTCAGATCCGCCGACGGCACGACCCGCTCCGCCGACGTCTCCAGCGAAATCGCCACCTCCCCCTTCGCCAACTCATACCGCGCCGCAAGCGCAGGACTCGCCGCGAGAAGAAGGGATACGATAGGTAGCGCACGGCGTCCCCGCCGTGCAAGCGTCGCGAGGACGCGACGCGCTACCCCGCAGCGCATTTCACTTGGACGTTGGATATTCCGTGCTGGATATTGGATATTCATCTTTGTCTCACTTCCCACTTCATCAGGTGCAATTCCAAATCGGGGATGAAATACGATTCGATGAGATGCCTGATGCGGTTGCGGTAGGACGGCGCACCATCGTCCGCCCGCGCATGACCGATGCGTTGCGCCGTCAGCATCAGTTGCCTGGCTTCTTCGGAAGTCGCGTGCGACAACTGCTCCTTGATCTTTTCGGGAATCTCCGATTCATCGAAAGGCTTTTGGTTGCGAGCGGGATTATCCTCTCCCGCGAATACGGCAATCAAGCGTTGCGCTTGCTCCAGCAACTTCCTGACATCTTCGGCGGTCTTGCACGATTCCGCTTTTTTGCCAAGCCTCAGGCAGTCTTTCTCTATCCGCGCCCTGACGCTTTTTTCCGTCTGCGCCTTGGCATTATGCATTTTGTCCGCATTGCCGATCGATTCCACATTACTGTTGAAAATCTGCCCCGTCTCTTTCAGATGCCACTCCCTGAAAAGGTTGCCCAGCGAGGGGTTGGCATTACCTTTGCCCGCATAATGATTCAACAGTTTCTGCTCACTGCGGATAGCATACCGCTGACATCCGAGCGTATGTTCTTTCCGCAACCCCGAGATGACCCATCGGCAAATGTCGTATGCGTGTTGCGGGGGTTGGGCAAGCGCATCCTCGGCAACCGTCGGGGCATCCAGCAGGTACGCGATCAGCACATCCCCGTAACGGAAAACCGCGTCGCGGTTCTGGAAAGACTCCAGAGGCGATTCCGCTTCGGCTAACAGGCTCGCGTCTATCGACTGGAGAACCCGCGACGGGGTGACGTTTGTCTCGCCTGTCCGACAATCATCCGCGCAGGCTTCAATCAAGGCGGCGTAGGCTTCATCGTCCAAATAGCCCGCCCGCATCAGCCTATACGGAAACGGACGGCTCTTGCCGTTTTTCCTTCGGGGTGTTGCGCCACGCTCCCCTGTGTCCATCACCTTCACCGCAATGCTCTTGTCTCCCGCACGGTAAGAAAGCCGGCTCCATCTTTCGGGGGTTATTTTCAGAATGAAATCTTTGTGATACGAAAGTTGGTCGATGTCCCCCCCTTCTTTCTCCCCGCTTAACACACGTATATGGTCATCCCAAAAATCCCCCTCCATTCCGCCCATGTCGATAAAGTTTATCTCCCCGTCCTGATTAGAATCACCCATGCTAAAAAGAGACTTCGGCTTCCCTTCCTTCTTTTGATGGATGGAAATAACGTGTTCCCCGTTTTGGAAAAGAACCGCCTCAAAACTGACGCCGACCTCCTCGAACATAGCCCTCGAAAAAGAAATGCCCCCGCGTGTCACGTTCGTTTTACTGCTTGCGAAATCGTCTCCGACAATCTCAATATCCGCCCCTTGTATTTTCAGTTCACCTCGCAGCAAGTCATCCGCGCCCAGAATTTTTATGTGCTTGGCAAACGATGACTCCGTTACGCGGAAATGCACCTCTTCCCCGTCGTCCGGCGTGTACGAAAGTTCAAACACAGTGATTCTATCCGGCTTCGCGCAAGGGGCGGAAGAATCGCACCCTGAAACGAGCAGGAGGGCGAGCATAACGAAAGGCAAGACCAGAGGTCTTGCGGATGACAGTGTAGAGCGACGCGCTACCCCGCAGCGCATTTCACTTGGACGTTGGATGTTCCGTGTTGGATATTGGATATTCATCTTGCTCTCACTTCCGCGCGCGCCGACGGAACAGCGCGCGAACGTCGTCAATGTAGGGTCGCCCCGTCGAGAGCGAGATGGTGTCGATGCCGTTGCGCTTGAAGAAGCGCATCAGCCGCTCGCCCTCCTCCGAAGCCCGCCGCGCGAACGCGTCCCGCACCGCCGCCGACGCGGTGTCCACCAGCAGCAACTCCCCCGTCTCAGGGTCTTGCAACTCGATCAGCCCCACGTTCGGGAGGGCGTATTCGCACGGGTCGGAGACGGGACACGCGATCACGTCATGCCGCCGCGCCGTCACGCGCAACTCCTTCTCATAGCCCGCGTCCTGAAAATCGGAGACGAGGAACACCACCGCCTTGCGCTTCTGCACATTGTTCAGGAAGCGCAGCGCCGCCGTGATGTCCGTGCGCTCGCGCGTCTCGTCCGCCGCCAGCACCTCGCGCACCAGCCGCATGACCGACGTGCGCCCCTTGCGCGGCGGGATGGACTTCAGGATGCGGTCGGTGAACAGAATCAAGCCGATCTTGTCCTGATTGCGGATCGCGGTCAACGCCAGCAGGCAGGTGATTTCCGCCGCCAGTTCCGACTTCGAGCGCGCGCCCGAGCCGAACACCTGCGACCCCGACACGTCCACGAGGAAGATGACCGTCAACTCGCGCTCCTCCGAGAACTTCTTGATGTGCGGGAACCCCGTCCGCGCCGTCACGTTCCAGTCGATCGAGCGGATGTCGTCCCCCGGCACATACGGGCGCACCTCGTCGAACTCCACCCCCTGCCCACGGAACACGGAATGGTAATCGCCCGCGAGACGGTCGTCAATCAGGTGCGACGTGAGGATTTTGATTTTCCCCACCTGCTTCATCAGTTCTGTGGTATCGATGGGCATAGGTAATAGGTGATAAGTAATAGGTAATAGGTGAAAACGCTAACGGGTTTTTCCCTTGAGTGATTTGACGGAAGCCGTGAGGAGTTTCAGGATTTCTTCACAATCGGCAGAGATGGACGTGAATTGTTTTGTGGTAATATACCCCGCGATGTTCAGCAGTTCGAGCCAGTACAGGGTTTCGGCACACTCGCCAAGCGCAATTTCATTCTTGTGGAGAAAGTCTTTCCCACTAAACGCATAGACCGCCTCCGTACGGTTAGCCCCGATACTCGTCCCACTGCGTAACACTTGCTTGGACAAGATAAACTCCTTTTTCTTTTCCGTCAGGTGCTGATACAGTTTGATAATGCGTATCGCAAAATGCTTCGCCTTCTCCGTAATCAAATCACTGGTAATGAGCATACCTTCTTTCTCCTACTTATTACCTATCACTTATTACCTATTACTTTTCACGGAACGGGCACCGTACTCAGTATCTCCGCAATAACCGTCTCCGTCGTCACCTCCTCCGCTTCCGCCTCATACGTCAGCATGATGCGGTGGCGGAGGACGTCGTGGGCGATTTCCTTCACGTCCTGCGGCGTGGCGTAGGCGCGACCGTGGAGCATCGCGTTCGCGCGCGCGGCGAGGTTCAGGCACAGCGTCGCGCGCGGCGACGCGCCCATCTGGATCTGCCCCTCCAGTTTGCCCAGCCCGTGCGCCTTCGGGTCACGCGTCGCGAAAACGATGTCGAGGATATAGTCGCCCACCTTCTCGTCGCAATAGACCTGCTCCAGCGTCTCGCGCAACGCCCGCACGTCCGCCGCCGACACCGCCGCGTCCACCTTCGACGCCAGCCGCTGCGTGAAGCGGTTCATGATGCGCCGCTCGTCATCACGCGACGGGTGCGTGACGACGCACTTGAGCATGAAGCGGTCCACCTGCGCCTCCGGCAGCGGGTACGTCCCCTCCTGCTCGATCGGGTTCTGCGTCGCCATCACGAGGAACGGCTCCGGCAGCGCGTACGTGTTCTCGCCGATGGTCACCTGCCGCTCCTGCATCGCCTCCAGCAACGCGCTCTGCACCTTCGCGGGGGCGCGGTTGATCTCATCCGCCAGCAGCAGGTTCGTGAACACCGGACCCTTCTTCGGCGCGAACGTCCCCTCCTTCGGGTTGTAGATCATCGTGCCGATGACGTCGGCGGGCAGCAGGTCCGGCGTGAACGAGACGCGCTGGAACTGCAAGCCCAGCGCCCCCGCCAGCGTGCGCACGGCGGTGGTCTTGGCAAGCCCCGGCACGCCCTCCAGCAGGATATGCCCCCCCGTGACGAGCGCGATGATGAGCCGGTCGATCAGCCGCTCCTGCCCCACGATGACCTTGTTCACCTCCTGCCGTATCCTCGCCAGCGTCTCCGCCTGAGCCGCAACCTGATTCGTCGTCTTTTGAATGTCCATCTTCTGCTTCCATTAGGTGTTTACAAACGCCTGATAATTTAGCACATTCTGTGCCATTGGGGAAGTTGTTAGTTGTTCGTTTCGCACTGTTCGTTTCGCGCTGCCAAAGGGCAGGGCGGCGGGAAAAGCTGTCATCCCCTCCCCGTGGCAGTTTGGCGCAGTGCGCGGCGGGTAGGCAGCCCCTTCCGCCGACGCGGGAGACGACGGCACCCATCTCCCCACGTCTTTCCTGGGGTGGTTCATTTAATATTGCAATTTGCATGGGATTTCCGCAACCCCAAATCCATTGACGCAGAGTGCCCGTTGTGTTATCCTTTTTGAACAAATTGGAAACGGAGTTTTCAATTGAGGATTGGTTTTCGCAAACGAGTAACTTCTTATGACCTCACTTGAACGCTATCTGGCGACGCTGAAGGGGCAGCCCACGGACTTCCTGCCGAGGGTGCCGATCCTCATGCAGTTCGCCGCCGAACACATCGGCAAGACTTACGCGGACTTCGCCGCCGACCACCGCGTGCTGGTCGAGGCCAACCTCCGCTGCCGTGCGGACTTCGGCTTCGACCAGGTCAGCGCGATCTCCGACCCCTACCGCGAGACGCAGGGCTTCGGCGCGCCCATCCGCTACGAGAAGGGGCACCCCCCCGTGTGCGAGCGGATCCTCGTCCCCGACATCAGCGACCTCTCCGCGCTGCGCCCCGACCCCGACCCCTACGCGTGCGAGCGGATGCTCGACCGCCTCCTCGCCGTGCGCGCGTACAAACAGCGCGTCGCGGGCGAGTGCTCCATCCTCGGCTGGGTCGAGGGCCCCGGCGCGGAGGCCGCCGACCTGCACGGCGTGGAGGACTTCCTCATGGACATCCTGATGGAGCCGGAGGCGTGCTCGCGGCTGATGGCGCTCTGCACCAAGACCGCCATCCGCTTCGCCCACGCGCAGATCGCCGAGGGCGCGGACACCATCGGCGTGGGCGACGCGATCTGCAGCCAGCTCCCGCCCGACGCCTACCGCGAACACGTGCTCCCGCTCCAGCGCGAACTGTTCGACGCCATCCACGCCAAGGGCGCGTTCGTGAAACTGCACATCTGCGGCAACATCATGCACCTGCTCCCGCACATCGCCGGGCTGCCCGTCGATATCCTCGACCTCGACCACGCGAACGACCCCGCCGAGGCGCGGCGGATCGTCGGGCCGCGCATGGCCATCGCCGGGCGCGTCGATCCCGTCGCGGACGTGCTGAACGGCACGCCCGACACCATCCGCGCCGCCGCCCGCGTGAGTTACGCCGCCCTCGGCAACCCCCACCTCGTCATGGCCGGCTGCGAAATCCCCCCCGGCACGCCGCCGGAAAACCTGAAAGCGCTCTGCGAACGAATTCCCTGCGGGAATTAGAATGAGGAATTAGGAATGCCCGGGAGCGCAGGGCTTCCGCCCTGCCAATTAGGAATGAAGAAGATGAGACATATAAGGAGACCACCATGATACCGCATTTCAGCAAAATCCTGTTCTGCACCGACTTCTCCGCGAACGCCGACTTCGCGTTCGCGTTCGCGTGCAAGGCCGCCGCGTCCAACCCCGGCGCGACGCTCATCCTCCTGCACGTCATCCCCGAGCCGGACGCGCAGTTCTGGAAAGGCTACATCTACGAGGTCGGCGACATGGACGCCAAGGCGCGCGCGGACATCGACCAGCGGGTTGACGAGTACCGCGCCCGTATGCCCCCCGGCATCAGCCTCAAGGTTGAGTTCAAGATCGGCGACGCCGCCCGCGCCATCCTCGAATACGCCGAGGCGGCATCCGCCGACCTCATCGTGCTGGGCCGCCAGGGCCACCGCCCCTTCACCCAGTGGCTGCTCGGCAACGTCGCTGGCAAAGTCGCGCAGAAAGCCCACTGCCCCGTCCTCATCGTCCCCCTCGACTTTCACGGGGGGGAGCCAGAGGGGTAAAAGGTGGCGCGGGCTACATGCGCCCCTTTAGGGGAATTCCTGCCCGCAGAGGGAAAAATCACGGGCAGGAATGCCTGCCTTCCTTGACCCGCGAAGGCACTCGCCTTCAGTCACGAGTCATCTCGGCTTCGATGCGCAAGCAAGGCGCGTCGGTGGTGCGGAGGGCGAAAGGCTGGGAGATGCGGAAGCCGGGGATCCAGACGACCTCGTCGCCGCAGGAGACGAGCGGGATGGTGTCGCGCAGATGCTCGGGGACTTTTGCGTCCACGAGGATGTCCTGCACCTTCTTCTTGCCGCCCAGCCCGTAGGGCGTGAGGCGGTCGCCGGGCTGGCGGGAACGCACGATGAGGGGGCGCCCGCAGCAAGCCGAGCGGGAGATGGTGCAGAGCGCCGGATAGTTTCCGATGCCGCGCTCGATGCTGTTGATGCCCTGTGACTTCTTACAGCTGAACACCAGGTTCCGCCAGCGGCATTCGCCGCCAATCTCCAAGGGCACGGGCGCAGCGGGGTCATCCTCGCGCACCAGCACCACCGTCTTGCCGTTGCTGACCGCGTAGAAATGATCCGTGAGCTGCAGGCGGGTTTTCCGCCCCTCCTTGCAGATCGCGATCAGGAATTCGGTTGTGGCGAACCCGCTGGAGAACGCGGCATCGTTCCCGAACAGCCATTGGCGGACTACGCGCCGTTGAATCGCGAGGTGCTGTTTGAGCAGGGGGCGGATGGACAGCGCGTTTTCCACGACGCAACGCTTGAACTGCCGCCGCGCCAGCGTGTCGAGCAGGGCGTCTTCCTCGCGCAGGATTTCGGAGGTGCGGCAAAACGCCGAACGCAGCGCGGTGCCGAGCGCCTTCTCCAGCGACGGCAACACCTCGTGGCGCACGCGGTTGCGGGGGATGTCCATGTTCGCGTTCGACGCATCCTCGCACCACGTTCCGCCCAGCTGGCGCAGCCAGTCGCGGATGGCGCGGCCCGAGACCCCGAGCAGGGGGCGGATGATGCGGTAGGGGTATCCCGAAATCGCCAGCAGTGCGGGTGCGGGCTCCGCATGAGGGCCCAGCGCGGACAGCCCCGCCGCGCCCGCGCCGCGGGCGAGCCGCAGGAGCACCGTCTCCGCGACGTCGTCGGCGTTATGCCCTGTCGCGACTGCGTCAAGCTGGGCGGACGCGCAGCACGCCGCATAGAACGACTGGCGGACCTCCCGCGCCATCATCTCCAGCGACACCCCCGGCAACGGCACGACCTTCCGCGTCTCGCTCAGGCACGTCACCCCGGCCTCCGCCGCCATCTCCCGGACGAACTGCTCCTCATGCGCGGAGGCCTCGCGCAACCCGTGGTTCAGGTGCAGGATAATCGGCTCGATCTCCCGCTCGCGGCACAGCGGCAGCATCTGCCAGAACAGCGCGATTGAATCCGCGCCGCCCGAAACCGCAATCCCCAGGCGCCTGACCTTGCGCAACAGGTGATGCGACTGCACCATCTGCTGCACGGCAGCGGCGATGTCGGAAGGATCAGAACAATAGTTTGCATCAATTGCGTTCATCATTTGTGACAGTGGTCAGTGGTTAGTGATTAGTGATCAGTGGTTAGTGGTTAGTGATTAGTGGTCAGTTTCGGTTGACATCGACCTGTCTCGAAAAACCTATTACCTATTACTTATTACCTATTACTTATTCCCTCGCTGTCAGCCCTGCCACGGCCGCGCCGATGACGGGCGAGTCATCGACCTTGATGAGCTCGTAGGCCAGGCCGCGCGGCTCGAGGAGGGCGGCAAGCTCGCGCTTCACGCGGTTCTGGAAATCGGCGGTGAGCGTCCGGTAGTACGTCGAGCCGTCCACGTTCACGCACACCGGGCGCGACGGGTCTTTGCCCTCGCCCGTCTTGATGATCGCGGAGGCGAGGTTGACGGCGGTCAGCACGGCGGCGCGCTCATAGACGGGCGTGCAGAGGCGTTTGACGGCCTCGCGGTCTTCCGCTGTGAACGCGGCGTCGAGGAAAGGGTTGTCCGCGGCCGGGGCGTTGCCGCAGAAGTCGTCGAGGTGCTTGTTGGAGAGCGAGTCCCATGCGGCGACCGCGGCCGCGGCGGCCGCCGAGAGCAGGCCCTCTTTCGCCGCCTCTTTCAGCACGACGAACCCGATGCTCCCGAGGTACGCGCCGGAGATCATCTTCTCGAACGTGTAGTAGCCGCAGTCGCTCGTCTGCGCGTCCATCTGCTGGTCGAAGCGCGACTGCGCGATCGTGCGGAACCCGCCCGACTCGACGTTGATGACCATGGACTCGCCGGGGTTGAGGTCCGCGCGTTTGGTGATGCGGGCGTTCTGCTCGACGTAGGCGGTGTTCGTGCCGGTGCCGAGGATGAAGCCCACATACGCGGAATAGTCCTTCGCCACGCCCGCGCTCTTGCCGGCCAGCAGGGTTGCGACGGTGTCGTTCAGGATGACGACACGGCGCTCGAACCCCCGCGCCGCGAGGTGCTTCTTCAAGCCTGTGCCGATGAGTTGCCCGACCACCTCCGGAACCTGCACCTGCTTGCTCCAGGCCAGCAGCCGCGCGTCGCAGTCCGGCAGGACCTCCGCCGCATACGAGAAGCAGAAGCCGATGGTGTCCGACTCGCAAACGACGGGCATCAGGAACTCCGCGAACGCATCGAAGAACGCCTCCGCCGAAAGCTCTCCCTGCGTCCCCGGCATGTGCTGCTTCGCGAACGCGCCGATGGCCGCGCCCCCGTCCGCGCCGATGGTCACCACGGCCGCGCGCAGGTTCGTGCCGCCCGCGTCCAGCACCACGACGGGCGTGCCCGTCTTGACGGGCCTGTCAATCGCGATGAACGACGGTATCATCCGCAGGCTCGACGGCTGCCCCGCCAGCCCCGCGCCCATCTCCTGCGCGAACACCGCCAGCAGCTTCTCGCGGTCAATCGCCTCAACATCCAAACCGTTCCGCACTAGAAAATCCATTTCCCTTGTCATGTCACTTTCCTCCGTTTGAGTAGGGGGATATGATATGATGTTTTTGGGAAAGAGGCAATTAGAAATTAAGAATTTGGAATCGGGGCGAGATGGAGGTTGAGCGTTCCCGCAAGCCGGGTATTCATGCCAACGACCGCCGAAGCGAAGCTTCGGCGGCCGCTGGTGTGAGGCGTGCTCTCGTTAGCGCAGGATCAGGACAGTGCCGGCCACGCGGGAGATGTAGAGGTTGCCGTTGCGATAGACAAGCTGGGAACGGTCGGGGCCGATGACGGTGCGGGTGATGCCCGTGAGGTCGAGGGCGGGGGCGGGGGCCTTCGTCAGGTCGCCGATGAGCGTGAGCTTGCCTTTGGGGAGGTCCTCGGAGACCGTGGCGGTGAGGGTCGCGCCGGAGACGGCCGCGCCGCCGGTGAGGTCCAGCACCGCGCCGAGGTCGAACGAGAGGGCGGTCATGCCGAGCGTGCCGGGGCCGTCGAACGTGAGCGCGCCCCGCCCGGGGTTCTCCACGCCGAGGTCGGCGATGTGCAGGGCGTAGGCGGGGATGTCCCCGGTGTTGGCGAAGAGCAGGTGGTTTGGCACGGCGGTGAGGCCGTCGGCGTCGCCCGCGCTCATCTCGAAGCGGAAGCCGAGGTCGGTGCCGAGCTGGCAGTAGAGGATGACGATGTCGTGGAAGCCCGCGCTGAGCGTGGCGTACCCGACCTTGCGCCACATCCCGTGCATCCCGTCGTCGTTGCCGACGATGAGGGCACCGTCGATGAACACCCTGCTGGTGTCGTCGCTGACGGCGGCGAGGCAGTAGCGGCCGGTCTCGGGGATGAGAATCTTGCCGCGATAGATGGCGGCGAAGTATTGCGCGTCGGGGGGGTAGCCGGGGACGCGGACGTTGCCGAGGGCGGTCTCGCCGAAGTCCATGGTGTCGCCAGCTTCCCACGTGGAGGCGGTGTGAGAGAAGATGGCGTTGCCTGCATCGCTGAGGAAGTTCTCGGCGCCCGTGATGGTCTGGAAGGCGTTGGTGATCGCGTCGGTGTCGCGCCCGTTGCCGTCACGCAGGTTGTAGTGCGTCCCCCACAGGCCGGAGCAGAGCACCGTGACCTCGCTGTCGGCGAGGATGCGGAGCTTGTCGAGGGCCCACGCGGAGGGGGTGTTGGTGATGGCGAGGGAGATGACGGCGTTGGAGGCCACGATGTCCGCAGGGAAGTCGGCGGGCGAGGTGATCGCCAGCACCGCGCCGTCGGTGAGGGTGA
Organism: Kiritimatiellota bacterium; assembly: GCA_009778475.1. GTDB lineage: Bacteria > Verrucomicrobiota > Kiritimatiellia > RFP12 > UBA1067 > WRJS01. The sequence goes on along the minus strand of WRJS01000036.1, from coordinate 6,865 downwards.
CGGTGGCGGCGCCCTTGATCTGGTCGGCGCGCATATTCATCTGCGGGCCGCTGAGGTTGAGGGCGGTGTCGCCGTTGAAGTCGATGGCTCCGCTGAAGTTGTCGAGGCCGCGCAGGAGGGTGAAGGGACCGCTGCCGTTGAAGGTGATGCGGCCGGGGCCTTCGATGGTGCCTTCGAAGCGGGCGGCGGCCTCGGCGTCGAACACCACGCCGCCGTTCGCGCTAGTGACGATGCGGGCGTTACCGAGCGTGCCGCCGTCGGCGAGGGCGATGTTGCCGTCGGCGATATAGATGGTGCCGTCGAACGCGCTGCTGTCGCCCGTGAGGGTGACGGTTCCGGCTTCGGTCTTGACGATGCTGGTGAAGCGCCCGCCCGCGAAGCTGCCGGGGAAGGTGTAGCTGTCCTGCGCCGCGAGGTTGAGTGAGCCGACGTCCTCGATGTCGATGGTGCCTTCGCCGCTGAGCTTGCCGCCCAAGGTGAGCGCGACGAAGAGGGTGGCCTCTTCGGGTGTCATGTAGGGGCTGGGGCGGAGCATGGCGTTGGGGATGAGTTGCTTCGGCATACCGGGCCCTTCGATAAAGGCTTGTAGCCCATACCCGCCGCCGCCCTGATAGTAGGCGATGGTAATCTCGTGCCACCCGGCGGTGAACGCGCCCGTGCCGGATTCTTCGGTAACGGGCTGTGACCTGTTATTCCACACAACGACCTCGCGGTCGATGAAGAGCATGGAGCCGTCGTCGCTCGCGGTGGAGAAGATGTACTCGCCGGTCTCGGGCAGGTTGATGTAGCCCTTCCAGAACACTTGGAAGAAGTGTCCTTCAAAAATCTCCAGGCTTATGAACGTGTACGGGGGCGGGAAGCCCGACCCGTTGCGTGCGAAGTCGAATACCACGGGGGTCGGAACCGACGTGACATACGTCGTGAGGGAGGCGATGGCGGCCTCGAGGTAGCCGAGATCGTCGAACCTGTCCGAGGGGATGAGCGGGTCGTGGTCGTTTTCACTCTTGGTGGGGTCGTTGTAGTACCTGCCGAGCAGACCCGTGAAGGGGCGCATGACAGCGAGCGCGGCTCCAGTGTCGAGGGCGATGTCGGCGTTGACGGTCCCGATGCTGTCGAACGCGAGCGCGCCCTCGAAGAGGGTGACGTTGCCGTTCAGGTCGAGCGCCTCGGTGGCGATGGTGTGCCGCGCAGGGCCGGTCTTGATGATGTGCGCCAAGGTGTCGGTGCTCGTGACGCTCCCGCTGAACACGGTGTCTTGCAGGGTGTTGAACTCGAACGTGGCGGGGCCGCTGACGGTCAGGCGCGTGCCGTTGTCGCCCGAGAGGTCGAAGGCGCGCGCGAGCCAGAACGTGTCCGCCGGGCGCAGCAGGTCTTGCGGGATGGGCGTGAGTTCTTCCTCGCCGGGGAGTTGCGCGAACACGGTGAGCCCCCAGCCGCCGCCCTTCTGGTAGAAGCCGATGACCATCGGGTGGTAGCCGGCCGCGAGCTCGACCGAGTTGGTGACGGGTATCTGCCCGATGCCGCCGTAGCCCCGGTCGGTGTTCAGGTTGACGAGCAGCTTGCCGTCGAGGTACAGCACAGAGCCGTCGTCGCTCTGCAGACCGAAGTCGTAGGTGCCGGTCTCGGGAGCGACGAAATAGCCCATGAACACGGCGATGAAGTTCTGCACCTCCGGCTCGCCGCTGATGTTGGTGAAGGGCGCGGGGAAGTATTGGCCCTCGTGGCCGAACTCGAGGGTGTCGCCGATGCACAGGGTGTCCGAGATCAGCGTCGGTTCCTCTCCCATAATCAGGTTGCGCATCGCGTCGAGCGAGTTGATGTTCCCGGTCCCGACGCCCCCCCTGTCCGGGCCGTAGTAGTAACTCTTCAGGCCGCGCATGACGTCGAGCGGCGGCGTCGCCCGATCGTTCGAGACGGTGGAGGTCTGGATGGCGGTGCCGGGGTGCAGGTGCGTGACGCTCGGCGTGTTGGCCGGCACGTTCAACTGAACCGTCCCCGCCGCCACCTCCAGCGGGCCTGCGACGGCGTTGGCGTTCAGGCTCATCGTCCCGGTGCCGACTTTCCAGAGGGTCATGTGCGTGTCGATTTTCGCCTCCAGCGTGAAGTTTCCGCCGTCGCCCACGACCAGCTCCGTGGCCGTGCCGAGGTTGTCAATCACGTTGCCGACGTTGTGCAGTTTGTTGAACATGAGGTTGAAGCCGTTCACGTCGATGGTGGCGTTGGCCAAGACGGAGACATCGCCCTTGCCCGCGCCGGAGGGGATGGCGTCGGGGTCCACGACCACGAGCGCGCCGCCCTCCACGCGCGTCTCGCGGGTATAGACCTGCGGCACGTCCGCGTAGAGCGTCCCCGTGCCGATCTTGCGCAGGCCGATGGCCGCGGCCTCGCCCTCGCCCGTGCCGAGCGGCCTGTCGAAGAACGTTGACCAGAGGAAGTCCTGATTGTAATTCACGCCGAAGAAACCGTTGATGCCGTTGATGACGGCGGCGTTGTTCCAACTGAAATTCTCGCCGTCGCCCACGCCGAGGGTCGCGCCGCTGTTGATGGTCGCCACGCCGTCCCACGTGTTGTTCGCGCCGCCGAAATAGATGCTGCCGCCGTCCGTGGTGAACATGGGGCCCGAGCCGCTGAGGTCGCCGCCCCACGTCAGCAGGCAGCCGCTCCACGGGTGCCACTCGAGGCCGAGGCCATCAATCAGCAGGCCGCGGTTCTCGTTCACCTTGGTGTTGACGTTCGCGATGCGTATCGCGCCGCCGTCAACGGTGACGTGATCCGCGACCGGGCCGAGCGGCGGCTCACCGAACGCCCTGTCCTCGCTCAGGAACAACGCGCCGTTGTTGGTGATGACCATGCCGCCGGAATAGGTGGTGTCCGCACCCCGTATCTGGACGATGCCCGCGCCCTCAATCAGCACGCTGCGCGTGGTGGACGCGCCGTCCGTCAGGTTCGTGAGGACGAGCCCCTGGTTGCCGGTCACGCGCCAGCCCACATTGCCGCCGCCGAGGCGGTAGAGATCGTTGTCGGGCGTGATGACGCCGTTGTAGGTCAGCGACCCCACGTCCGTCCCGACGGTCAGGCCGGGGTAGCCGCGGAGGTCGAGGTCTGCGTCCGCAGTGTCCGTGCCGAGCAGGATGTAGCCGCGCGAATCCGTGGTGATGCGCGAAAGCAGCGCGGCCACGTCGGTGCCCGCCGCGTCGAATTTCAGCGCCGCGCCGTTGCGGATAGCGATGGCGCCGCTCGCGCCGAGCGCGTCCACGTGGGCCATCACCAGCTTGCCGCCGTTAATGATTGTGCCGCCCGTATATGTGTTCGCGCCGCCGAGCGTGAGAGCCCCGCGGCCGCTGCCGTTGAGCGTGACGCTCGAGCCGTCCGCGATGACCTCGTTGAACGTGAGCGCGCCGTTGTCGTTAGGGATGAATACGTAGGGGTGGCTGGTCGCGTACGGGATGAACGTACCCGTGAACACCGCGTTGCGGTGCGCGATGCCCAGCGACAGGTACGGGTGGTTCGAGAAGTCGAACGTCTCGCTCGCGTTCCCGGTCCCGCTGGCGGGTGGTTCGGGATAGGGGTACACCGCGATGTAGCCCACCGAGTCCGTCGATACCTTGGAGAGGAGGATGCCCACGCTGCCCGGTATGTCCAGCTCAAAGCCCACGCCCGCGTTGGGCGAGGTCAGGCGGATCGTCCCCGTATAGTTCATCAGGCTCTCTGGCGAACTGAACCACAGCGCACCGTCCTCGACGATGATGTCGCCCGTGAAGGTGTTCGTGCCGTTCAGGATCAGCAGGCCGTCGCCGCGCTTGACGAGACCGCCGTCGGGCGTCGCCCCCAGCGCGGGGTCGTGCAGCAGCGCCTGCGCGATGCCGGTCCACGTGTTGTTGTCGTAGGCGCCGATGTCGAAGATCGCGCCGCCTTCCTGCACATACGCAGCGCTCATGCCGGTCAGGAAATCCTTTTGGTCGCCCGCCATATTCTTGATGACCGTGCCGTTGAAATAAATCTCGTTCGTCCCCGCCGTTTTTATCACCTCGAAACGCGGTATCTGGAGCGTACCGCCGTTGAGGTAGGCGATGGCCTGCGAGTCGGGCTTCTCGTCGCCATCCGAGAAATAAAACGACGCCGTCGTGCGCACCTCGCCATCGTTCAGGTACAGGATGCCCGTGCCGCCGTGATGCACAAGGCCTAGGCGGTCGTAGGACAACGAGCCGCCGTTGACCGTCACCGTCCCCACGCCGCCATGCCCCACGACAATCCACCCGCTCGTCCCTTCCGCGAGCGCCACCGCCCCGTTCGGCTCGATGGTCAGGTGGCCCTCCGACCCCGCGACGCTCGCGATAAGCATATTCCTGCTGAACAGGAACTCCGCCGGGAGCGCACCGCCACCGACCGTGATTGTGCCGAGCGCCCCCGCGCTGCTGGCGAGCACGACGTGCGTCCCCTGCACGTTATCCCACAACGTCAGGCTGCCCTCCACGATGTTCAGCGCGGCCGTCGCGTCCGCCGCGTTCGCCACATAGAGCGGCATCCCGGCCGTGCCGACGTTCATCTCCAGCGCCGCCGCGCCCGAAAGCGTCAGTTCCCCCGCCGTCACCGTCAGCGACCTCAGCGGGCCGTGCGCCGTGGTCAGTTCCGCGCTCCCGCCGTTGTTGATGACGACGCGGCTGTTGTTGTCCGGCAGCGCGTTCAGCCACCAGTTCTCCACCGTCTCCCACGGTTGCGGCACCTGCGAACCGTTGTTCCAGCGCGAATACCCCGGCGCCCCGTACGCGGCGCGCTCCTGCACGTAATTGATGATCGCGTCCGTCAACGGCATATACTCCGTATGCACGCGGATCTGGCCGATGTACGCCGTCGTCGCCATGTCCCAGCCGTTGCGCCCGCCGTTCTGCGTGCCGCCGATCACGAAGATGCCATCCGGCAAAATGTCGAGGTTCGTTTTCTCGAAATCCCTCACCTGTATCCCGTCCACATAGATGTACTCCATCGACGTCGCCGCGTCGCGCGTCATCACGATGTGGTGCCACTGGTTCGCGATCGGGACCGGGCCGCCCCAACTCATGTTTCCGGCATAATGCTCCAGCGCGTTTCCGGTGTCCGCCGTCCACCGCGCCTCGAACAGGCGCTCGTTCGGCCCGTAGTTATTCCCCGGGTTGTTCGGGTTCAGGTTCAGCGGGTCCGGCCCGCCGCCCCGGTACGTCCACGAGAAATACGTGTTCGCCGACCCCGCCAGCACGGGGATGTTGATCCACGTCTCCAGCGTCCACGAGTTCGTCCCCGTGATGTCAGAGACAACCGACATCCCGGACATGATCGAATTCGCGCTGCCCGCGAAATACACCGCTGGAGTGGCCTCCGACCCATAAGCGCTGAGTTCCGGCCCCTGCCCCTCCACGACCGGGGTGAACGCCCCCGCCAGCGAACCCGTGTTCGGCCAACTCTGCACCACGCCCCCGTCAACCACGAGGTTCGTCGCCGCCAGATCAATCAGCAGCGTCCCCGCCGTCTGAATCGCCATGCCCCGCACAGCCGCCACACTCATCATCCCGACAAACACCATCATCCGTTTCATAACACCACTCCTTATTGAAAGAGTTATACCATTGATAATAGGATAGCCTTTCCCGCACGTAAGGCGCAAGCGAAATTTCGCCCGCACGCAAAAAAAAACGCCCGCAGTTGCCGGGGGCGCAAGGCTTCCGCCCTGCAACGAGCCGGGGGCGCAAGGCTTCCGCCCTGCAATGTGCCGGGAGCGCAGGGCTTCCGCCCTGCAACGAGGGACGAAAGGACACGGCAGCTTTTATTGCAGGGCGGAAGCCCTGCGCTCCCGGCAATTGCGCTCCCGGCGGCCCTGCCCCTGCGCGAAAATAATCCTGCCTGAAAAATCCGTTTGCACTCGACAATCAGACCGCGAACATGACATAATCCTGTCTCGTGTTTTTTCACTGTATAGGCGGAATGTTTGGCGGAGGTTTGCGTATGGCATCGAAGAAAAAAAGTATGAAGTCGAGAGTGCTGAAGATTGCGGCGGTCGCGCTAGGCGTCGTCGTCCTGCTCGTGGCCGGGCTGATTGTGTTCATCAACCCGATCGTCAAGAACACCGTCAACGTGGGCGGGCCGCTGATGCTCGGCGTGCCGGTCAAGATCGAGACGGTCTCCATCAGCCCGATACGCGGGAAGTTCGAGCTGAAAAAATTCTCCGTCGGCAACCCCGAGAATTACGCCACGGACAAGGCGTTGTTCGCCGTGGACAGCATCCACGTTGACATGGACATGAAGTCGCTCTTCGGCAATGTCCTCCACATCCGCAAGATCCAGATCGACGCGCCGCAGATCAGTTATGAGGTCAAGGGCGGCAAGTCCAACTTCGACGTGCTGATGGAGAACCTCGGCGAGAACGAGAAGAAAAAGAAGGACAAGAAGGAGAAGGACGCCGCTGAGAAGAAAGTCATCATCGACGAGTTCCAGCTGAACGGCGCCCGCGTGTCGCTCACCCACCCCATCTGGACCGTCGGCAAAACGCTCCCGCTCCCCATCCCCTCAATCACGCGCCGCGACATCGGCAAGGACAAAGGCGGCGCGTCCCCGGTCGAAGTGATGATGACGATCCTCACCGAGCTCGGCAACGTGATCGTCAACGCCGGAAAGGTCATCGGCGATGGCGTGAAGGATGCGGCCAAGGCCGTCGGCGATGGCGCGAAAGACGCCGTCAAGGCCGTCGGTGAGGGCGCGAAGGACGCCGTCAAGGCCGTCGGCGAGGGCGCGAAGGACGCCGCGAAGTCCCTCAAGAATATCTTCAAGTGATTGCGACGTATGGCCAGCCTGTTCCGCAATCTGGAGGCAATGGCCTCGAACGGCGCGGGGGGGC
>WRJS01000035.1 GCA_009778475.1 Kiritimatiellota bacterium | reverse complement strand
AAAAACCCCCCCACAGGAAAAAGAAGAAGGAAAAAAAAAGGGTGGTTGTGTGGGGGGGGGGGGGCCGGGGGCCGGGGGGGGCCGCCGCCCCGCGGCCCCCCCCCCGGGGGGGGGGGGGGGGGGGGGGGGGCCTCCAGGAGGCTATCAGCAGCGCTAACCCAGGTGATGTGCTGCTCGTAGAACCCGGCACGTACTGGCCCATCTCGACCGGCAACAAGGCCATCCGCATCGAAAGCACGGGGGGCGCAAGCGTCACGTTCATCGACGGCGGCTTCACCAACCGCTGCGCCACGCTGGGGACGCTCAGCACGCACACCAACACCGTGCTGGAGGGGTTCACGCTGACGACCGGAAACGCCTTCCCCGCCGCCATTTCCCAGAACTACGGCGGCGGGGCGATTTGCGGCACGCTGGTCAACTGCACGCTCACGCTCAACGACGCAGTCTACGGCGGCGGGGCGTATCGGAGCACGCTGATCAACTGCACGCTCGTGCTCAACTATGCGTCCTACGGCGGCGGGGCGCATCGATGCGCACTGGTCAACTGCGCCCTCACGAACAACGATGCGTTGTCCAACGGCGGCGGGTCGTCCTACGGCACGCTGGACAACTGCACGCTCACGGCCAACACGGCATACTACGGCGGCGGCGCGTTTGGCGGCGCGTTTGGCGGCGCGCTTGACGGCACGCTGACCAACTGCTTGCTCTGGGGCAACGAGGCGGCGGGCGCGGGCGGCGGGGCGCATGGCGGAACGCTGGTCAACTGCACGCTCTCGGGCAACGAGGCGTTGTCCCACGGCGGCGGGTCGTCCTACGGCACGCTGAACAACTGCATCGTCTGGGGGAACAACGTCATCAGCGGCACGTACAGCAACCATTTCAACAGCACCTTCAACTTCTCCTGCGCCGCGCCCATGCCGGTGGATCCGTACGACGGCGGGGGCAACATCGCGCAGAACCCGTTGTTCGTGGGCGGCGACTTCCGCCTTCAACCCGCCTCCCCCTGCATCGGCAAGGGCGACGACCAGTACGCCACGTGGGATTTCGACCTCGACGGCAACCCGCGCATCCACGGCGACGCGGTGGACATGGGCGCCTACGAGTACACGCCCCGCCCCGCCGCGATCTTTTACGTCAACGAACTGCGTCTCAACGACAGCGGCGACGGGCTTTCATGGGCCACTGCCAAGCGCACCCTCCAGGCCGCGATCGACCTCGCCGTCATCGCGGGCGACACGGTGGTCGTCACCAACGGCACCTACGCGCCCATCGCGACCGCCAACCGCGCCATCACCATCCAGAGCGTCGAGGGCGCGGACGAGACCTTCATCGACGGCGGCGGCACCAACCGCTGCGCCACGCTGGGGACGTCCAGCACGCACACCGCCACCGTGCTCACGGGCTTCACGCTGATGGACGGGGATGCCGCCCACGCGAGCGTCACGGTTGGACAATACTACGGCGGCGGGTCGTATGGCGGCACGCTGAACGACTGCTGGTTCACGGATAACGAAGCATACTACGGCGGCGGCGCGGCTTACGGCACGCTGAGCCACTGCACGCTCTCGGGCAACGCGGCGTACAATTCCGGCGGCGGCGCGTACCACTGCACGCTGGACAACTGCTGGCTTTTGGGCAACAATGCGGAGTTCGACGGTGGCGGCGCGGCTTACGGCACGTTGAACGACTGCTGGTTTTGGGCCAACTGGGCGAGGGAATATGGCGGCGGCGCATACGAAGCCACGCTCAACAACTGCACGCTTTGGCGTAATGAGGCGGAGTACGGTGGCGGCGCGGCTTACGGCACGCTGAGCCACTGCACGCTCTCGGGCAACACGGCGTACAATTCCGGCGGCGGCGCGTTCGACGCCGCGCTCAACAACTGCCTGCTCACGGATAATAGGGCGGGCACCTGGGGCGGCGGGGTGTTGTCCGGCACGCTGACCAACTGCACGCTCGCAGGCAACTCGGCGTACTCTAACGGCGGCGGGGCGAGTGGCGGCACGCTGAACAACTGCATTGTCTGGGGGAACACCGTCACCAGCGGACCGTACAGCAACTATAACTTCAGCACCTTCAACTTCTCCTGCACGGCGCCCGCGCCGGTGGACGGGTACGACGGCGGCGGCAACATTGACGATGACCCCCTCTTCGTGGACGCGGTGGCCGGGAACTACCGCCTCCGATCCACCTCCCCCTGCATTGACGCGGGCAGCGACGGGCACGCCCCGTGGGGGTTCGACCTCGACGGCAACCCGCGCATCCACGGCAGCGCGGTGGACATGGGCGCCTACGAGCACACTCCCCGACCCGCCACCGTCTTTTATGTGGACTGGGAACGCCCCGACGACAACGGCGACGGGCGCTCATGGGCCACCGCCAAGCAGGATATCCAGTCGGCCATTGACCTCGCCATCGTCGCGGGCGACACGGTGATCGTGACCAACGGCACCTACTGGCCCATTGTGGTCGGCAACCGCGCCATCACCATCCAGAGCGTCAACGGCGCGGAACACACCTTCATTAACGGCGGCGGCGGGAGTCGTTGCGCCACGCTGGGGACGGACGAAGCGCACACCAACACCGTGCTTTCAGGCTTCACGCTGACGGGCGGGGACCCCAACGGCGAAGCGGGCCTCACGATTAGCATTAACCCGGGTTGCGGCGGCGGGTCGTACGGCGGCACGCTCAACCACTGCGTGCTCACGGACAACGCGGCGGAATGGGGCGGCGGCGCGTATGGCGGCACGCTCAACCACTGCACGCTCACGGACAACTGGGCGGACTTCGGCGGCGGCGCGTATTTGAGTGAACTGGCCAACTGCACGCTCACGGGCAACGAGGCGGGCGGCGGCGGCGGTGCGTGCTACGGCACGCTGACCAACTGCACGCTCACGCGCAATGAGGCATACTACGGCGGCGGCGCGACTGACTCAGAACTGTTCGACTGCGCGCTCGTGGGCAACACGGCAGAATACGGCGGCGGCGCGATTGAATCAGAACTGCGTGATTGCACGCTCACGGACAACATGGCGGACTACGGCGGCGGCGCGGACTACAGCACGCTGGTCAACTGCGTACTCACGAATAACACCGCCGCTTACGACGGCGGCGGCGCGAATGATTGCGGGCTGTTCGAGTGTTTGCTCTCGGGCAACTGGGCGAACGGATACGGCGGCGGCGCGTATGAAGGCTGGCTGTTCGACTGCACGCTCACGCGCAACGAGGCATACTACGGCGGCGGCGCGTATCAGAGCGAACTGGTCAACTGTACGCTCACGCACAACGCGGCATACATCGGCGGCGGGTCGTTTTACGGCACGCTGGACAACTGCGTGTTCACGGGCAACTCGGCGCGGGCCAGCGGCGGCGGCGCGTCCAACGGCACGCTCAACAACTGCCTTCTGACGGGCAACACGGCGGATCTCAGCGGCGGCGGGTCGTTCGCCGGAACGCTGGCCAACTGCACGATCGTGGGCAACTCGGCATACGGCAGCGGCGGCGCGCGCGGCGGCACGCTGGTCAACTGCATCGTCTGGGGGAACACCATCACCAGCGGATCGAACACCAACCATTACCAGGCCACGTTCGCCTTCTCCTGCACGACACCGATGCCGACGGGGTCTTACGATGGCGGCGGCAACATCACCCTCGACCCCCTCTTCGTCAACCCCGCCACGGGCGACTACCACCTCCAGCCCCCACCCGGCTCCCCCTGCGTCAACGCCGGCGACAACGCCCGCGCCGCCGGGCTCCGCGACCTCGACGGCAACCACCGCATCTGGGGCGGCCGCGTGGACATGGGCTGCTACGAACACGGCTCCCAGCCCAGCGGCGTCGTGTTCCACGTGGACAGGAACAAGTCCAACGACAACGGCGACGGCCTCTCCTGGGCCACCGCCAAGCGCACCCTCCAAGGCGCGGCGGATTGCGCCACCCTCTCCGGCGACATTGTGCTCGTGACCAACGGCACCTACGCCGCCTTCGCCGTCGTCGGCGAGTCCATCACCATCCAAAGCGTCAACGGCGACGCGCAAACCTTCATTGACGGCGGCGGGATCGCGCGTTGCGCCACGCTGTACTCGCCCTACGGCTTCGACGGCAACGCCCGCCTCTCCGGCTTCACCCTGCTGAACGGGCTTGCCATCGACGGCGGCGGCGCGTGCAGCGGCACGTTGACCAACTGCACGCTCATCGGCAACACCGCGCTGTACTACGGCGGCGGTGCGCATGAATGCACGCTGGACAACTGCCGGCTCATGTACAACACGGTGTTGGGCTCCGACACCGTGGAAGCCTGTGGCGGCGGCGTGTATGACTGCACGCTGGACAACTGCACGCTCATGTACAACGCGGCATACATCGGCGGCGGCGCGTATGAGGGTACGCTCAACAACTGCATGCTCTCGGGCAACAACGCAGGCTACGGCGGCGGCGCGTACGGCAGTACGCTGGCCAACTGTACCCTGTCGGACAACCGGGCGGGTTACGGCGGCGGCGCGTCCGACGGCACGCTCAACAACTGCCTCCTGACGGGCAACACGGCGGAGGAAGCGGGCGGCGGCGCGCATGGCTGCACGCTCAACCACTGCACGCTCACGGGCAATGCGGCGAGCGGCATCATCTTCCCGGGTTGCGGCGGCGGGTCGTCTGACGGCACGCTCAACAACTGCCTCCTCACGGGCAACTCGGCGTATTACGGAGGCGGGTCGTATTTCGGCACGCTGGCCAACTGCACGCTCGCGGGCAACACGGCGGCGGAACACAGCGGCGGGTCGTATGACGGCACGCTGAACAACTGCATCGTCTGGGGGAACACCGCCCCCGACGGCCCCAACCATTACAACAGCACCTTCACCTGCTCCTGCACCGCGCCGATGCCGGTGAATCAGTACGACGGCGGCGGCAACATCACCCTCGACCCCCTCTTCGTCAACCCCGCCACGGGCGACTACCGCCTCCAGTCCGGATCCAAGTGCATTGACGCGGGCGACGACGGGTATGTCACATGGGACCTCGACCTCGACGGCAACCTCCGCATCTGGGGCGACCGCGTGGACATGGGCGCCTACGAGTTCGGATCCGTCCCCCCCGGCGACGGCGGCGACGACGACGACGACCTCACCCTCCTCCTCATCACCCGCATCACCGTCGGCGACTCCATCCCCAGCGGCCCCATGCGCTGGATTGCCCTCGACTTCACCTACGAGGGGACGTTGCCCCCCACCGTCCACGCCCGAATGTGGCTCGACCTCGCGGATCTGGGCGACTTCTCCTTCCCGCCCTGCTCCCTCGATGACCACGGCGGCGGCACCGCCACCCTCACCGTCATCCTCCCCGTCGCCGAGACCAAAGCCTTCTTCAGGATTGAGGCGCCATAGCCGCCGGGAGCGCAAGGTGCCGGGAGCGCAAGTACCGGGAGCGCAAGTGCCGGGAGCGCAAGTGCCGGGAGCGCAGGGCTTCCGCCCTGCATGGTGCCGGACTACGGGACACCGGGACTACGGGACTACGAAAAGGGACAAAAGGGACCTAAGGGACATAGGAGACGAAGGTGTTTGTCTCTTAAGTCCCTTAAGTCCCTTAAGTCTCTTAAGTCCCTTAGGTCCCTTAGGTCCCCTTCGTCCCCCCACAGCCGTAGTCCCGTAGTCCCGTAGTCCGTAGTCCCTTCAATCGTCTCGTTGCAGGGCGGAAGCCCTGCGCTCCCGGCACTTGCGCTCCCGGCACCTTGCGCTCCCGGCCCATTCCTAATTCCTAATTCCTAATTTCTAATTTAATAAGGCATTTCGCCTTGCATTCCGCTCTGCCGTTTGCTACCCTTGAAAACGTTTTCAAGAGAACCCGAACCCAGAACCCCGAAACTAAAAACTAGAAACTAGAAACTAAAAACTAGAAACTCTCCGCTAAAAACTCCCCACCCCATGCACTTCCTCACAATCGAACAGATGCGGAACGCTGAACTGGCCGCCGCCGCGACCGGGGGCTTCCCCCTCATGCTGTTGATGCGCCGCGCCGGGGTCGCGCTGGCCGCCGCCGCCGCACGGCTCGCAAACCTGCGCAACACGCGCAAGGTCGTGCTCGTCGCAGGGCACGGCAACAACGGCGGCGACGCTTGCGTGGCCGCACGCTGCCTGCACGAGGACGGCTTCCGCGCACACGCCCTGCTGACCTGCGCCCCCGATGCCCTGCGCGGGGACGCACATACCGCATGGGACGAGATGCACGCCGCCGGTGTCCCCTGCTCTGTCCTCGACACCCCCGAAAGTTGGGACAGCGCCGATTCCCCCTCGCAGATGCTGCTGGGGCGCCCCTGCATCGTCGTGGACGGCATTTTGGGTTCAGGGTGCAAGGGTGCGCCATCGGGCGTTGCCGAACGCGCCATCCGCTGGGTCAACCAGATGCGCGGCCCCGCGCTGGTCGTGTCCGCCGACCTCCCCTCCGGCGTCAACGGCGACACAGGCGAGATGCCCGGCGCGGCCGTCCACGCGGATGCCACCGTGACGTTCGGCCGCCCCAAGCCCTGCTTCATCAGCGATGCCGTCGCGAGGCTCTCCGGCCACCTCGAAGTCGCCGACCTCGGCCTCCCCCCTGCCCTCTGCGACGCCGCCCCTGCCGACACCCCCTGCGGCCTCATCGCCCTCCCCGAACTCCGCGCCGCCTTCCCCCCCCGCCCTTGGGACGCGCATAAAGGGACGTGCGGCCATATCTGCGTCCTCGGCGGCTCCTCCGCCTACCCCCACGCCCCCGTCCTGGCCGCGCTGGGCGCGTTGAAGAGCGGCGCGGGGCTCGTGACGCTCGCCGTGCCGCAACACAGCGCTTTTGCCGCCGCCGCATGGGCGCCCGAGGCTACCCTCAGCGCCCTCGTCGCACCGCAAGGCACGCTCACGCGCTCAAGCCTCGCGCCAATCGCAGAAACGACGTTCGACGCCATGGTCATTGGCCCTGGGTTGACGCAGGGGCATGATGCCGCCGAACTTGTCGCCTGTCTCCTGTCCACGCCCGGCACCCGCATCGTCCTTGATGCCGACGGGTTGAACGCCCTCGCGCAACTGCACGAGGCCCGCGCATGGAGGCCGCGCGACGGCCAGCAACTGAGCCTCACCCCGCACCCCGGCGAGGCCGCCCGTCTGCTGGGATGCACGGTCGCAGATATCCAGCGCGACCGCCTCCGCGCCGTGCGCCTGTTGGCGGACACCTTCCGCGCCACCGTCGTGCTGAAAGGCGCGGGGACGCTCGTCTGCGCCCCCGGCGGCGTGCCGCTGCTCAACCGCACCGGCAACCCCGGCATGGCCACGGGCGGGACGGGCGACGTGCTGGCCGGCATGGTCGCCGCGCTCTGGGCGCAAAACGGCGACAGCGTCCGCGCCGCCGCGGCCGCCGTATGGGCGCACGGCGCTGCAGGCGACGCCGCCGCCTTCTCCGGCGCCCAAACCTCCCTCACCGCCACCACCCTCGCCCGCCACCTCCCCTCGGCGTTCCAGATGCTGTAGCAACGCGACCGCATGAAACCCAAAAATTGTGTCCATTTTGCTTAAAACCCATAATGCGCCCGAAGCGAAATCCTGTTCATCCTGTCAAAAAAAATCCTTCATCCATTTTCGCGTCTTTCGTGTTTTTCGTGGTTCATTTCTGGTTGTGACGTTAAACCGGATTACGCATTAGGGATTACGATATAGTCATTTAAAGGGCAGCGACGCATCTTGCGCGCCATTGCTTTGGGAATTCCCGACGTGCCATCCCCCACCTTTTGGGATTGTGTTTGGGCGTGTGTCGAGCTATACTATCGTTTTTCACTTTTGAGGGGTTTTGTATGTCAGGAACGAAGCGCAGAATAGTTGTCACGGCGGCGTTGCCGTATGCCAACGGGGACATTCACATCGGGCATCTGGTGGAGTACCTCCAGACGGATTTCTGGGTGCGCTTCCAGAAGATGCGCGGTCATGCGTGCCTTTACATCTGCGCGGATGACACGCACGGCACGCCGGTCATGATCCGCGCGCGCTCGGAGGGTATCGCGCCCGAGGAGCTCATCGCACGCAGCCACGCGCAGCACGTCAAGGACTTCGCGGATTTTCAGATCGCGTTCGATAGTTACTATTCGACGAACGCGCCGGAGAACCGTGCGTTCTGCTATGAGATTTTCGCGGCGATGGAGAAGAGCGGCGCAATCACGACGCAGAGGCTGCCGCAGCTGTATTGCGAGAAGGACGCGATGTTCCTGCCGGACCGTTTCGTGAAGGGGGTCTGCCCGAAGTGCGGCGCGGCCGGGCAGTACGGCGACGCGTGCGACGTGTGCGGCCAGACGTATGCGGCGGAGGAGTTGAAGGATGCGCGGTGCGTGACGTGCGGCGAGCCGCCTGTGATGCGCGAGAGCGAGCACCTGTTTTTCGAGCTTGAGCCGTTCCGCGATTTCCTGCAAGCGTGGATTCCGAAGCACACCGCGCCGGATGTGGCGAACAAACTCTTGGAGTGGTTCAGCGAGCCGTTGCGCGGCTGGTGCATCTCGCGTGACGCGCCATATTTCGGGTTCGAGATTCCGGGGCGGCCGGGCAAGTTTTTCTATGTGTGGGTGGACGCGCCCATCGGCTACATGGCCTCGCTGAAAAAGTGGTGCGACGGCCGCGGGCAGAATTTCGACGACTGGTGGACGAACCCCGAGGCGGAGCTTTATCACTTCATCGGCAAGGACATCGTGCGCTTCCATTGTTTGTTCTGGCCCGCGATGCTGCACGTCGCGGGCGTGAAGCCGCCGGATCAGGTTTTCGTGCATGGCTTCCTCACCGTGAACGGCGAGAAGATGAGCAAGTCCAAAGGCACGTTCGTCAAGGCGCGGACGTACCTCGACCACCTGAACCCGCAGGACCTGCGCTTCTACTACGCGTGCAAGCTGAACGGCACGACGGACGACCTCGACCTCAATCTGGAGGACTTCGTGAACCGCGTCAACTCCGACCTCGTCGGCAAGATCACCAACCTCGCCTCACGCGGGGCGCAGATGCTGCACAAACGGCTCGGCGGCAGGATGGGCGTGATGGACGCGGAGGGGCGGGCGCTGTGGGAGGCGGCGCGTGACCGCGCGGAGACCGTGGCGGGGCATTACGAGAGCCGCGATTTCAGCAAGGTCATGGTCGAGGTCCGCGCCCTCGCCGACGCGGCGAACCAGTATTTCGACACGAAGGCGCCGTGGGCGCTGGTCAAGACGGATGCGGAGGCGGCGCGGCAGGTGATGACCTCCGTGCTGAACATCTTCCGCGTGCTGGCCATTTACCTTCAGCCGATTTTGCCCGTGTATGCGGAGCGCGTGGCGCGGCTGTTCAACGAGGCGGAGTATTGCTGGGCGGATGCGATGAAGGCGATTGAGGACGCAGACATCAACCCGTATGAGTATCTGGCCACGCGCGTGGAGATGGCGAAGGTCGAGGAGATGGTTGAGGCCGGGAAACTGTAAAGCAGGATTAGGAATGATGAATTGCCGGGAGCGCAGGGCTTCCGCCCTGCAATTAGATGAGTGCGCGTTGCAGGGCGGAAGCCCTGCGTTCCCGGCGATGTTGCAAGGCGGAAGCCTTGCGCTCCCGGGAAGCCCTGCGTTCCCGGCAATTTCTAATGACGAGGAGGAACGAAGTGAAACGAATAGTTGATTGGCTCATGGCAATGCGGTTGTGGTCGCTGACGGCATCGGCGATCCCGGTTCTGATTGGCGCGGCGCTGGCGGCGTTGGACGGCACGTTCTCGTGGGTCATGCTGGCGCTGACGCTGGTGTGCGGCTGCTCGCTGCACGTCGCGACGAACCTGCTAAACACGTACGGCGATTACGCCTCGGGCGTTGATCAGGTGGCGCAGACGCTGACCTCGCCCCAGCTGGTCACGGGCACGCTGCGACCCGTGGCGGTTTTCCGCGTGGGGCTGGGCGTGTTGCTGGGCGCGTCGGCGCTGGCGGTCGTCATCATCGCGATGAGCGGCTGGGGGCTGCTCT
The DNA here is from genome assembly GCA_009778475.1 of Kiritimatiellota bacterium. Lineage (GTDB taxonomy): Bacteria > Verrucomicrobiota > Kiritimatiellia > RFP12 > UBA1067 > WRJS01. The sequence goes on along the minus strand of WRJS01000035.1, from coordinate 22,112 downwards.
GGTTTGCCGTGCCGGGGGTGCTGGGGTGCGGGTTCTACACCACGGGCCTGCGCTACAAGTACCTCGGGTTTGGCGTGCCGGGCGCGTTCACCTTTGCGGGCGTGCTGCTGGTCGGGGCCAGCTATTTCGCGCAGACCGGCACGATGACGTGGGGGGCCGCCATTGCGTCGCTCCCGATCTCCTGCATGGTCGGAGGTCTCCTGCTGGGCAATGACCTGCGCGACATGGACAGCGACCGCGAGATGAAAATTCAGACCACGGCCTTGTTTCTCGGGCCACGCGGCGCGTGCACGCTGTTCTACGCGCTGCACCTGTTGCCGCACATCGTCATTATCGGGGCGAGTCTGGCGCACGTCATCCCTTACTGGTGTCTGCTGACCCTCCTCGCCGCGCCGCTGACATTCAGCGTGCTCAAGACCACCCGCGACGGCTTCCGGCTCAACGACCACGCGAAGGTCGCCAAGCTCGAAGGCATGACCGCCGGGACGCATTTCGTGTTCGGCGTGCTGATGGTGGCGGGACTCGTGACCGCCGTGATTTTCTGAAAACGCAATCTCCTGTTCCCTACTTCCGGATGACGCTCACCTTGTCGCCGGAAGGCCGCGGCCATGCGGAGCGCCAGTAGGCTTGGTCAATGGCGAAGGGGTCGAAGGGGTCTTTGGCGATGTCGAAGGACTCGGGCAGGACGCCGAAGCGTTTCATCTCGCGGATGTACTGGGGGTTGGGCTGCCAGCCTTCCTGCCCCCACGGGGGATTCTCGGCGTACCGCTTCTGGGCGTTCTGGATGGAGGTGAGCATCTTCTTGTAGTCGGGGTCGTCCTTGTCGGCGAAGACGGTGTTGCCGCCACAGGCGCCGTAGCCGCCCGCGGCCTTGGCGAGGGGGGCGAGAAGGATGGCGGACTCCTCGGGGGTGGTGAAGTTGACCAGCACGGCCCAGTCGTATTTGCGGGCGGGGTCGTCGTCGAGGTAGAGGCGTTCGTAGTTGCCGACGGGCTGGGGGAAGATCTTGGTGCGCTCTTTGTCCATGCGGACCTGATGGCTGAAGGGGATGCCGTTGACGTTGCGGTCTTCGGTGTTGGCGTGGCAGGAGGCGCAGCGGCGGTTGACGATCTCGTGGCAGGGGCCGTAGGCGGCACCGGCGGCGTGGCCGGACTTGTGCTGCTGGTCGGTGTTGCGGATGGCGGCGTAGCTCCCGGCGTAGGGGGCGCCGGACTCGATCCAGAGCCAGGCGGTGCGCCATTCCTCGGGCGTGGCCTTGACGTTCTTGTGGCCGCCGGAGAGGCGCTTGAGCAGCGGGCTTGCGGACGAGCCGAGGGTGCGGGGGGGCTGGTTGCCCAGGCCGTTGCGGCCGTCGGCGACCTGCTTGTGGATGAGCAGGGTCATGTAGGCGGCGCTGTGGTTGGCGGTGCGGGCGGCAGTGAGGTTGACGCCCCCGGCGCGTTTGGCGGCGTTGTGGCAGGCGGTGCAGTTGCGGTCGAGGATGGGCTGGATGTCGCGCTGGAAGTCGAGCACGTCGGGGTAGCCGTAGAAGGGCTCGATGGCGGAGGGGGGGCGGCGGAGGGCGAGCAGGGTGTCCGGCGCGGGCTGGGCGTTGGCGGCGGAGTTGCGCTCCTCGTGGCAGCCGACGCAGGTGAAGGTCTCGCCGGGCATGACGTTGCAGAAGCTCTGCATCCGCTTGACGGACATGCCGTTCGCGTCGAGCGCGACGAAGAAGAGCGAGCGCTCGGCCGGGACGGTGAAGGAGGCGCTGCCGTCCTCTTCGACGGGGACGGTGCCGACGACGCGCTCGAGGTTGAACGTGCCGAGGAAGGTGGTCACGTCCATGCCGCCGCTGAAATTGACGGGCTTGGGGAGGGTCTCGAGGATGAGCAGCTTCTTGATGTCGCCGCGCTTGACGCCGGTCATGTTGCGGCCGGTGTAAACGTCCTGCAGCACGAGCTGACCGGTGGTCTCGCCCGAGGCGACGCGGCTGGGGATGATCGGCTCGCGCGGGCGGGCGGTCAGCAGGCGCGGCTCGTGGACGTTACACTCGGGATGCGCGAAGAGGACCTCCTCTTTCCCGGCGCGGTTCATCAGCACGAGGCTCTTCTCGTGGGCCATGACGAAGAGGTCACGGTTGAGGGGGAAGGGGTCGCGGATCCACTTGTTGCTGATGCGGCGGGCGGACTCCTTGCAGTCGGGGCCGTTGGCGGCGGTGACGATGGTCGCGTGTCCGGCATGGTCGTTCGCGCCATGGCCGGGGGAGAAACACACGAGGGTTTCTTGCGTGCCGGGGATGGCCTGCGCACCGAGCATGACGATCCACGAGTGCATGTTGCCGTAGAAGACGTTGACGCCCGTGCCGTCCGGGTTCATCGTCCAGAGGTGATGGTACTCGACCTGCGAGCGGTCCACGTACTCCCAGCGCATATAGATGAGGCGGCCGTCGGGGAGCACGGCGGGCGTGTTGTCGTGCTCGATGTTGGAGGAGATACAGGCGATGCCCGAGCCGTCCGGCTTACAGCGGTGGATCGTGCCGACCTGCGTGTACCAGCAGCCGACCCAGCGCTTGCTGCGCGTGGAGATGAACGCGATGTCGCCATCCGGCAAGCGGCACGGCTCATAGTCGTCCCACGGCCCGCTGGTGATGCGCGTGAGGCCGGTGCCGTCGGAGAGCATCTGGTAAAGGTTGTAGTGGTCGCTCCCGGCGGGGCGGTACGAGAAGATGACGGTGCGGCCGTCGTAATCCACGTGCGGGTCACGGACCGAACCGCCCTGTGCGTCGAAGAGGACGGTGAGGGCCTTGGTCTTCAGGTTGAGGCGGTAGAGCGCACTCGTGTCAGGCTTGCCGTTCCCGGCGTAGGCCTTCTTGTTCTGGTCATCGCAGTAATAGCCGATGTTCGCATACCAATGGCCGTCATCGTAAACCCCGCGCGTGCAGAACACGATCTCCGTGTCCGCACGATCAGGCTCCGCAAGGAACGTGTCCAGCAGTTCCGCGCCTGTGACTGTCAGGCACATACAGAGCCCCCCAAGAATCAGTCCGAATGTTTTGTTTTCTGATTTCATGGTAAAAAGATAGCAGAGCCGGAGCGGCAATGCAAGAGGAAAAATTTTGGGCTTGTGAAAATCGCAGAAGCAAGGTACACTGTTGACCTGTTAATTGCTTATGTAGAAAGAGGAATGAACGATGGCTGGAACAGTTTATAATATGGTCGGGGCAATCAAGGTGGTGCTGGACGTGATGTCGTTCCCGAGCGGTTTCACAAAGCGCGAGTTTGTGCTGACGACGGAAGAGGATTATCCGCAGGACGTCAAATTCGCCTGCGTCAAGGAGAAGTGCGCGCTGCTGGACAGCGTCGCGCCGGGCAACCGCGTGAAGGTATCGTTCAGCATCCGCGGCAATCTCTACAAGGACCGCTACTTCGTGGATCTTCAGGCGTTCCGCATTGACAAGATGGAGGGCGACGGCTCGGTCGTGGAGTATGAGGATTCGGGGCCGATGCCGACGGACGAGCCGATGCCGTTCTGAGGATATGTCCGTTTCTCGTTCGGAGTTGCGAGTTACCCGTGGAACCGTCAAACACACTCGGCGACCTCATCCGGCTGGGCGACACATTCCTTTCGCGGAAGGGTGCCCCAGACGCGCGCGTGGCGTGCGAGCTGCTCGCGGCGCGGCTGTGCAGATGCGGCAAGGGGGAGCTTCACCGTTTTGCGGGCGTGGTGCCGGAGCCGCGCATCGTGGACGCGCTGAGGCGCGGCATACAGCGCGTCGCGGAGGGCGAGCCGGTGCAGTATGTGCTGGGGCAGTGGGACTTCCGCGCGCTCACGCTGAACGTTGATAAGCGCGCGTTGATCCCGCGTCCCGAGACCGAGCAGCTTGTGGATATCGTGTTGCGCTCGGATGTCGTGCGCGATGCCCCCAGACCGCTGGTCGTGGATGTCGGGACGGGGACGGGATGCATCATCCTGAGCCTCGCGCAGGAGATGCGCGATGGCGTGTTCGTGGGGCTGGACATCAGCCCTGACGCGCTCGCGCTGGCGGCAGCGAACGCGGCGCGATGCGGGCTGGCCGAGCGCGTGATGTTCGCGCAGAGCGACGGCTGCGGCGAGTTCGATCCGGGGAGCGTGGACGTGCTGGTCTCCAATCCGCCGTACATTGCCACCGCCGTTGTCAACGCCCTGCCGCCGCACATCCGCGACCACGAGCCGCGTCTTGCGCTGGACGGCGGCGCGGACGGTCTCGATGTGTTCCGTGCGCTCGTGCTGGACGCGGTGATGGTGCTGAAGCCCGGCGGCGAGCTCTTCTTTGAAATCGGCAACGACCAAGGTCCCGCACTGCGTAACATGCTCGAAGGGAGCGGCTTCACGGACGTGCGCATCCACAAGGACTACGCGGGCCTCGACCGTTTCGCGACCGCACGGCAGAGCAGCTGATCGCCAGCGTTTTTTTCGCATATGTCAATAAACGCTCGGCGGCATCCGTAGGGCGCATACACAGTGTTAAACCTTGTGACCGAAAGGGGAGACAGAGGACCCCAATGGGGATGGAGGGCGAGGCAGGGGACCCCATTGGCGCGGCGTGCGGCCAATGGGGCAGGAAGCCGCAATGTGTCTAACGGCTCGCGAGGACGCTCGCCCTCCATCGTGAAATCTGTGTTTTACAGGACACTAGGGCTGGCCGAAGGAAAGCGCGGCCCCGGCGAGGAACAATGAGCCGCAGATGACGATAGTGCCGCCCGTCTCGTTGGCCCATGTTTGCGCCTGGGTGATGGCGGCGGAGAGGGTGGCGGGCGCAACGATTTCGCGGATGCCAGCTTCGCGCATGTGGCTTGCGGTCTCTTCTGCGGTGCGCGAGCGGGGGTTGGGGACGGTCACGGCCCAGGCGCGTTTGACGATAGGCGCGAGGACACGCAGGAATGAGACGGCGTCTTTGTCCGCGCAGAAACCGGCCACTAGCCCGACGTTGCCCTTGATGCCGCAGGTCTTCAGCGCGTGCGCCAGCGCGCGCGCGCCGTCGGGGTTGTGTGCGCCGTCCACGATGACGGGCGGCGTGGCGCTCACCAGATGGAAGCGCCCCGGCCAGCGGGCGGCGGCGAGGCCTTTCACAAACGCGGCTTCAGGGATGTCCAGCCCGTATTGCATGGCGGTCTCGAGCGCGGCGACGGCGGTCGCGGCGTTCTCGGCTTGGAACGCGCCGGCCAAGGGCAGGCGCACGGGGGGCAGGGTCATCGCCTGTGTCGCGATTTTCAGCGTCTGCCCGTCGAGCGCGTGTTTCGTGGCGGTGACGGAGACGGTCTCGGTAGCGTCGATGAGCGCCGCGCCCTGTTGCGCGGCGGTCTCGCGGATGACGGCGCGGGCCTCCTCTGGCATCGCGCCGCAGACGGCGGGCTGGCCGGGCTTGATGATGCCGGCCTTCTCGCGGGCGATCTGCGCGATCGTGCCGCCGAGCCATTCGCAGTGGTCAAGCCCGATGCGCGTGATGACGGAGACGAGCGGGAAGACGACGTTGGTCGCGTCGAGACGGCCGCCCAGGCCCGTCTCGATGACCGCGAGTTTGATGCCTTCGTTGCGGAAGACGACGAACGCGAGCGCGGTCAGGTACTCGAAGTAGGTGAGGTCGATGCCGCAGGCCGCGTCGTCAACCTCTCGCGCGGCGGCCTCGAGCGCGTCGTCGGTCACGGGCTGGCCATTCACAAGGATCCGCTCATTGACGGCGATCAGGTGCGGCGAGGTGTAGCGGCCGACAGGGTACCCCGCGTGGCGCAGCACGGATTCGCACATCGCGGCGACGGAGCCTTTCCCGTTCGTCCCCGCGATGTGGATTGCGGCGGCGGCGTGTTCGGGGTTGCCGAGCCGCGGCAGGACAGACTGAATGGCGTCCAGTCCGGGCTTGATGCCGAACCGCTGGCGTTCCGCGAGTTGCTGCAGGAATGCGTTCATGTGCTTAGCCGTAGGCGCCGAAGCCGAAGAAGAGCGTTTTCTTGGCGAGGCGGTACATCCATGTGGGTTCGGGGATGGGGTCGCCGGAATGGTTGTGGCAGTTGCACACGGGGCGTTGCGAGAGTTCGTCGAAAAAACTGCCGCGCCCCGAGGAGTCCTTTGCGTTGTGCCGCGCGGCGAAGCGGAGCAGGGCTTGCGGGTGATCCATCAGCACGCACCCGTCCGTCACCGTTGGCACTTCGGCCTGGAAGGCCCGCAGCATCGCGGAGCCCTCAACGGCCGCGACCGTGTCGCCGTGCATCGTGACGCAGCAGTCGGAGCATTGCACGGGCGGGCAAGGCTCAATGTCGCCTGTTGCGGCGATATGCACGTTAATGCCGGCCGCCGTGGGGCAGAGGGCGTTGCCGCGCTCATCCCAGTATGTGTCGATGATGACGCCCGAGCGCACGCGGCGGCGTTGCTCCACGAGGAAGCGGCGCAGATCGCGCACGTGGCCGTCAGTCAGGATGTCCTCAAAGCCGGGGTTGGGTCCGGACGGCCGGTAGATGTAGTACCACACATAATGCGCGCCGCGCGCGAGCATCTCGTCAATGAACGCCGGGCTGACGGTGTCCTTGAAATTGGACACGGACACGCTGGTCGCTACGCCCTGCACGAGGCCCGCCTTGCGGCAGCATTCTATCGCGCCGAGCGCGGCGGCGTACATGCCGCTGTCATCGCGCCGCGCGAGATACGACGGCCCGACACCCTCCACGCTGATGAGCGGCGACACGTTCCCGGCCGCCGCGAGCCTCTGCGCCACCGCATCATCCAGAAAGCGGCCGTTCGTGAAGAGTTGGAAATAACTGTTGCGGTGCGCCGCGAAGAAGTCGGGAAGCCACGGCAGCAGCAGCGGCTCGCCACCCAAGATGCCGAAGAAACGGCAGCCTTGCGTCCTGCTTTCGCGGACAATCTTATCCAGCAGGTCTGCGGAGATGTCTGCGGGATTCGCTGCGCCTGTCGCCCAGCATCCGCGACACGAGAGGTTGCACCGCTGGGTCGCGCTGACGAACACGATGGGCGGGAAAATCTTCCCGTGCTTCTTGCGCCTCTTGAATTTCCGCAGCGCCAGCAGGTTGCCCACGCCCGCGCCGAACACGAAACGCCTCAGCGCGTTCGACCGCACCTCGCGCATCAGGCGCAACGGGAGCGGCCGGGCGGTCCTGCGCATGTCGAGGTCACTCGTCATCCGTCACTTCCAGGATGTGAGCCGCTATCGCGTACAGCGGATGATCCTTGTCCTTTGCGATTTCCCGCAGCATGTGGATTTTGAGGCCTTCGTCACGGTTCAGGATGTCGCTGAAAATCACGTCCATGATGTCTTCCGGCTGGGTCTTGTCGAAGAGCACGCCATACATGACCTCCACCGACTCATCGGGCAGGAGGTTCATGGCGTGGTGCACCTCCTCCATCCGGTTCTCCTCGCTCATCTCGCGGAAAGCGTCGCGTATGTCCAACTGGTCGTTGAGCGTCACGCGCGGCTCTTTGGGCTGGGCATTCGGGGTTGTCGCGGCGGCGCTCCCGCTGCCGCCAGCGTCCGTGTCGTCCGCATCGTCATCATCCTCCGTCTCCTCGTAGAACACGGCGATGATGTCCTCCCAGCGCTTGAGCGCCTTTTCCTCTGGTGTATCCTCCTCATCGTCCGAATCATCGGGATCGTTTCCTGCATAACGCGCACTGCCGGCATCACGCCCCTGCCTGCCTTCGACGGCGCTAGGCGCCCCCTTGGACACCGCGCCCTTTTTCGGCGCCTGCGTTTTTCGCGTGGTGATGATTTGCACCAGCGAGAGCCCTTCCTCCTCCGCAAACTCGTCAGAAGCCGGCTTTGAAACACGCATCCACAGCCCCGCCAGCACCGCAATCAGCACGACCGCGAGGGCAAAGAGACCCGCCAAACGTTTTGTCGATTTCATACTTTCCTTTCTGTCCTGTGATGTTCAAATGATACGGCCATTGGCTCAGGATGTCAACCCCGCATCGCCCGCCCATGCCTGGCGCACCCTGCGGAGCGCGTCGCGCAGGACCTCGGGCTTGGCCTGCGGCTCAGGCTCGAACACGCGGATGACGTCCGCCGCGCCGTAGAACGCAAACGCGCTGAAATCAATCCGCCCTCTCCCCGGCGGCAGATGGTCGTTGTCGATGGGCAGCGCGTCGTGGATGTGGATGCCGCGCGTCATGGGCAGCAGCAGACGCGCGGTGTCGAGGTGACCCTCCCAGCCGAAGAACTCGCGCACCTGCCCATGCCCCATGTCGTGCCAGTAGGCGAGCGGGGCGGAGGCGAAACGCGCGCGGAGCCGCTGCATCTCGTCCCGGTCGGGGAAGCCCTCGATGGACGGGAGGTTTTCAAGGCACAGCGTGACGCCCGCCTTTTCAAAGCGCGGGAGCAACGTGTCGAGCGAGCGGCAGAACCCGTCGAAATGTTTTGGGGCGCGTTTCGCCCGCCGCCGCAATGCCTTTTCCAGCACCTTCTGGTAACGCATGGAAGCCGGGTCGTTGCCCGCCTCCGACAGCACATCCTGCAATTGCCGCGTGCTGAGGCTCCCGAACAGCCGCGAGTCGAGGAAGACCCGCCCCGCGTGCAGCACGACCGCGCGCGCGCCCATTGTCGCGGCGAACTCCAGCGTGCGCCCCAGCATGATGGTGGCCATCGCGCGGTCGTCGTCATCCAGCGAGGCCAGCAGGTACAACTCGGGATAGCCGTGCGGCGCGCTGATGGGGACAGGGCAGTAACTGTGGACGCTATCGGCGGTCACCGCGCCGGACGCGACGCACCGCCTGATGCCCTCCACGTGCGCCTCGGTCGTGTTGTACCCCAACTCCAGCGCATCAAACCCCAGCGACAGGATTTCCTCAACCAGCGCCTCCCCATCCGCGTGACGCGCGGCATTCCAATTTGTCGAAAGCGAAAAACGCATAAGGAAATAATCATAACCCCGTTTGCCCGCGAGGTCAAGCAGGGAGAGATGAAGAATTAGGAATGTTGAACGCGGCGGCGCGTCGCCACGCTCCATAACACATAACAACAAGGGGTCAGCCTTTTTCATCTCGGCCATGATATGGCAAGGCAAAGTTAAGGCGCGTTAGCCGAGAGAATACGGCGACCGGAAACGTTTCGCGATGTCGCTTACAGGCTTGAAACAGGGTCGTGGAAACGTTATACTGATTGTTTTCTTTTTTGAGGGGTTAAGGTTTTGCCATGTCGATAGAGTCATTGCTTGCGGACGATTACAAGGTCGTGCTGGAGGTCTTTGAAGGACCGCTCGATTTGTTCGCGTGTGCGGGCGGTGGGTCTGGCGTGAGGGGGTAAAGGATTAAAAACGTGCGGCGTGTCATTCTTTCAGTCATCATTATCTGTGTTACGGTAAGCACTGCGCCGTCCGTCTCGGCGCAGGTTTTAGCGGGGACTGACGATTTGGGGCGCACGTTATTGCAGAACGACGCGGTGGGCGACCCGAAGCCCGGCCGCCATGTGGCGATGTTTTATTTCCTGTGGCAGGGCGACAAGGGTTCGCCGACTTCCCCGAAGCATTGGGACTTAAGCGAGATACACGCCAAGCACCCCGAAGTGTTTGAGAATGCCAGCGACCCGAACTGGGGCGGCGGCAAGGGGAAATATTATTTCTGGGGTGAGCCGGTTTACGGTTATTATCGGGGCGATGACGAGTGGGTGCATCTGCGGAACGTGCAGTTGCTCGCCGACGCTGGCGTTGATGTGCTGGTCATCGACGCGACCAACAGGAACACCTACCCCGCGCAATCCGAGGCCCTGATGAAAGCGATGGATGCCGTGCGGGCGCAAGGGAAAAACCCTCCCCGCATTGCCTATTACACCAACACCCGTTCGGGGGAGACCATCAAGGAGATATACGAGCGGTGCTATGCGGAGGGCGCGCCCTACAGGCATCCCGAATGTTGGTTTTATCTAGACGGTAAGCCGTTGATCATCGGCGCGTCGAAAGACGTGAAGGATCAGCGTTGCCTTGACTTTTTCACCATCAGGGAGTCGCAGTGGCCAACCGAGCCGCAGCGCGTGAATGGCTGGCCGTGGATAAGTTTCACCCGCCAGCCGAGCGTTCATGTCAATGCGCGGGGCGAGAGGGAAATCGTCAACGTGTCGGTCGCGCAGCACCCCAACCCCACTGCGGGGATGGGCGGCGCGGCGTTCTATGGCAACAAGGACAACTGGGGGCGCAGTTACCGCAACCGTTCGCACGGCAACCCCGAGACCGATATTTTCTACGGTCACAATATTCAGGAGCAGTGGGAATTCGCGCTCGCGGAAAACGTGCCGTTTGTTTTTGTCACGGGCTGGAACGAGTGGATTGCGGGGCGTTGGGACAGCAAGGACAGCAACCCCGAGCACTCGTGGTTTTGCGATCTGGCAAGCCCCGAGTACAGTCGCGACCTCGAGCCGAGCCTTACCGCAGGGCTCAAAGACCATTATTATATGCAGTTGGTGAACAACATCAGGCGATACAAAGGCATCGGGGAAATCCCCGCGTCGCGCCCCGTCCCGTCGCCCATCACGAGCCTGAACCACTGGGGGCAGGTGACGGCTGTCTATACCGATTACACAGGTGACGCGCAGCATCGCAACCATCCCGGCGCACAGTCCGAGCCGCCTGTCACGTACACCAACACCACGGGGCGCAATGACTTTCACATCATGAAAGTGGCGCACGACAAAAACAACCTTTATTTTTATGTCGAGACCGTGGACGACATCACGCCCAAGACGGGCGACAACTGGATGCGGCTGTATATCGACGCGGACAGGAAATTCGCCACAGGATGGAAGGGCTACGATTATCGCATCGTTGGCGGTGACACGCTCCAATGCTTCGTCAACGGTGAATGGAAGGGGGCGGGCGAGAAGGCGTTCAAAAACATCATCGAGAAAAACAAGATGATGATTACCGTGCCGCGCGCGTCCCTGCGCCTCATGCCCGATAAACTCAACTTTGAATTTAAATGGACGGACAATATGCAGTCCGATGACCCGATGGATTGGTATGTCAACGGGGACGCCGCGCCCGGCGGGCGGTTCAATTTTGTGTTTCGGGAAGAATAGGTTTGCGGAGTTTTTTGATATGTCGGTAGGGTCATTGCTTGCGGACGATTACAAGGTGAAGGTGGAGGTCTTTAAGAGACCGCTCGCCCTGCTCCTGTCGTTGGCGGGATTGCTTGCGCTGCCATGTGGATGCGGAAAGATGAACAACACCGAAACCGTGGGTGAATATACATATACCTATACGGCGGAGCACGGTGGCGCGATTATCGAGCGTAGAAGTTTCAAAGGGAATCATCCCGCTGTTTCACCCCAACCAGTGGGCACTCTCGTGATACCCATTACGTTGGGGGGGCGTCCTGTTGTGGGCATCGGGGAATTCGCCATCGGTGAATGCGAGGGCTTAACAAGCGTCGTGATTCCTGAGCGTGTTGTATCCATCGGGGATTATGCTTTTTCTAACGCTGGCTTGACGAACATCATGATTCCAAAGGGTGTTTCGTCCATCGGGGAATATGCGTTTAACAAGTGTCGCGGTTTGACAGACGTGACGATTCCTGAAGGTGTCAAGTCTATCGGGGGTTGGGCGTTCAATGGCTGCACAGGGATCACGAACGTGACGCTTCCTTCAACGGTCACGTCTATCGGGGTCTGCGCGTTTTCCGGTTATAATGGGGCAACGCGCTTGACGCATCAGACGAATGTCGGGGGCACAGGAAACGTGCTGTTTGAATATTACGACGGCTTGACCATTGCGACGATTCCCGAAGGGGCAACGTCTATCGGGGACGGGGCATTCAGGCGGTGTCGGGACTTGACGCACATAACAATCCCGCTCAGCGTCACAAGCATCGGGAAGGGTGCGTTTTGGGACTGTTACGGCGTAACGAACATCGTGATTCCTGCGGGCGTTACCTTCATCGGGGACAAGGCATTTTACGGGTGCCACGGTTTGACAAACATCGTGATTCCAGAGGGCGTGACCGTCATCGGGAAAGAGACGTTCCAGTGGTGCCGCCGCTTGACGTGCGTCACCATCCCATCCAGCGTCAGAACCATTGGGGAGCGCGCATTTGGGGGGTGCAGGGGCTTGACGCGTGTAACGCTTCCTGAAGGCGTGATCTCCATTGGGCAAGAAGCGTTTGACGAGTGCATTGGACTGACGGATGTGACCATCCCGTCAACGGTCACGTCCATCGGGGTTTGCGCGTTTTCCGGGTATCAAGGCGCAACACGCTTGACGCTCCCGTCCAATGCTAAATCCATCGGGCATGTGGTATGCGAGTATTACGCTGGAATGACAGATGTGACGATTCCAGAAGGTGTAACCTCCATCGGAGAGGGCGCATTTTTGAAATGCCGTGGCTTGACGCATATTGCAATCCCGTCCAGCGTCACGAACATCGGGCACAGGGCGTTTGATGGGTGTAGCCGTTTGTGGGAGGTGACAATCCCGCCCAACGTCACGAATATAGGCTATAAGGCATTTGCTTTTTGCCATGCGCTGACAAGCGTGACGATTCCTTCAAGCGTTGTATCTATTGGGGATGAAGCATTTTACGGTTGTCGCAATTTAAAACGTGTAACTGTACCCCTAAATACGGTTGTCGGGAAAAAGGCGGTTCCCGATACGTGCGAGGTCATCAGGGAATAGGAGAGTTTTTTGGTATGTCGGTAGAGTCGTTGCTGGCGGATGATTACAAGGTGGAGTTGGAGGTCTTTGAGGGACCGCTTGACCTGTTGCTGTATCTGATACGGCGCGAGGAGGTGGACATTTATGACATCCCCATCGAGCGCATCACGCGGCAGTACATGGACTACCTCGACATCATGCGGATGCTGGATCTGAACATCGCGGGGGAGTTCGTGGTGATGGCATCGACGCTGATGATGATCAAGAGCCGTATGCTGCTGCCCGTGGAGTCGCGCCCGGCGGACGAGGGGGGCGATGAGGAGTGGGTTGACCCGCGCCTCGACCTCGTGCGGCAACTCATCGAGTACAAGAAGTTCAAGGACGCGGCGGGGCGGCTGCTGGAGATGGAGGTGCTGAAAAGCGAGGCGTTCGTCTATGGCGGCGAGGCGCCCGCGTTCGAGAAGGACGCGGTGGACGTAGGGCAGGCGCTGGGCGACATCGGGCTGTTCGACTTGCTGTCTGCGTTTCAGGATGTGCTTTCGCGCACGGACCTCGAGCCGCTGGGGCATCTGGAGGGCATACGTTGGTCGGTGCCGGACAAGATGGACGCGATCGTCGAGATGATGCGCGCGCGGCAGCATGTGTATTTCTCCGCGCTGTTCACCCCGGGGTCGCCGCGCGGGGAGATTATCGCGACGTTTCTGGCGCTGCTGGAACTGCTGCGCCTGCGCCAGATTGTCTTGCAGCAGAACGACGTGTTCCATGAGATTGTGATTTTACCGGAGGCGAATGTGATGTACGAGAATAAGGGAGGTGGCGAGTATGGCGAGCCTTGATGATGTGAAACTGCCGTTGCCGTCGAGTCTGCAACAGATTGTCGGCGCGTTGCTGTTCGGCGCGGATCGCCCGCTGACGGTGGAGGACATCCGCGCGTGTCTCGCGAGTGTGGCGGGCGGCGAGGAGAGCGAGACGCTGAAACTGTTTGCGGAGGCGTCGCCGCGCGAAATCACGGACGCGCTGGACGGCATAGCGAAAGAGTTAGCCCGCACGGGCATCGGCATCGAGGTGGTGGCGACGAACGGCGGCTACCGCTTTCAGACGCAAGCGTGCTGCGGGCGGTGGGTGCGCGACCTGCTGAAAGTGGATCGCCCGAACCGCCTGTCGCGTCCCGCGCTGGAGACGCTTGCGATCATCGCGTACCGCCAGCCCATCGCGAAGTCGGAGATTGAGTCCGTGCGCGGCGTGATGGTGGATCACATCGTCAAGGCGCTGATGGAGCTGCACCTCATCCGCATCGTCGGGCGCAGCGACCTGCCGGGGCGCCCGTTCCTGTACGGCACAACCGCCTCGTTCCTCGACCACTTCGGCTTGAAGAACCTTGACGACCTCAACGAACTCGACCCCACGCTCCAACGCGCCAAGCCCGCGGCGCGTAAGGCTCTCCACAAAAAAGAGAAGCGTAAAGAGGATCAGGACGGCGCGGCCGCGCCGCAGCAGGAACTGCTCCCGAAAGGCGACGCGGCGGCCGTGCAGGAGATTTTAGGCACAGCGGAGGCATCCTCAGGCGAGCCTCTGTACGAGGAAGACTGACATGGCAATTCTGAACGAGATACCGCCGCCCGAGACGTTCAGGGACTTCGGCGAGCAGGGTGCGTTCCACGCATGGATGAAGTACGCGGTGATTGTCGCCGCGCTGGTGTGCGTGCTCGGCGTCGCGGCGTGTTTCCTGCTGGAACGCCGCGCCAAGCCCAAGCCCGACAAGGAGGAGGAGGCGAAGACCGAAGAACCCCAGCCGTCCGCCGCAGCCCCCGATCTGCACAGCCCCGTGCGCGACGCGCCCGCGGCGTTCCCCGTTGACTCGAACCTGCCGCGCGGCAGGGAGACCTTGGCGTCTGGCCCGATTGACCTTGCGACGTTCAGCGAGAAGAAGGACATCGTGCGTTTCGAGGATAAGCGCGTCTGGTTCGACAGCGACAACAAGAAGGACCCCGAAGAGGACGACCACCTCATCCACCGCGCCATGGAGGTGCCGCTCAAACGCCTCGTCAACCTGCTGGAGAAAAAAAGCGCCAAGGCGAAACTCAAGGTGCACGACGCCTACCGCCCCACGGGCATCCATCTGGAGAAATCCCTGCACCGCGAAGGGCGCGCGATCGACCTCACCTGCGAAGGCATCAGCCTCAGCGAACTCGCCAAACTCGCGTGGCAATCCGGATTCGACTTCGTGCTGTACGAGAAACCCGGCGCGAGCGGCGGCGAGCACCTGCACTGCTCCGTCAAGCGGACCCCCGACGCGCCACCCCCCGAACGACCCGCGAATTAAAGAAATGAAGGCTTTTTTGACAGGATTTCCCTTCGGGCGCATATGGTTTTTAACCACAATGGACACAATGGTTTTCACAATAGGCACAATGGCAATGCCTTGAAAATAGTGTCCATTGTGAATTCTATAGTGTCCATTGTGGTTAAAGAAAAAAAGGAAGTTTGCTATGACCAAGATTATCATACCGCAACTCGACGCGAACCTTGTTGACGTGACGATTACGCGCTGGCGCAAGCAGGTCGGCGACGCGATTGCTGCGGGCGAGATTGTCGCCGACCTGACCACCGACAAGGCGGCGTATGAGTTAGAGTCCCCCGCCTCGGGGACATTGCTCGCGGTCATCGCCGCAGAGAAAAGCATCGTGCTGGCGGGGTCGGCGATCGGCGTGATCGGAGAGCCCGGCGAAGAGGTCGAGAGAGAGGGTGGCGCAGGCAATCCTGCGCGCGAGGATTCCGGCAGACAGGAATGTCTGCCCTCCCTTGCCCCCCGCGCCCCGCGTGTCCGCGCCACCCCCCGCGCCCGCCGCCTCGCGCAAGAGAAAGGTCTCGACCTCGCCGCAATCCAAGCCGAGACCGGCGCGGAAATCATCGACGAGACCGTGCTCGCGCCATACCTGTAACCGGAAAAAACGGACAACTCATATCTCACACAAAGGTCAGAAAGGATTGTTTGAGAGGATGAACAGGATTTCACAGGATTGTTTTTACCACGATAGACACAATAGGTTTCATAACAGGCACAAGAATAGTGTCCATTGTGCTTTCTATAGTGTCTATTGTGGTTAGATTAAACGGATGTTTGTTTTAGACAGGATGAACAGGATTTGACAGGATTGTTTTCGCGCAGGGACGCAGAGATTTTATATGCCCCCCTTGAAAAAAACTCTGCGCCTCCGCGCCTCTGCGCGAGAAAAAAACGGAGGATTATTTTTGACAAGATGAACAGGATTTTACAGGATTGTTTTTTAATCTGTGAAATCTGCGTCATCTGCGGTTAAATTAAACGGACGATTATTTTAGACAGGGTTAACAGGATTTTTTGACAGGATTAACAGGATTTGAAAACCAATGTTAAAATTCAAAAATCCCCTTTGTGCCCTTCGTGCCTTTGTGTGAGAAAAAAAGGGACATTTATTTTTGACAGGATGAACAGGATTTTACGGGATTTCCCCTTTGGGGGCACATAAGGTTTTCTCAATCTAAAATTCCTCTGCGTCTTTGCGCGAGGGAAAAAACGGTGGGGAAACGCCATTTCCCCTCGGTTTAGAATTGAAGCCGCTGATGAAAACGGGTAACATTTGAAACGCTAATGAGAACTGGGAGATTAAAAAACATGACAACGTATGCGTTAGGCTTGGACTACGGCACGAACTCGTGCCGCGCGCTGATTGTGAACCTGGAGACGGGCGCGGAGGTCGCGACGTGCGTCTATGCGTACCCGTCGGGCGAGATGGGGGTGGTGCTGGACGGGCGCGACCCGAACGTGGCGCGGCAGAACCCCGCCGATTACCTCGCAGGCCTCGGCGAGATTGTGCGCGGTGCGCTTGCGAAGGCGGTCGCCGCCGACCCTGATTTCGCGCCCGAGAAAATCGTCGGCATCGGCGTGGACACCACTGGCTCGACGCCCATGCCCGTCAACAAAGGGGGAACACCGCTTGCGCTCCTGCCGGGGTTCGAGGGCAACCTCAACGCCATGGCGTGGCTGTGGAAAGACCACTCGTCCTACGCCGAGGCGGCGGAGATCACCGCGCTGGCGGAGAAGATGCGCCCGCAGTATCTCGCCAAATGCGGCGGCACGTATTCGTCGGAATGGTTCTGGTCGAAAATCCTGCACTGCAAGCGCACCGACCCGCGCGTGTTCGAGGCCGCGTTCAGCTTCGTCGAGCTCTGCGACTGGATACCTGCGCTGCTGACGGGGGACCCGGATCCGCTGACGCTCAAACGCAGTGTCTGCACGGCTGGGCATAAGGCCATGTTCGCATCCGCGTGGGGCGGCCTGCCCGACAAGGATTTCCTGAACGCGCTCGACCCCGCGCTGGCGGGTTTGCGCGACAGGCTCTTTGACACCGCCCACACGGCGGACGTGAAGGCGGGCGGGCTTTCTGCGGCGTGGGCGCAGAGGTTGGGCCTGCCCGAAGGCACCGCCGTCGCGGTCGGCGCGCTGGACGCGCACATGGGCGCGGTCGGCGCGGGGTGCGCGGACGGCACGCTGGCGAAAATTTTAGGCACCAGCACTTGCGACCTGCTCGTGGCGCGGAACACGCAGACCCTCCCCGACATCCCCGGCGTGTGCGGCATCGTGGACGGCTCCGTCCTGCCCGGCTACTACGGCATCGAGGCCGGGCAGTCCGCGGTGGGCGACATCTTCCTGTGGTTCACCAACAACCTCGTGCCGGAGGCCTACGGCACAGGCCCCGCGATGTTCGACAAGCTCGACGCGCTGGCCGCGCAGATGAAACCCGGCGCGACTGGCCTGCTCGCCCTCGACTGGAACAACGGCAACCGCTGCGTCCTGACCGACGTGCGCCTCTCGGGCCTGCTCGTCGGGCAGACGCTCCACACCAAGCCGCACGAGGTTTACCGCGCGCTCGTCGAGGCCACCGCCTTCGGCGCGCGCATGATCATCGACCGCGTGCGCCAGTACGGCGTGAGGGTCGATGAGGTGATCACCTGCGGCGGGCTGGCGGTCAAGAGCCCCTTCCTCATGCAGGTTTACGCCGACATCCTGAATATGCCCATGAAGGTCGCGGCCTCCGACCAGACGTGCGCCCTCGGCGCGGCGCTGTTCGGCGCAGTCGCGGGCGGCGCATTCAAAACGGTGGAGGAGGCGCAGAAGCTCACGCGCACCCGTGAGCACGTTTACACCCCCATCCCCGAGAATATCCCCGCTTACGAAAAACTCTTCGCGCTCTACACCCGGCTGCACGATGCGTTCGGCCTCTCCGCATGGAGCGGCAGCCTCGCCAACGTGATGAAGGAGCTTGTCGCCCTCCGTGAACAGGCACGTTGAGCAGCAAAAGGCAAGAGGCCATGAAGTGTTTCAGATTCTGGGTTCCCTGTCTAAAAACACCTGCTTGGCCTTTGCATCTCGTGTGAGAAAATTATTTCGTTTTTTATCTTCATGCGAAGGGGATGAAAGGGACAAAGGGGACGAAGGTGTTTTTTCGCTATAGAGGATTTTTTCACCACAATGGTCACAATGGTTTCCGCAATAGGCACAAAAATAGCGTCCATTGCGCATTCCATCGTGGTTAAATAAAAACAGATAGATAAATATACTCACACAAAGGCACAAAGAGCACAAAGGATTTTTGGGCAGGATTATTTTCGCGCAGAGGCAGGGGACCCCGCTCGCGCGACGTGCGACGAGTGGGGCACACAAAGGCGCAGAGAAATAATATCTCACACAAAGGCACAAAGGTCACAAAGGATTTTTTTACAGATACCTTTCACCTTTTACTTTTTACCTTTTACCTTTTACATTTTACCTTTCACCTATTACCTATCACCTATTACCTATTACTTTCTTTTTAATTCCTCATTGCAAGGCGGAAGCCTTGCGCTCCCGGCGATTCCCAATTATGCATTATGCATTATGAATTATGCATTATAAATTTTCCCCTTGCAATGGGAGGGCGGAAAGGGTAACCTTTTTCCCATCTCAATCGGCGGGTGTCGTTTTGAGACTGGTTCTTTGACCGTCACGGGCAGTTCCCGTGACACCTTGCCGCGAAGGTCACACTTCCTTCGCAAAATTTGTTTTGTACTTTTGTGCAGAGCATTCAACCAAAGACGACCAAACTTGCGGTCAACGTGAAACACACTTACCCGCAAGAGTATTTGAACCTCAAGTGTAAAGTATGGGGTACGTCCTTTTTTTTAGGCGTGCCGCTGAACTATATGCAGTGTTTGAGGTTGGGCATTTGGTCGTGCCTTGGTTGGGCATTGTTAAAAATCAGAGGTGCGTCTTTCCATGCCCATGGGAGGCCGACCTTATAAAATGAACGGGCCAACAGAGGACACAATGATGAACGGATACACGGGCACCAAATTCCCTTTCATTGAAGGGGTGGATTACGAAGCAAGACGGGGCACCAAATTCCCCTTCTCTGAAGGGGTGGATGCCGGAGGCAGACGGGGTAGTTTAAAAGGCAGCCGCCTTAGCGTCGCGCTACTGACGCTTACCCTCTTTGTAACCGCAACACGCGCTGCGACCGTCAACATCAGCGGCGGCGGCACCGCGCTCCAGACGGCAATCGACAACGCCAAAGCAGGCGACATCCTCCTTGTCGCCCCCGGAACCTACTCCCCCATCAGCACCGCCAACAAAGCCATCACCATCGAAAGCACGGGCGGCGCGGAGGTGACCATCATCGACGGTGGCGATGTGAGCCGTTGCGCGACGCTGGGAAGCGCAGAGGGGCACACCAACACCGTCCTCTCGGGGTTCACGCTCATGAATGGGAATTCAACTTATATCGTCTCCAGGGAAGGCGGCGGGGCGTATAACGGTACATTGAACAACTGCGTGTTGACGAATAACATGGCTTCCACTTCCAGAGGCGGTGGGGCGGCTTATAGCACGCTCAACAACTGCATGCTCACGGGCAACACGGCATCCAGTGGCGGCGGGGTGTATGAGTGTACGCTGAACAATTGCACGCTAACGGGTAACGCGGCGACGGGTACAGGGAATGGTGGCGGCGGCGGGGCGTATGGAAGCACCCTGAACAATTGCACGCTGACAGGCAACACAACAACAGCAAGTAGTTCTGGCGGCGGCGGGGCGCATGACTGTATTCTGATGAACTGTGTATTGTCGGGTAACACAACAGAAGGTTCCGGCGGCGGGGCGTATTTTGGTAGGCTGAACAACTGCACGCTGACGGGCAACATGGCGGCAAGGGGTTCCGGCGGCGGGGCGTATGGTTGCCGGGAGATGAACAATTGTACGCTGGAAAATAACACGGCATCCTCCAACGGTGGCGGCGGGGTTTGTGACTGCACGCTGAGCAACTGCACGCTCACGGGCAACACGGCAACCTACGGCGGCGGGGCGTATGACTGTACGCTGAACAATTGCACACTGGAGAATAACATGGCAACAGAACAAGGCGGCGGGACGTATGGTCGTTCGTTGAGCAGCAGTACGTTGACCAACTGCGTGTTGGCTGGTAACACGGCGAAATATGGTGCTGGTGCGTATCGCGGTACGTTGAACAACTGCGTGCTGTCGGGTAACGCGGCCGGTTACTACGGCGGCGGGGCGCATTCGGGTAGGCTGAACAACTGCACGCTGACGGGCAACTCGGCCTTCTCCGACGGCGGCGGGGCGAACGGCGGCACGCTGAGGAACTGCATCGTGTGGGGGAACACGGTCTCCAGCGGCACGTCGTCGAACCACACCAGCGGCACGTTCACCTATTCCTGCACCGCGCCGCTGCCGATCGGGATAGGGAACATCGCGGCGGACCCGCTCTTCGCGGACGCGGCGAACGGCGACTTCCACCTCCAAGAGGGCTCGCCATGCATCAACAAAGGATACAATGCGTATGCCCCGGGGGACTCCGACCTCGACGGCAACCCGCGCATCTATAACGGCACGGTGGACATGGGCGCGTATGAATACATGCCCACGCCGCCGCCCGCACCCACGGGCGTTTCCGCCAGCACGACGTACACGGACAGGATAACCGTCTCGTGGTCATCCGCCACAGGCGCGACCTCGTACAAGGTCTATCGCAACACCGCCGACAACAGCGCAAGCGCAACGCAGATCGGGACACCGACCGCATCGCCCTACAACGACACCACCGCTGTCGCGGGGACGACGTACTACTACTGGGTCAAAGCCTCCAACAGCGCGGGCGACAGCGGTTTCAGCGCGTCGGCGCAAGGTCTGCGGACAGTCGCCGTCACAATCCCGCCCGCACCCACAGGGGTTTCCGCCAGCACGACGTACACGGACAGGATAACCGTCTCGTGGTCATCCGCCACGGGCGCGGCCTCGTACAAGGTCTATCGCAACACCGCCAACAACAGCGCAAGCGCAACCCAAATCGGGACACCGACCGCATCGCCCTACAACGACACCACCGCCGTCGCGGGGACGGCGTACTACTACTGGGTCAAAGCCTCCAACAGTGCGGGCGACAGCGGTTTCAGCGCGTCGGCGCAGGGTCTGCGGACAGTCGCCGTCACAATCCCCCCCGCACCGACGGGCGTTTCCGCCAGCACGACATACACGGACAGGATAACCGTCGCGTGGTCATCCGCCACAGGCGCGGCCTCATACAAGGTCTATCGCAACACCGCCGACAACAGCGCAAGCGCAACCCAGATCGGAACCCCGACCACGTCGCCCTACAACGACACCACCGCCGTCGCGGGGACGGCGTACTACTATTGGGTCAAGGCATCCAACATCGCAGGGGACAGCGGTTTCAGCGCATCGGCACAAGGTCTGCGGACAGTCGCCGTCACAATCCCGCCCGCACCCACGGGCGTTTCCGCCAGCACGACGTACACGGACAGGATAACCGTCGCGTGGTCGTCCGCCACAGGCGCGACCTCGTACAAGGTCTATCGCAACACCGCCAACAACAGCGCAAGCGCAACGCAAATTGGGACACCGACCACGTCGCCCTACAACGACACCACCGCCGTCGCGGGGACAACCTACTACTACTGGGTCAAGGCCTCCAACAGCGCGGGCGACAGCGGCTTCAGTGCGTCGGCGCAGGGTTCCCTGAGAGCCGACGGGCAGCAAGACTCCTACCTCTCCGACCCTGCGGACGGCGCGGAGGGCGGTCCCGTCCAGACGACCGCCTATGACGGCTTCCTCTACGATGCCAGCAAGACCGTGCGCGGGACGGTGACGCTGAAGGCGACGGCGAAGGTGAAGGCCGATAAGAAAATGGGCATCGTGACGACCAACTGGACGGTCTCCGCAAAGGCCGTTGTGCAGGCCACGTCGGTGAGTTTCTCGGGCAAGCCCGTAGGCGCGTTGGAGCGGTTCACGGCCTACACGACGAAAGGCGAGCGGCTGGACGTGTTCATGCAGGGTGACCGTTTCTATGGCACGGTCTCGGGCGGCAAGGTCGGCGGGACGTTCACCGTGGACGGCGCGAGGTCGGTGTTCGCGGACAAGAAGGACGAGGGCGCGAAGGGGCGGCTCGATAAATTCCG
>WRJS01000034.1 GCA_009778475.1 Kiritimatiellota bacterium | reverse complement strand
TCGCCAGCCTGTCCGGGCTGTCAATTGCCAGCCCCTACAACCTTCGCCCTCTTCGCGCTCATCTCATGCCTCCCTTCCCCGCCTTCGCCGCCGTCACCCTGAAAATCGGCTCGATCCCAAGCTCCGCCAGAAGCCCGTCGAACCGACCGTCGTCCGCCTTGAACGCCGCCTTATGCTCGCGCCAGTCAAGGTTCCGCGTCGTGAACGTGAACATCCAGCCCTGCCCCCGCGTCTCCCTCCTCTCGCAGAACCGCACCGCCTCGTCGCGGCGCATGACGTACATCCACCTCGCCTTCGGCTCCATCGACATGAGGCACACCACCGCCTCCGCCCCGTCCGCGTAGTAGTCGTAGCCGTCATCAACCTCGACCGACCACTCCGTGCGTGTGCGCTTCGGCTTCGTCGGCTTCATCGGCTTCGGCCGCACACGCGACCGCCGCCCGCCCTCGCCGAGAAGCGCGTCCATCGTCATCTGGCTGGCATCGCCCATCGTCATCGTCATACAACCTCATCCGTTATCCGCGCGACGAACACCGCATGGTCGCTGTCGCTCGCGCGCAGAACCGCCGCTATGTTCTCGCACAGCCCGCAGTCCGCCCGCCCGCCGGCCGGGAAATACGCCCCGCTCATCGGCAACCCTCCAACGCCCCGCAGCGCCTTCCCTCGCTCCCGTCGCAGATGTTCGTGACGCCACCAGACAGCACCATGCCGCACCATTCGCAAACGGGGTCCGGGTAAATAACTTCCTCTTCCTTAAAGAACCAGCGGAACGCCAGCAGAGCCGCCAGTATCCCGAGCGTCCAGAGAGCGACCAGCGCGGCTCTCCGTGCGCGCCTTCTCCAGTCCCTCCTCGACCGCTTCATCCGCAACGCCCTGTCCAGCGCGGCCCGCTGGATTATCACCGTCACATACCTCTCGCTCATATTTCCATCCTCTCCTTCACGAATTTATCCAACGTCGCCCTGTCCACGCCGATAACCCTCGCAACCTTCACCCACGACAACCCCATCCGCCTGTAACGCAGGATGCTATCCTCCTGACCGTCCAACTTCAAACGCGCGTTCTTCCGGCCCACAGGCCGCCCAAGCACCTTCCCCTCACGCCTCGCCCGCGCCAGCCCCTCCTTCGTCCGCTCGCTGATCATCTTCCGCTCGATCTCCGCCGCCAGCCCGAACGCGAACGCCAGCACCTTCGACTGCACGTTGTCTCCAAGCTCGAACGCATCCTTCTGCGTATATACTTTCGCGCCAACCTTCACGCAATGATCAAGGATGCGCATCACCATGAACAGCGTCCTTCCGAGCCGGGAAATCTCGCTTGCGATGATCACGTCCCCATCGCCTATCCTCTCGAGCAGCGGCCCCAACCTCCTCTTCTCATATTCAACGCCGCCGCTAATGCCCTCGTCCGTGACGAACTCATCAACCGCAAGCCCTCTCCTGTGCGCCTCCGCAAGCACCCCGATCCTCTGCGTCTCCACCGTCTGCCCGCCAGTCGACACCCTGAGATACCCGTAGACCGTCATCCCGTGACCCCCTCCCGCATCTGCACACGCCATGAGCTACCGTTCGCCCGAGACCACCCGAAGAACCTGTCCAGCGCATCCGCCGCCGCCTCCCCGCGCTGGCGCACGACGGCATCCCGGAGGCTCTCCGTGACGCGCGGCCTGAACGCATGCTCCAGCCCGTCGATGCTCGGCACGATCCACCCCGCGAGGACCAAGAGCTCGCAATCGCACAGGCGCATCGGCTCGACCCCGAGCGCGGCGCAGCACTCATGCACCGCATCCGGAAGGTCAATGCGCGCGCCTCCGCCTGTCGCGCCTGTCTTGCCTATCACGCTAACGCTCACGCCATCACCTCCTCAAAAGTATATCTGCGGGCCCGCCACGGCACGCGGTTCCGCCCACAGGCGCAACCCCGACGCCACGTGCGCCGCCCGGCAGAGGTCAAGTATCCTCCGCTCCTGCTCCGGCGAACATGGGACGTACTCCACCGAGGATATGACGATCGGCCGCCCGCATACCCTGTCGGGATACCGCCGCTCCGCCCTCCGCACGTACCGCCTCTTCTCAGCTCCCGCAGCCATAACCAGCCCCCCCCTATGCGGATGCTTCCGCCCCGTACGCCATCCCCATGCGGTAGCGTATCTCCGCCGACACGCTCCGCTGCTCACGCGCCCCGCGCTCCTTGATGCGCCCGCGCTCCGCCACCGTCATCTTGACGTTGACGTTCACCATCCCGTCCCGCTTCGCCGGTTTCTTACTCGTCCTGCTTTTCATCGCGCTCCTTTCACTCCGCGCCCGCCAGCCCCGCCATCGTCTCCTCGATGAACCGCGCCACGATGCGCACCGCCTCCTCCGTCCGCCAGCCCTTCGCCGGGTACACCGTGATCCGGTCACCCCGCGCCGTCGTCACCGACATGCTCGCCGTCGGCTTCGGGTCCGCCGCCTCCAGCAGCCTCCCGTCAACCAGCCCCACGCCCTCCACAACCTTGAACCTCGCCATAACTTTCATCCCCTGTCTTTTTCGCAGCACGGTGTAACTACACCCACGGCAAAATTAGGCGCACCCTGTGCAAGCCACATTGCGCACAGGTGTAACTACACCCACGCTAAAACTCTTGACGAGATTGTGGAGATACTCCGACACATCAACGCCTTCTTCTTTCGCCCGCTCCGAAAAATATGCGAACGTCTCATCATCCATCTCAACGAACTTCTTTTCCATTGTCATTCTCCTTAACCTTGACCTGCTCACGGCGAGCAATCATCCTCAGCAACCCAGTCACATCCGTATCATTAAGAACGGCTATTCTCTTCAGCGTCTCAATGTCCGTCTCATCGAGCCACGCACCGATGTGCTTCTTACCGACCTTTCTTGAATCTGGCATTAACCTTACTCTCCTTTGAAATGCCACCATATTAACACAGGTGTAACTACACCGTCAAGCACAAAATAAAAAAAAATAAATATTTTTTTTGCCTTGTACTTTTTGTTGCCATGTCGA
Source organism: Kiritimatiellota bacterium (assembly GCA_009778475.1). Classification (GTDB taxonomy): domain Bacteria; phylum Verrucomicrobiota; class Kiritimatiellia; order RFP12; family UBA1067; genus WRJS01. The sequence continues at coordinate 29,446 of WRJS01000034.1, read as the reverse complement.
TATAATTGCATTTCATTGTTTCGGAAAGGAGCTGCCGTGGAAAAAATCAAAACGATCGTCTCGTCGAAATACTGGATGCCGGTCTTCTCCGTGCTGGCGTTTTTCGCCGTCTGCCTCTCATGCATCTGGCCGAAGGCCTTCCTGTGGTGGCTCGCCATAACCGCCGCCGCTGGGGCGGCCGCGTGCGTCGCCCAGATCCTGCACCGCAGAAGCCTCGCGGAAAAAGAGGCCGCCGACAGGCAGGAGCTTCAGCGGCTCGGCGAAGAGCGGGAAGACATGGCGCGCCGCATCGCCGAGTTCGAGAACTACCTCTCGCAGGTAGGCTACCACGACCATGCAGCCATGCAGGAGAAAATAAAAGCCCTGAAGGCAAATCACGACGCGCTCGCAAGCGATTTCTCGCTGAAAGCCATTCAGCTGGAAGCGGGCAACAACACCATGCAATCCAAGCTCGACGAGGCGACCGGCAGGTATGCGAAAATCGAATCCGCTGTACTATGCGACACAAAGAAGCTGGCAAAAATGAAGGCGCTTTACAACAGCATCAGAAACTGCGTCAACAACTGGCTCCTGTACGAGCCGCGCGTCGAGAGCTGCACGATTCCGAAGGCCGACTTCGACGAGGTTGACATGCTCGCGCCGTCCACCGAGGCGCGTCTCCATTCCATGAGCGTCAAAGACCTACGCCGCGCGTTCAAAGAGAACGAGCGGCAGATAGAGTCCCTCTTCGTCCAGTACGAGGGTCGCTACGGCAACAAGGCCAACAGCGCGATATACGCCCTCATCGTCGTCTCCCTCCGCGCCGAGCTTCAGGCAATCCTCCTCAACCTCCGCCACGGAACGACGGAACAGGCCAATACCGAGGTCAAGAAGGCGTTGGCCCGCGCCACGCTCATCGCCGGTGACGGCAACCAGACCATCCTTCCGACACTCACGAAATTCATGGGGCAGATCGAGTACCATTTCTACGAGGCCGTCAAGATAGAGCACCTGTGGTACGTCAGGAAAGAGCAGCAGCGCATGGAACAGGTCGCCATCCGCGAGCAGATGCGTCAGGAAGCCGCCGAGCGCAAGGCTATTGAAGAGGCACAGAAGCGCATTGCCGAGGAAGAGGCAAAGTACCAGGGCGAGGTAGCCCGGCTGCAAGAGATGCTCGCTGAAGCGCCGCCAGAAAGGCAAGCCGAGGTTCGCGAGAGGATTCAAGAGGTCAATGCGCAGATGGCCGAGATGGTCGTAAAGAAAGAGAAGATCGCCTCGCTCGCAAAGGGTGTCGCAGGTACTGTGTACGTCATCAGCAACCTCGGCGCGTTTGGCGACAAGGTATTCAAAATCGGCATGACGCGCCGCTTCGAGCCGCAAGACCGAATAGACGAGCTCGGCTCCGCCAGCGTCCCGTTCGAGTTCGACGTACACTGCTTCATCTTCTCCAATGATGCCGTCGCCCTCGAAAACGCACTGCACACGCGCCTGAACGCCTCCCGCGTGAACAAAGTGAACAGGCGCAAAGAGTTCTTCACGACGGACATAGACGCGCTGGAGCAGCTTGTGCAAGAGATCGAGCCGACAGCCGTGTTCAACAAGACAATGGCTGCCGAGGAATTCCACGCATCGCAAGACAACGTTGACTATTCGGATGAAGTGATTCAATCCGAAAGTGACGACGAAGAGCCTGACGAGGATGTCGCATGACCTACCAGATATACGCCCGCGTCTCCGAGCGCGGATCCGACTGGGAGGGCGAGACCTCCTGCTCGGCACAGATTGCCGCTTGCCGGGAACACCTCCAGCGCGTTGACCCGTCGGCGACGTTCGCGCCCGACAAGGTGGACGAGTTCATATCCGGGCGCACCAACGACCGCCCGGCGTTGCAATCCCTGCTCGCCGAAGCCTCCGGCGGCACGGCGGATTGGGACGCTATGGCCGTCTTGAACATCGACCGCCTCACACGCTCCATGGAAGGGTACGTCGAAATCCTGCGCGTCCTGTCCAAGGCAGGGAAGGGCCTCATCGCCGTCCGCCAGAACCTCGACCTCGCCAGCCCCTCCGGCCGCTTCATGCTCCAGCTGCTCGTCTCCGCCGCCGAATACTTCGCCCACCTCGGCGGCGAAAACACCAAGGCGAAGATGCTCTCCCAAGCCCGCGCCGGGCAATACCTCACGGGCCGCCCCCCGTTCGGCTACACCGTTGACAAGCCCGCCAAGGACAACATCCTCCTGCCCGACCCCGCGAAAGCGCCCATCGTCAAAGAGATTTTCCGCAGATACGCGCAAGGCGATACCATCACCGACCTTCGGAGACTGTTCAAGATGCCTAAAAACACACTGATCAAAATCCTCCGCGCCCCCGTGTACACCGGGAAAATATCATTCGCCGGGCAGGTTTTCCAAGGGAGGCACGAGCCTATCATCGGGCAACCCGCATGGGACGCCGTCCAAGCGCGTCTCCCGCACACCAAGTCCGCGCCGAGGATAAACGCCTGTAACTACGAGTATATGCTCTCGGGCATGGTCAAATGCTCCTGCGGCAAGGCGATGTCAACAAACACGCTGACCAAGGGCAACGGGAAGGCATACCCCTATTACCGCTGCCAAGACTCCGCCGTATGCCCCGCCCGAGGTTACATCAAGGCCGAGGAACTCGAGGCCGCCGTCACCGATGTGATTCTGAAAACGTGGAAGGACAAGTCGGTTCTTGACATGGCGACGCAGGACGTGAACGCCTCGACAAGGGAGCGGCTCGCTGAACTGAGAAAAGAACTCGCCGCGAACCGCAAAGCAACATCCATAGCAGAATCCAACGAGCGAAAAATCAAAGACATGCTTCTGGCGGGATTCGTCAGGGCGGATAACGCTTCAAGGTTCAACGATGAACTCTCGCAAGCCGCCGCCCCCGTGGATGCCCTGCGCTCCCGCTCCGACGCGCTGTGCGGCGAGATAGACGCGCTGGAGGCGATTCTGGCAAACTACGAGCCTGAAAGCCTCACGAGCCGGATGGCGGCAATCGCCAGAAGTTACGGGAAACTCGAAAACACCCCGGAGAAGCGGGCGTTCCTGCGTGCGAGCATAAAAGAAGTCAGGCGCAAGCCTGACGGTTCGTGGCACGTTGCCCTGTGGATTTCCAAGAACCCCATCCCGAGTAAGGATAAAGTACCCTATTGGCACCCCCTAGGGGAGTCGAACCCCTCTTTCCAGGATGAGAACCTGATGTCCTAGCCGATAGACGAAGGGGGCTCCCGGAAAATCCCTCTGGTGCACCCGGAGGGATTTGAACCCCCACACCTCTCGGCATAAGAACCTGAATCTTACGTGTCTGCCAATTCCACCACGGGTGCGAAAAACGGGATATAGTATCGCAAAAAACGTTTCGCAAGTCAACGGTTAATTTCCGAAATGTGAAACTTTTTTCGTGCGCCTATTTTTCGCCGCGCGAATTTTCTCTCCCGTGACAGTGCGCACGAGGCTTGCGTAATGCCGCCAGTTTTTGTATAGTGTGTGCTTTTTGCGAAATGTTTGGGATTTTCGGATGATTGATTCTCTTGCGATTGTTGCAGGTGTGGGCGAGTATCCGCTGGTGATGGCGGCGGGCGCGCGCAAGGCCGGCGTGCGCCACATCACGGCGCTGGCGATTCGCGGCGCGGCCGAGAAGCGCCGCTTGCGCCCGCTGGTGGACGAGTGGGTGCCGGTCGGGCTGGGCGAGCTTGGGCGCGTGCGCGACTGGTGCGCCGCGCGCCCGGGGATCGCGCTGGCGTTCGGCGGCGGCATCTCCCCGACCTCGCTGTTCACGACGCGCTTCGACGCGCTGAGCCGCAGGCTGATGGCCGAGCTGCCCGTGAAGAACTCGCACACGATTTTCGGGAAGGCCTGCGAGGCTTTAGAGGCGGCGGGCGCGCGGGTCCTGCCGGCGTCGTGCTTCATGGATGAGGCGATCCCCGTGGCGGGGGTGCTGACCCGCCGCGAGCCGGACGCGCGTGAGTGGAACGACATCGGGGTCGCCAGCCGTGCGAGCCTGCTCATCGCTTCCGCCGAGATCGGGCAGGTGGTGGTGGTCAAGGACGGCGCGATCTGCGCGGTGGAGGCCTTGGAGGGCACGAACACGACCATCCGGCGCGGCGCGAAAATCGGCGGCAGGGGGTGCGTCGTGTTCAAGGGCGCGAAGGATGGGCACGATATGCGTTTCGACATCCCGGCGTTCGGGATGAAGACGCTCGCGTTCCTGCGGAAGATGGGCGTGAGCGCGTTCGCGTTTCAGGCGGAGCGGATGATTTTCCTCGAGCGCGGGCAGGTGCTGCCGGCGGCGGATAAATGGGGCATCTCGATTGTCGCCGTGGATTCGGGGCTGGAGTCGTGCCGTCGCCAGCCGTAGGTTTTTCTGTTGCTGAATTGTCATAAAAAAAGGTGAGTCTCAATGAACAATAAAAAAGCGTCAATGGCGGATTTCGAGTCGCTGCTGAATGCGCAGCTGAACAATTACCGTGGCGGGTTCAACCCGGGCGACCGCGTGCGGGGCGTGGTGACCAACATCACGGGGGCGTATGTCGTCCTCGACGTGAACGCGAAGCGCGAGGGCCTTGTGGCCACCAGCGACATGACGTGCCTGGACGGGACGTTGCGCTGTAAGATCGGCGACACGGTGGACGTGATTTTCGCGGGGATGCAGAACGGCGCGTTCCTGTTCTCGGGCAGCATCTCGTCGAAGCCCATCATCGACCGCACGCTCGCGGACGCATACGCGCAGCAGATGCCCATCGAGGGGCTTGTCGAGAAGGAGATCAACGGCGGCTACGAGGTCAAGGCCGCAGGGCGCCGCGCGTTCTGCCCGTTCTCGCAGATCAGCCTGTTCCGTCAGGAGGGCGCGGAGTACGTCGGCCACAAGTTCCTGTTCCTCGTCTCCGAGTACGGCGAGGACGAGCGCGGCGAGAACGTCATCCTCAGCCGCCGCGAGTTGCTGGAGAAGGAGCGCGAGGCCCAGCGGCAGGAGCTGGTCGAGGAGCTCTACGTCGGCATGGTCGCGTCGGGCAAGGTCACGCGCATGGTGGAGTTCGGCGTGTTCGTTGACCTCGGCGGCGCGGAAGGGCTTATCCCGCTGAAAGAAATCGCGTGGACGCGTGACGTGAAGCCCGAGGACGTGGTGAAGGTCGGCGACACGGTGGACGTGCTGATCAAGGATCTCGATTGGGAGCGCGACCGCATCTCGCTCAGCCTGCGCGGCGCGCAGGGCGACCCGTGGAGCGACGCCGTCGCGCAGTTCCCGCAGGGCGCGACGTTCGTCGGCAAGATTACCAAGCTCGAACGCTTCGGCGCGTTCGCCCAGCTTATCCCCGGCGTGGAAGGCCTCATCCCGATCTCCAAGCTCGGCGGCGGCCGCCGCATCATGTCCGCCCGCGAGGCGGTCTCCGAGGGGCAGGAGCTGCTGCTGAAGGTCGAGGGCATCGACCTTGAACGCCGCCGTTTCAGCCTTGCGCCCGTTGACGAGCGCGTCAAGGCGCTCACGCCCGGCGAGCTTTCGGAAGGCGCGAAAGTCGAGGGCATTGTCGAGTCGGTGCAGGCCTTCGGCGTGTTCGTGCGCCTCTCGGAGGACAAGACGGGCCTACTCCACATCAGCGAGACGGACACTCCCAAGGGCGGCAACCCCGCCGCGAAACTCGAGCGCCAGTTCCCGCCGTCGTCCAAGATTGAGGTCGTGGTCAAGTCCGTCGAAGGCGACCGCATCGCCCTCACCCTCCCCGCGAAATGGGAGACACGCGGAAGCGGCGCGAACGACGAGGAGGCCGACATCTCCGCATACCTCGCCAACAGTAAAGGCTCCTCCAACAGCTTCGGCTCGCTCGGCGACGCGTTCGACAAGATTAAGCTGTAGGAACGTTTGTGAAATCTGTGTAAACTGCGGTAAAAAAACGGAGGTTTATTTTAGACAGGGTTATTTTCGCGCAGGGGTAGGGGACCCCGCTCGCGCGATGTGCGACGAGCGGGGCACACAAAGGCGCAGAGATTTTGCAAGGTTAACTTCTGAAAAAAACTCTGCGTCCCTGCGCCTCTGCGCGAGGAAAAAAAGGAGGCAGACAGGACAATGAAAAAATGGCAAATACTGTTTGCGTATTGGTTGCTCATGGTGGTTTCCCTGAAAGCCGCCGAAGTCCCGGCATTGCCGGAGCCCGAGCTTAAGCCGATTAAAATCGATCAGCCCGAATGGGGGAAGGGCATCGGCGCGGAAAACGCGCAAGCGGTTTGCGTCGCGGTCGCGAAGGCATTTGCCCGACATGGGCGCGTGGCCGCCCGCGAGCCGATCCTCGTGCGCCAGAACAAAGACCCGTGGCCCATCGCGCTCACCGACCCTGCGCCGGGCGGGAAGCGCGTCATCCTGCTGGCGACATCCGGGACGTACTGGAGCCAGCTCGCCTACCAGTTCGCGCACGAATACTGCCATGTGTTTTCCAAGCACTGGAAGGTGTCCAACCAGCACCCGAACATGTGGTTCGCGGAAGCGCTCTGCGAGCTCGCCTCGCTCTGGTGCCTCCGCCAGACGGGCGAGGACTGGCTCGCCGGGGACGCGCCCTACCCGAACTGGCAGTCCTACGGGCAGTCACTGAAAGACTATGTTGACAACCACATCAAGGACACGCCGACTTTTGAAAGCGCCGAGGCGTTCGCAGCATGGCTGACGTCTAACCTCGACGCCCTCTCCAAGGACCGCACGAGGCGCGACCTGAACACGGTCGTCGCGCTCCGTCTCCTGCCGCTCTTCCAGAAAGACCCACGCCTCTGGCAAGCCGTGCCGTACCTCAACAGCGATGTCCAGAGCGGCGACGGTTTCCGCGACCACCTCCAGCGCTGGCACGCCGCCACCCCGCCCGGTCTCCGCCCCGCCGTCGCGCAGATCGCCGCCGCGCTGGGCTTTGAGATTTAACGGATCACGCCGCCGCCAATCACGCGGTCGCCGTCGTAGAGGACGAGGGACTGGCCGGGGGTGACGCTGAAGACGGGCTCGGTGAAGCGGACGCTGACGGTGCGGTGCGCCGGCGAGAGGGCCTCGATGATCGCGGCGACGGGCTTCTGGCGGTAGCGGACTTGGGCGGTGACGCTCGCGCCGCAGGGGGACGGTTCGCCGTGCCAGCGGACGTGTTCCGCTGAACACGTCTGCCGGCAGGATGCGTCAGGGCGGCTACTGATGACGATGGTGCCGTCTTGCGTGCTGATGGAAATGACTTTCGCGCGTTGCCCTGTGGCCACGCCCAGCCCGCGCCGCTGGCCGAGGGTGAAGCGGTGGATGCCGTCGTGGCGGCGCAGGACGTTCCCCGCCTCGTCGGTGATGACGCCGGGGAGGGCCTGCCCGTGGTAGCGTTGGCGCAGGGCCTCGGCGATGTGGCTCTCCGCGTCTCCGAAGCACACGTCCTGGCTCTCGGGCTTTTCCGCGCTCGCCAGCCCGTATTGGCGGGCCCGTGCGCGGACTTCGGGCTTGGTCATGCCGCCGAGGGGGAAGCGCGTCCGCGCCAGCGTTTCGGTGTCCAGCGCATGGAGGAAATAACTCTGGTCCTTCTGCGTGTCCGCGCCGCGCAGGAGCTGACCGTCGGGGGTGACGCGCGCGTAATGCCCCGTGGCGACGGCATCGCACCCGTACTCGTGCGCGGCGTTGAGCAGGCCGTGGAATTTCACGAGGGGGTTGCACAGCACGCAGGGGTTGGGCGTCGTGCCGCGCTCGAATGCCCCCCAGCACGGGCGCAGCACCTCGGACTCGAAACGCTCGCGCAGGTCGATGACGTGGTGCGGGATGTTGATCTGCTCGGCGACGGCGGCGGCCTGTGCGGACGGGGTCTGCGGCTCGCGGGGACGCTCGCCCTCCAATGAAGGGGTGTCGTGCAGGAGCAGGGTCACGCCGATGACCTCATGGCCTTGGTCGCGCAGGAGCAGGGCGCACACAGCAGAGTCCACGCCGCCGGAGAGGCCGACGGCGATGCGGGATGTTGTGTTGCGGTGTTTCACGTTTCGCGCTGGCGATGGGAGAGGGGATCAAGGAGACCTAGGGGACGAAGGTGTATTCTCCCCTATGTCCCCTTGGTCCCCTCTCCCCCTTTATTGCAGAAACACCGGCACGCCGACCTTCACCTTGTTGATGGTGGCCGTCCCTGTCCCCAACCCAATCAGCCCGTCCTCGTGCGGGATCATCAGACCCGAGTACGAGACGCAGACGGCCTTGTGCTGGAGCGCGCCCTTCGCGTTGAGGCCGTCGTAGTAGAGGCTGAACTTGCCTTTGAACACGCCCGTCTTGGCGGTGTAGGAGATTGTCGCGAGGGAGGGGTTGCGGTCGCGCACGGTCTCGTAGTCGTACTCGGTCTCGCCCTTGGGCTTCTTGGGCGCGGTGCCTTTGTCGATGGAGAGTTTCAGTCCGCTGGGCGTCGCGAGCAGCCCCAGCGGGAACGCCTCCTCGACCCAGCGGCCGTCCGCCAGGCCGTCCCATTGGAGGGCGAGCGTCCCCGCGAGCCACCCGCAATCCGCGCTGAAGGACAATCCGGCGGGCGGCGCCACCGCCGCCTTGCCGTTGCCGAAGTACCCGCCCAGCGCATCCAGCGCATACGCGAACGGGCCGCCCTTCTTCGGGTCTGCGCAAACCCAGTCCACGCACCAGCCGTATTCCGCGTCCACGAGAACCTGTTTGGTGTCGGTGTCGATCCACAGCAGGCCGCCGATGAAGCCCTTTTTCGAATACAGCGGCCTGAACAGCGCGACGGCCAGCCAATCATCCTCGTTGAGGAAATCGAGCAGCTTGCCGCTGCCGGACACCTTCGTGCCGTCCGCAAGCACGCCCGCGAATTTGACGGAGCCGAGGTTGCCGACGGTGAGGGAGAGGTAACCCCTCGGGAGAGACGGATAATCATCCGTCTCTACAAATGCGTTATCCAACAACGCCACGTTGTACACCCCCCTGAACTCGTCGAGGCGGTCCTGGGCGGGCTTGGCCTTCTTGTCCGCGAACACGGCGTGGGCGCCGTCCACGGTGAACGTGCCGTCAACCTTCGCACCCGAGAGGGTGCCGAAGAAGCGGTCGCCCTGCATGAACACGTCCAGCGTCTCGGCGTTGTTCTTCGTGTGGGCGGTGAAACGCTCCAGCGCACCCACGGGCTTGCCGGAGAAGCTGAGCGAGGCGTTCTGCATGACGGCCTTGGCGGAGACCGTCCAGTTGGTGGTGGCGATGCCCGTCTTCTTGTCCTTCTTCTCCTTCATCGTCGCTTTCAACGTCACGGTCCCGCGCACGGTGTTGTTGGTGTCGTAGAGGAAGCCGTCGTAGGCGGTGGTCTGGTAAGGCGGTTTCTCCGAAACCGCCGCCTCGGGGTCGGAGAGGTAGGGGTCGGGACCGTCCGCCGGAACCACCGTGACGGTGATTTCATGCGTGTAGTCCAAACCCGGCGCGAGGCCGTCCACGACCCTTGCCACGAGGACAAGCGTCCCCGTGCCGGACGGGGTGACGGTGTACTCGCAAGCCCCGCGGAGGAAACCATCAATGTAGACATAAGTGGTTTCGCCGTCAATCTCCGCCGCCACATCGCCAGAGTCGTCGTCGGCGACCTCCAAGGTGATGAGCCGCCCGGCGCTGTACATCGAGGGCGTTTCCGCGATGACCAAGCCGTGCAAGGTGAACGGCACCCCGTTCGTGGCGACGACGGTGTCGGGCAGGCTGACGGAGGCCACCGCGACGAACGTGTAAACCGTGACTTGGACGTCCTTCGTGAAATCCGCGCCGCCCGCCGCGCCGCCCGCGATGGTTGCGGTGACGGTGGCCTTCCCGGGCGCCGTGGAGGTGAAGATGTTGCCGGCGATTGTCGCGCCTGTGGTTCCGGCATCCTTCACGCTCCACACGATGTCCTGATGCGTCGCGTCCGCAGGGACGACCCTCCCCGCGAGCGTGAGCGACAACCCCGCCTGCGTGACGTTCCCGATTTGGGCGATGTCCGTCACCGCCACGAACGGCGCGGGCGCGGGTTCGACGGTGAGGGTGAACTCCTGCGTGTAGTCCAAGGGCTCGGGCGAGAGGATGAGCGTCGGGACGAGTTTGTCGTCCTTCGTGTTGTCGCCGAGTTGACCGCCCCAGTTGCCTCCCCATGCCCAGAGGGAGGCGTCGGCCTTCACCGCGAGGGTGTGATATTCGCCCGCCGCGACGCTAGCCCAGTCGTCATCCGTCCCGACTTGCGTGGGGACGCTTTTGTTGACCGTCGTGTTGTCGCCAAGCTGGCCATCGCCATTGTATCCCCACGCCCAGAGCGTGCCGTCTGCCTTCACCGCGAGCGTGTGATAGCCGCCGGCCGCGATGGTTGCCCAGTCGTCGTCCGTCCCGATTTTCGTGGGGACGGTTTTGTCGTCCGTCGTGTTGTCGCCCAACTGGCCGTTGTAATTCCGTCCCCACGCCCAGAGCGTGCCGTCGGCCTTCAACGCGAGCGTGTGATATGCGCCCGCCGCGAGGGTTGCCCAGTCGTCATCCGTCCCGACTTGCGTGGGGACGGTTTTGTAGGTCGTCGTGTTGTCGCCGAGTTGGCCGTAACCATTGCTACCCCACGCCCAGAGGGTGCCGTCGTTTTTCAACGCGAGCGTGTGATAATAGCCCGCCGTGACGGTTGCCCAGTCGTCGTCCGTCCCGATTTGCGTGGGGACATTTTTTCGGGTCGCCATGCCGTCGCCGAAATAGCCGTCACCCCACGCCCAGAGCGTGCCGTCGTTCTTGGTCGCGACGGTGTAGACAAAACCCGCCGAGAGGGTCGCCCAATCGTAGCCCGTCCCGATTTGGGTGGGGGTTTTGCAATGCGTGATTTTGTCGTCGCCCAACCCAAGTTGGGAGTTGCCATTCTGCCCCCACGTCCAGAGCGTGCCGTCGACCTTGAGCGCGACGTTGTGAATCCAGCCTATCGTGACGGTCGCCCAGTCGTCGTCCGTCCCGATTTGCGACGGGGTGAGTCGGGGCACCGACATGTTGTTCCCCATTATGCCATGACGGTTATATCCCCACGTCCAGAGCGTGCCGTCGGCCTTCACCGCGAGGGTGTCCTCGTAACTCGCCGCGACAAGCGCCACGGGCCCGTGGGACTCGGCCAGGCCGCCCGCGATGGTGGCGGTGAGGGTGACGCTCCCCGCCGCCGTGGCGGTGAGCGTGTCGCCGCTGAAGGACGCGCCCGTGCCGCCCGCGTCGGTGACGCTCCACACGATGGTCTGCCGTGTCGCACCCAACGGCTCCACCGTGCCGCCAAGGGTGAGCGGCACCCCCGCCACCGCCGCCGCCGGCACCGCCGTGATGTTCGTGACCGCCGCGAACAACGGCAGCACCGTGATGGTGAAATCCTGCGTGTAGTCAACGCCCAATGCCACGCCGTTCGTGATGGTCGCCGTGAGCACGAGCGTCCCGCTGTTTTCCGTCTCGAAGTTGACGCTTTTGTAGTAGCGTGTGCCGTCGGCATCGCTGGCAATCGTCCACCTGTAATAGAAGTCGGCCACGCCCGTGGTTCCCGCGTCCTTGATGGTCCACTCGATGTCAAACGCCGTGTTCGTCGCGGTTTCGGGGAGGATGGCGGGGTTAAACTCCTGCCACTCCCCCGCCATGGTCAGCACGGTCACGCCCGTGATGTTCGTCACCGCCACAAACGGCTCCTGCGCCATCGCCGCCGTCGCCGCCACCCCCGCCATCACGGCGAAGGCCCATTTCCTCATCTCACTCGTCTTCATCATCATCATTCTCCTCATTAGGTTTGTTCCTAAAAAATCAGTTACCGCCCTATCCAGCCATGCCGCGAAGCGCAAGGCCTTCAGCCTTGGAATGGTGTGCGTCTCCATACGCAGGGCGTTGCCCTGCGCTATGATACGGAAGGGCTTCGCCCTTCATGGCATGGCGGGGTCGCCATGCGCTATCTGTCATTGTCCCGAAGCACAAGGCCGAAGGCCTTGCGGATGACAGCGTAGGGCAACGCCCTACGTAACGGCCAACACAATGCCACAAGGCTGAAAGCCTTGCGGATAGCACCGCATCATCCGCAAGGCCTTCAGCCTTGGAATGGTGTGCGTATCCATACGCAGGGCGTTGCCCTGCGCTATGATACGGAAGGGCTTCGCCCTTCGCGGCATGGCGGGGGCGCCATGCGCTATCTGTCATTGTCCCGAAGCGCAAGGCCGAAGGCCTTGCGGATGACAGCGTAGGGCAACGCCCTACGTAACGGCCAACACAATGCCACAAGGCTGAAAGCCTTGCGGATAGCACCGCATCACCCGCAAGGCCTTCAGCCTTGGAATGGTGTGCGTCTCCATACGCAGGGCGTTGCCCTGCGCTATGATACGGAAGGGCTTCGCCCTTCGCGGCACGGCGGGGGCGCCATGCGCTATCTGTCATTGTCCCGAAGCGCAAGGCCGAAGGCCTTGCGGATGACAGCGTAGGGCAACGCCCTACGTAACGACCAACACAATGCCACAAGGCTGAAAGCCTTGCGGATAGCACCGCATCATCCGCAAGGCCTTCAGCCTTGAAATGGCGTGCATATCCATACGCAGGGCGTTGCCCTGCGCTATGATACGGAAGGGCTTCGCCCTTCGCGGCACGGGGGGGATGCCATGCGCTACCTGTCATTGTCCCGAAGCGCATTTCACTTGGACGTTGGATGTTCTCATGCCCCATTGCTCGCGGTTGCGCCAACGGGGTCCCCTGTGTTGGATATTGGCTATTCAAGAGGGCTTCGCCCTTCGCTATGATACGGAAAGGTTTTGCCCTTCGCGGCACGGTGGGATGACGCCGCACGTTCAGCCGCCGGCAGTGTTCCGCGATCCCCTCCCGTTTTTCTGCAATCAGCGCAATCATGGCCGCACCTGTTCGGGGCGCCCTAGTCCTCGATGACGACGCGGAAGCCGACGTCGAAGGGGCGCATCCAGCCGGGGTAGCGCCAGCGCCAGGAGGAGGTGGAGACGTGGGGGCGGCGGTACCAGGAGCCGCCGCGCACGACCTTCATGTCGTCAATGGCGGCGTTGTTGCGGGCGGCGTCGTCCTTGTAGGGGTAGGGCTTGTAGGAGGAGCGGGTCCACTCGGCGGCGTTGCCGTGCATGTCGTGCAGGCCCCATGCGTTGGGGGCGTAGCTGGCGACCTTGGCGAGGTGAAGGGCGCCGTCGTTGAAGCGGCGGTCGCGAAGCTCGTAGTCCCACAGCGGGGAGGGGAGCTTGGCGGGGTTGGGGTCGTTGCCCTTGGCGATGGGCTTGGGGTCAACGCCGGTGACGGCGAGCTCGATGAACATGTGGTCGGCGAAGTTCTCGTGCGCGGAGAAGTCCGCGTCGAAGCCGCCGTAGTTCATGGGGGTGGCGGTTCCGGCGCGGCAGGCCCATTCCCACTGGGCCTCGGTGGGGAGGCGGACGGTCTTGCCGATCTTCTTGGAGAGCCACGCGCAGTAGGCGTTGGCCTGTTCCCATGAGACGCGGATGGCGGGGAAGTCGGGGTCTTTCATGAAGTAGCCGCGGTCCACCTGATCCTTGTAGTGCATGTCGTACACGCCGTTCTCGAAGGCGGGGTCGAACTGCTTCATCTGCGCTTGGGTGACGGGGGTGGTGGCCATCCAGAAGGGCTTGGCGATGCGCGCCTCGTGCTGGGGGGCCTCGGCGGGGGTCTCGTCGGCGCTGCCCATGACGAAGGCGCCTTGGGGGATGCGGGAGAAGGTGAGCTTCTGGCCGTCGCCGAGGTCGTAGTCCTTGAACGCGCCCGCGCCCTGCATGGCCTTGGCGGCGGCGTTGTCGAAGGGGAAGCCCTTGACGGTGGGCGGGGGCGAGAACGCGGCGGCGGGCTGCTGGGGCGGCGGGGTGAACGTGCCGGGGGTGTAGGGGTTGACGATCTCTTCGGGGTCGAAGTCGATGTTGCCCCACAGCTTGGCCATCTCCTTGCGGCGCTGGATCTGCTTGGCGACGCGCTCGCCGTCGCGCTCTGACCATGAGCCCCAGAAGGGGACGTTGAGGTCGATCCACGTGAAGAGGCGGTCCCACTGCTCGGGGTTGAGCTTGACGTTGTGGTGGCCTTTCTTGAGCATCTGGACGAGCTCGGAGGTGTCGGCGTGGAACTCGAGGGGCGTGAGCAGGTGGTAGTCGCCCTCGGGGCCGTTGCGGCGGATGTAGGGGTGGAGGCTGAGGTAGGCGGTGGAGAAGCGGTCGTGGCTCGGGGTGGTCTCGAAGTTGGGGACGGGCTGGCCGAGCTTGTTCTTGGCGACGGTCTTGCTGTTGTGGCAGCCGATGCAGGCCTGGTCGAGGACGGGCTGGACCTCGCGCTCGAAGGCGTAGCTGCGGCGCGGGCCGTACCACGGCTGGATCTCCTGCGCCTTCTTGCGGGAGGCGACGGAGGCGCCGGTGGGCGGGGCGGCGTTCTGGCGGTCGTGGCAGCCGACGCAGGTGATGGTCTCGCCGGGGACGCCGACGAACCACGAGCGCATCTGCTGGAGGGTGTTGCCGTTCGCGTCGAGGGGCTGGACGGCGATGGGGGTGTTGGCGGGTGCCTTGAACATGCAAGAGCCGTCGGACTCTACATCGACGGTGCCGAGGATGACGCGCGCGTCCCACGGGCCCTCGAAGCCGATGTGGTAGTGGCCGCCGGTGTTGCGCGGGGAATAGACGTACTCGAAGACGCGGAGCTTCTTGACCTTGCCCTTGGGGATGTCCTCAAGGCCGGGGCCCACGTCGGCGCCGACCATATAGACGAGGCAGTCCTTCTCGCCGGGGCGGTAGCGGTCCACGGGCAGGACGGGCTTGGGCTGTTTCTTGAGCGGCCGCGGCTCGAGCAGGTGGTCGGAGACGGACTGCCACAGCGGCACGAAGTTGTCGTAGATGTCCGCGAGCGCGATGAAGAACGGCCCGCCGCTGTTCTCGTGCATGGACACGAGGAAGAGCTCGTCGCTCAGCGGGAACGGGTGCAGGAAGAGCGGCTTGGAGTTGTTCGCCAGGCCGTCCTTGGTGACGTTCTCGACGGGCTTGCCGTAGCCGGGGATGCGCTGGATGACGCCGTCGGTCTCGCGGCGGCCCTTGGCGGCGTCGAACAGGACGAGCTCGCCCATGCGCGCGTGGCCGTGGTGGCCGGAGACGATGCCCGCGAACTTGGTGACGGAGCCGGGCAGGGGGCGCGCGTAGAAGAGGCTGTTGGGCCAGTACGAGTTGCTGCCGTAGAACTCCTGCTGGTCGGAGCCGTCCGGGTTCATGGTCATGATGACGCGCGCGAAGTAGTGCGCGGAGTCGGTATATTCCCAGCGCAGGTAAAGCACGCGGCCGTTGTTCATCACCACGGGGCACCAGCTGTTGTCCTGATCGAACACGATGCGGCGGATGGAGCCGTCCTTCTCCATGAGGTGCGTGTTGCCCACGTAGTCGCTGCCCGTGACGCACGGCACGCCGTGGAAGCCGCTCGTGGCCACGAAGAGCATACGGCCATCCGGCAGGTAGCACGGGTCATAGAAATCGATGTCGGGCATATCCGGCGGCGTGAGCTCCTTGACCACGCCCGGCGCGTCGAGGCGCGTCTCGAAGATGCGCCAGCCCTTCTCGCCCTTCTTGCCCGACGCGAACGCGATGCGGTCCGCGTCGAAATGCAGGTTCACGTCGCCCACGAAGCTGTCGCTCGCATAGACCACCTGCGGGTTCGCGCCCGCCGCCTGCTTGACCGGCACGCGCACCACGTCGTTCACGTACCCGTGCAGGGGGATGGACGAGTTGCCCTGCCAGTTCGCGGGCAGGCCGCGGTGCGACATCTTCGAGCGCCGCACCATCAGCATCTCCTTGAAGTCCACGCCCGGGTGCTTCATGTACACCGCGTCCATCAGCGCCTCGACCTGCTTGGACGCCTCAAACTTCGCGTTCATGTCGCTGCCCTTCGCCGCGGCCTCCGCCACGGGCGCGACCTCCGCCAGACGCGCCAGCAGCGCATCCTTGTCCTTGTACACGGCCGGGTACTTCGCGGCATACCCCTTGATGGCCCGCTCCATCGCCTCCGCGTTGAAGTATTGCAGGAACGTCAGCTTCAGCATCTGGTCCTTCCCCTCGCGGTACGCCGCGCGGAGGGGCGTGAGCTCCTCCACGGTCTTCATCGCCTTCGCGCGCTGCTGCCAGTCGCCGCGCACGTGCGCCGGGATCTCCCGCGCATAACGCTCCGCCATCTCGGAAATCGCGCCCGACTGCTTGCCGTGTATCCACGTGTGATACTCCGCCTGAATGTCCGCCGCGTCCGCCGGGAAATCCTCCATCAGCCGCCCCATGACCGGGGACAGGTTGCGGAACGCCTCCAGCTTCGCCTGCGTCGCGAGAATCGTCTCGAGCCACGTGGCCTGCTTCGTGTAGGCGGCGCGGACCTCATTGTCCGTGGCCGGTTCGATTTTGCGCTCGATCTTGCGCTCCGCCACCACCGGCTTCACGCGCGCGTCCACGGCGAGCTCCGTGGAAGTCGGGTTCGGGCGGGTCAGCACCTGCTCCCACTTCACCTTGCGGTCCTCCCCGAGGATGATGACGGCTGCGCCGTCCAGGCGCTGCGGTATCTCCTCGCGGTTCCAGACCATGATTTTGTCGATGGCCTTCTCCGCGCCCAGATCGACCTCCCACCACGGGTTTTTGCGGTCCTCCGGCGTGTGCGTGATGGAGCCGCCGCCCCACTTCGTGTCCGTGTTGCCGTCGATGGCCCGCGTCGCCGCCGCGCCATGCGCCGTATCGCTCTGCGTCGCCTTGCCCTTCAGCGCGACGTTCTCGCCCTTTGAAAAGACCTGCACCTCCGCCAGCGACAGCGTGGCCTTATCCTTCTTAATCTCAACGCGCACGAAACGACCGTTTACCGGCGCCTGCTGCGCCATCACAGACCCCGCGACGCCCAGCGCCGCCATTGCAAAAAAGAAATGTGTTTTCATAGTGAATCAAGAATAGCATTTTTCCGCTTCCGCAATCCAGCAAAAAATCGCAAAAAATCGTGAATCCGTACCCCCCCCGCCGAAAAGGGTTGCCCAACGGGGGCGGATTCGGTTATACTTTCGCCCTTTCGTGTCAGAGGGAGTTTTCTCAACAGAGGATTGGAGCGGTATGCCGAACACGGTTTTGATGGGCGCCCAGTGGGGCGACGAGGGCAAGGGCAAGGTCATCGATGTGCTGACGGCGCAGGCGGATGTCGTCGTGCGTTATCAGGGGGGGAGCAACGCGGGGCACACGGTCGTCGCGGAGGGCAGGAAGTATGTGCTGCACCTCATCCCGTCGGGCATCCTGCACGAGGGCAAGCAGTGCGTCATCGGTAACGGCGTGGTCATGGACCCGTTTGACCTGATGACCGAGATCGGGATGCTGCGCGGCCATGGTATCGACCCCGACGGGCGGCTGTTCATCAGCGACCGCACCCACATGGTCATGGCGTGGCACCGCGCGTTGGACAAGGCGGATGAGGCGCGGCGCGCGGAGTCCAAGAAGATCGGCACGACGGGGCGCGGCATCGGCCCGGCCTACGGCGCGAAGATGGGGCGCACGGGCTTCCGCGTGGGCGACCTGCTCGACCCGCGTTTCCCCGGCCGCGTGCGCGAGGAGACCGCGCTCGCGAACGAGACGCTGGCGGCGTGGGGCGCGCCGCTGCTGGACGTTGACGCGACGGTGGCGGATTACCGCAGCGTCGCGGAGGCCCTGCGCCCGTACGTCGCGGACACCGTGCTGTTCGTGAACGAGGCGGACCGCGCGGGCAAGCGCATTTTGCTGGAGGGTGCGCAGGGGACGATGCTGGACATCGATTTCGGGACGTACCCGTTCGTGACGTCCTCGAACCCCACGGCGGGCGGGGCGTGCACGGGCTCGGGGCTGTCGCCGCGCCGCATCGGAAGGGTGGTCGGGGTCATCAAGTGCTACACCACGCGCGTCGGCGCGGGGCCGTTCCCGACGGAGCTGCACGACGCGACGGGGGAGCTCCTGCGCCAGAAGGGCGGGGAGTTCGGCGCGACCACGGGGCGGCCGCGGCGGTGCGGGTGGTTCGACGCGGTCATCGGCCGTTACGCGGCGATGGTCAACGGCGTGGACTTCTGGGCGATGACGAAGCTGGACGTGCTGGACGAGATGCCCGTCATTAAAATCTGTACCGCGTACCGCCGCGACGACGGGGTGGTGTACGAGACGTTCCCGTCGGACCTTGCGGCGCTGGAGCGGTGCGAGCCGGTGTATGAGGAGATGCCCGGCTGGATGGAGCCGACGAGCCACATCACACGCTACGAGGACCTGCCCGAGAAGGCGCGGGCGTATGTCGAGCGGCTGGTGGCGCTCATCGGTGGCAGGCTGGGCATTTTGTCGGTCGGGCCCGCGCGGGAGACCACGCTACTTGTAGAATTAGGAATTTGAAATTAGGAATTAGGAATTGAAAATGACGAATGACGAATTACAAATGACGGGGACTCTGATTCCTAATTCCTCATTCCTCATTCCTAATTTAAATCATCTCGCGATGATCATGGACGGCAACGGGCGGTGGGCGCGGCAGCGCGGGCTGCCGCGTCTGGCGGGGCATGAGGCCGGCACGGAGACCGTGCGGCGCGTGATGAACTATTGCCGCGACGCGGGGATACGCTACCTCACGCTGTACGCGTTCAGCACGGAGAACTGGTCGCGCCCGCAGGGGGAAGTCGATGGGCTGATGGCGTTGCTCGGGGCATTCATCCGCAAGTACGAGGAGGAGCTGATGGAGAAGCAGGTGCGCCTGCGCACCATCGGCAACCGCGCCGACCTCTCGGCGGGGCTACAGGCGGAGATTGCGCGGGTGGAGGCGGCGACGGCGCACTTCGAGCGGCAGGTCATCATCGCGCTCAGCTACAGCGGGCGGAACGAGATCGCGCGCGCGGTGCGAAGAATCGCCGAGGAGGTGCGCGACGGGACGCTCGCGCCCGAGGCCGTCAGCGAGGCCGCCATCGCCGCGCACCTCGACGCGCCCGACGTGCCGGACCCCGACCTGATCGTGCGCACGAGCGGCGAGATGCGCGTGAGCAATTTTTTGCTGTGGCAGTGCGCCTACAGCGAGTTCCACATCACGCCCGTGCTGTGGCCCGATTTCGGGGAGGCCGAGTTTAAGGAAGCCTTGGAGGCGTTCGCGAAACGCTCGCGCCGATTCGGGGGAGTCTGAGGTAATTAGGAATTAGGAATTAGGAATTTGAAATTAGAAATAAGCTGGCACGGGCCGTATGCGCCCCTTTAGGGGAATTCCTGCCCGTGGTTTAATGTGGGCAGGAATTCCCCTAAAGGGGCGCATACGGCCCGCACCACCTTCTTGAATTAGGAATTAGGAATCGCCGGGAGCGCAGGGCTTCCGCCCTGCAACTAGAAATCAGGAAATTAGGGATTGAGATATATCGTGTAATATGTATAATGTATGTGTTTTTTCAGTATTGAATGGATGTGCAGTATGAAATCGACTATCACCATTAGCATGGATTCGAAGTTGAAGAAAGAGGCGGAGGAGCTTTTCTCTGACCTTGGTTTGGACTTCACGACGGCGGTCAATGTATTCGTCCAGAAGTCTATCCGCTGCCAAGGGCTGCCATTCACCGTTAGACGGTTAAGTGATGAGACGCTCGCCGCCATCCGGGAAGGCCGACGCATCGCCCGCGACCCTAATACCCCTCGGTTTAAAACCATGGAGGCCCTTATCAAGGACTTGAATTCATGATATATGATATTGAGCGGACCAGCCGTTACAAGCGTGACTACAAGCTCATGGAAAAGCGTGGTGCCAATATGGCGTTGCTCCATGAGGTCATTGATTTATTGCGTCAAGGTAAACCCCTGCCCATGAAACATTGCGACCATGCCTTGAAGGGGAAATTCATCGGTTCACGTGAATGCCATATTATGCCCGACTGGTTGTTGATTTATCAAATTGAGCGAGATATCCTTGTCCTGACACTCATGCGGACAGGGACGCACAGCGAGATTTTTGTCAAGGAAGAAAGCGTTGCATATTGTGAATAGGATTCAGGAAGCATGCTGAAATACCGTCTCATAACAGGTCCTCTTGTCTTGGCGTTTTTCGTCGGGACGGTCCTGTTCGCGCCTGTGTGGATGCTGGTGGCGCTGATGTGCGGCGTGTATTTCCTCGCGCAGCTGGAATACTGCGAGATGTGCGAGGCGGGGGGGTACAAGCTGGAGCGCATCGGCATCTTCGCGTGCGGCTTCCTCTTCTTGGGCGCGACGGTGTGGGAAACGGGGATTATTGCCTCTTATGCTTCGCATTTCTACAGTAATTGGGGCTCTCATTCACCTCATAATCCTGTAGAAATTTTATTTTATCTCATCCCTGTGTTTTTAATAGTACAGAGCGTGTTACGCCGTAAGACGAAAAATGCTGCGGAATGCCTCGGCTTATCTATTCTCGGTATCTGGTATGTTGCGGTTCTGATGAGTTTCATGGTGCGGTTGGTACTTGAGTTTGAGGTTTATGCAGGAGATATTGGTGAGGGGCGAATCCTGCTCATCTTTTTCATCCTGCTAGTAAAGATGGGCGACACGGGCGCATACGTGTTCGGGAGCCTCTGGGGGCATAAAATCAAGCGTAGGCTCATCCCCGAGATTTCACCCGCAAAATCTATCCCTGGACTTTTGGGTGCTTACGTAGGGAGTTTACTTGTGGCCATTATTGCCGCCGGAATCATGTACGTTTTCCACGACAAGGTGTTTGCGCAATATGAGAATTTTTATCATAATTTAAGAGGTATGGAAGACCTTTTCCCCCCTGTCACGTTGTTCATTTTAGATGAAGTATATTGGTCTAAAGCCATTGCGCTTGCTGTCCTGATGGCGACGGCGGGCGTGCTGGGGGATCTGGTGGAGTCGTTGCTGAAGCGGTCGTTCGGGGTCAAGGATTCGAGCAAGCGCTTCCCCGGCATGGGCGGGTTCCTCGATATTCTGGACAGCCTCCTGTTCGCCGCGCCGTTCATGTATTTCTTCGTAAAGTGGTTCTTATGGTGAAGCGCGTCGTCATACTCGGCTCCACAGGGTCTATCGGTGAGAACGCCTTGAAAATCGTCGAGGCGCTGCCGGGGCGGTTTGAGGTCGCGGGGCTGGTGGCGCACACCAACGCGTCGCGCATCGTCGAGCAGGCCGTCGCGCACCGCGTCAAGGACATCGCGCTGACCGACCCCGAAGCCGCGCAGGAGGCGGCGCGTCTCGCGGAGGGCAAGGGCATTGCCGTCCACGCGGGCATGGACGCGGTGTGCGGCCTCGCGGCCATGGGCGGGGCGGATCTCGTGGTCTGCGCGATGGTGGGGATGGCGGCGTTGAAGCCCGTGCTGGCCGCCATCGGCGCGGGGCATGACGTCGCGCTGGCGACCAAGGAGGTGCTGGTCTCGGCGGGCGAACTGGTGATGCGCGAGCGTGCGGCGCGGGGCGTGAGTATGCTGCCGATTGACAGCGAGCATAGCGCGTTGTTCCAGTGCTTGCAGGATGCGCGGTGTCTGCCGTGGTGCGTAGAAAAGGAGGACAGGCATTCCTGCCTGTCACAGGGCAGCCGGGCAACAGGCAGGAATGCCTGTCCCCCCATCCGTCGCCTCATCCTGACCGCGTCGGGCGGGCCGTTCGCGTTGCGGCCGGAAGTGGACTTCGCGAAGGTGACGGTCGAGGACGCGCTGGCGCACCCGCGCTGGTCGATGGGGCGCAAGGTGACCGTCGATTCCGCCACGATGATGAACAAGGGGCTGGAGATTCTGGAGGCGCGGTGGCTGTTCGACGTCCCCGTGGAGAACATCGACGTGCTGCTGCACCCCGAGAGCGTCGTGCATTCGCTGGTCGAGTTTCAGGACGCGACGGTGATGTCGCAGCTCGGCGTGCCGGATATGCGCTTGGCGATACAGTATGCGATGACGTGGCCGGGGCGCGTCGCGAACGCGACGCTGCCGCGCCTCGATTTGGCGCGGCTCGGGGGGCTCACGTTCCGCGAGCCTGACGAGGGGCGCTTCCCGTGCCTGCGGCTTGTGCGCGAGGCGGCCGCGGCGGGCGGGACGATGCCGGCGGTGGCGAACGCGGCGGACGAGGTGGCGGTGGAGGCGTTCCTCGCGGGGCGGCTGCCGTTCACGGGCATCTGGCGCGTGATTGAGAATGTGATGGCGGCGCACGCGGTGTGCGGCTGCGCGGATTTAGGAACGGTTGTTGAGGCGGACGCATGGGCGCGTCGCGCCGCGAGAGAGGAGATCAGGTTATGATGGGTATGCTGGCGGGTTTCGGTATGAAGGTGTTGTTCTGGGCGGGCGGACTGCTCCTGCTGGGGCTGGCGATTTTCGTCCACGAGTTCGGGCATTTCCTGGCGGCGCGGTGGCTGGGGTTCAAGGTGGAGGTGTTCTCCTTGGGGTTCGGGCCCGCAATCTGGAAGCGCAAGGTGAACGGCATCGAGTACAAGGTCTGCTGGATACCGTTCGGCGGGTACGTGGCCGTGCCGCAGCTTGACCCCTCGGGCATGGAGCGCCTGCAAGGCGAGACCGACGCGCCGAAGGAGGCCCTGCCGGATATGCCGCCGTGGAAGCGCATCATCGTCTCGGTGGCCGGACCGCTCGGGAACGTCGTGCTGGCGGTGGTGCTGGCGCATGTGATTTTCTGGATGCCGGGGGCGCCCAGCACGGTGGTGCTAGACACGCGCGTGGGGCATGTCAGGGAGTCGTCCGAGGCGTGGGCGGCCGGGCTGCGGGACGACGACCGCATCCTGTCGGTGAACGGCACGCGGATTGACAACTGGATGGGGCTGGGCATGGAGAACGCGCTGGCCGGCACGTCCGGGACCGTGACGTTGCAGGTCGAGCGCGAGGGCGGTGCGATCGAGCTCGAGATGCCGTTGCAAAAGGACGAGGTGCACGGGTTCTACGAGATGAAGGGCGTTTTCCCGAAAATGCCGTCGCCGGTCGTGGCGAAGGTCACGGAGGGGTTCCCGGCGGAGCAGGCCGGGGTACGGGCGGGGGACGTGCTGCGGACGGTTGACGGGCAAATCATCTGGAGCTGGGAGTTCTTCGTGATGGTGGTCATGAAGAAAGGCGAGGAGCCGTTGAAGCTCGGCGTCACGCGCGACGGGGAGGATATCGTCTTTGAGATGACGCCGCAATTAGACAAGACGCTGGACAGGGTGCTGGTGGGCATCGCGCCTGTCGCGAGCCTCATCAGTTCAGGCACGATGTTCTCGAGCCCGTGGGAGCAGATTAAGGGCGACGCGCTGATGGTGGAGCGTATCCTGCGGGGGTTGCTCAAGCCCAAGACCGAGGGCGAGCGCACGGCGGTGGCGAAGAACATCGGCGGGCCGTTCATGATCTTGGACGTGTTGCAGACGGCGGTGCAGAGCGGCGCGGTCGTCGCGCTCGGTTTCCTGCGGATGATCTGCGTGAACCTCGCGATCCTGAACCTGCTGCCGATCCCCGTGCTGGACGGCGGGCACATCATGTTCGCGCTGTACGAGGTGGTCACCCGCCGCAAGCCTCACCCGCGCGTGGTGGCGGCGCTGGTGAATGCATTCGCCATCCTGCTCATCGGCCTGATGCTTTTCCTCGTCGGCCGCGACATCACCCGCAAGGTGGACGCCGTCAAGCTCCAGCGCAATGCCGAGAAGCAGATGATGCAGCAGATGGAAAAGCGAGAATAGGGCTGCCGCACTCGTCTCTGCTTCCCGCGTTCCGCGTTCACGCCTCCACTGTCCCTTCAAAAACGATGATGCACCCGCCTGTCATGTACACGGCCGCGTCGGTGTAGCGGATGGTGAGCTCGCCGCCGGGGAGCTGGACGGTGATGTCGGCGCCCTTGTCGCAGTGGCCGTTGAGGACGGCGGCGACGGCGGCGGCGCAGGCCCCCGTGCCGCAGGCCTGGGTCTCGCCGCTGCCGCGTTCCCACACGCGCATCTTGAGGCGGTTGCGTCCGGCGACCTCGACAAACTCGGTGTTCACCCTGTCGGGGAAGAGCGGGTCGCGCTCGAACAGCGGCCCGAGCCGATGCACGTCGAAAGCGTCCACGTCTTTGCAGAATACGACGGCGTGAGGGTTGCCCATCGAGACGCAGGTCACGGTGTACACCGCGCCGCCGATGGTGACCGCCCGCGCGACCACGCGCTCGCCCGTGAGCGCGACGGGGATTTCCGAGGGGCGCAGCTCGGCACGCCCCATGTCCACCTTGACGGCGGCGACGGCCCCGTGCCGCGTGGAGAGCCATAGCGCCCGCACGCCGCTCAGCGTCTCGATCGTCATCGCGCGTTTCCTCACGAGGCCATTGTCGTACAGGTATTTCGCGACGCAGCGGATGGCGTTGCCGCACATGGCGCCCTCGCTGCCGTCGAGGTTGAACATCCGCATCCGCGCGTCGGCGACCTCGGAGGGCAATATCAGCACCATGCCGTCGCCGCCAACCCCCTTGTGGCGGTCGGACAAAAACACGGCGAGCGATTCGGGCGAATGGATTTCCAGCTTCGTGTTGAAACAGTTGAAATAGATGTAGTCATTGCCGCACCCGTGCATCTTCGTGAAGGGAAGCTTTGCGCGCGCCGTTTGTCCGGCCGCACCCGAACCGGCGGTCTGCACCCCCCTGATATTTTTGCCAGACGACATATTCACCCGACCCTCTCTTCGCATGAAAAATTGAGATAATAGCGCAGCCTTGCCCCCTTGTCAAGCCCCGCCGCCCTTCCTGACGCGGGCGTGTGAAAACGGAACATCTTTGCGCTTGATTCCCGCGGCATATCCTGTACAATGGTATGCCATCGTGTGAATTCGGTTTAATCAGGAGGTACGCAATGAAAACAGGTGTTTGTTTCGGTATGGTGGCCGCGGGGCTTGCGGCGGCGTGTCAGGCGCAGTGGGCGGTGGAGCGGCTGAATGACTGCGCGGTGACGAACGATCTGGGCGAGATCGTCGTCTTGCATGACGGCGGCGGCGTCTGGGGCAACAACCCCAATTATGGCCATGGCGTGGCGTTCGACGGGGACACGGGCACGTTCACGGACCTGACCATCAACAACGGGCAGGGCGCGTGGGCAGGCTTCGAGCTGCAGGAACCGAAGATCATCACCTCGGTCCGCTTCTTCGGCCGCGAGAACTGGCGGGGGCGCGCGAGGGGCGTGGTGATCCAGGGCGCGAACACGCGCGACTTCTCGGACGCGGACACGCTCTGGACGATCGTCGCGCCGGACAACTGGGACCCCGTGTCGTGGCGCGAGGAGACGTTCGCGGGCATCCCGCCCAAGACCTACACGTATGTGCGCTTCTACTGCCCCCTGCCGAACTCGTATGGCGGGAACCTCGCGGAGGTGGAGTTCTACGGGGCGGGCCCGCAGGCCCTGTCGGCCAGCGCGCCCACGCCGCCGCCGGCCGTCACGTTCAGCGGCTGCATCAACTGGCGCATGAACCTGTGCTGGGCGGGCGACCCGCAGTCCGCGTTCCTCTATGAGATCGAGCGGAGAATGGCGCACGAGGCGCAGTTCGCGCCCCTTGTCTATGTCGTGGCCGCGCAGGGGGAGCAGCACCACATTGACATGTCGCTCATGCTGTACCAGGACGCCGAGTACCGCATCCGCGCCTTCGATGACAATGACGCGGCGACCTGGGACACGCTTCAGGGGCTGGCCCGCAACGCCGGGACGGGGCAGTGGATCGGCACGCAGGGCTCTTGGGACAACAACGGTCGGGTCACGGGCGACAAGGCGTTCGACGGCAATGTGATGACGTACTTCGACGGGCCCACGGGCGACGGCTGCTGGACGGGGCTGGACTTCGGGAGCGCGAAGGAGGTCATCGGCGTGCGCTACGTGCCGCGGCGCAACGGCGACGCGGGCCGCATCTGCCGCGGATGGTTCGAGGTGGCGGACGACCCGGACTTCACGAACCCCACGCGTATCCACACCGTGCCAAACGATTCCGTGCCGCCGCTCAGCGCCGTCACGGAGGTTGCGGCGGGGGTGGTGACGGCGGCCCGCTACGCGCGTTTCTGCTCGCGGGAGGAAGGCTACGGCAACGTCGCGGAGGTGGAGTTCGTGCTGGCGCCCGGCACGCGCCCGCCAAACGGGCTGAGCGTCGCGCCCTCGGACCTCACGAACCAGTACGCGGTGCTGACGTGGCGCACGGCGGACGTGGCGGGGCTGATCTCGTCGGTGCTGGTCTATCGCGCCACAAGCCCGGGCGGGCCTTACGACCTGCTGACGCCCGAGGGCCTGCCCCCGACGCAAACGACATGGACGGACACGGGCATCACCCCCAGCATCCTCCACTACTACAAGGTGGCCTCGCTGCTGGAGGCCGCGCCCGACCCCATCGAGGCCCGCGGCGACTACGTGACCTACCTCCCGATCCTGCGCATCGAGCGCGACTGGAGCGACCTCTCGCACCTCAGGCCCGGCATGGTCACCATCACCACGGAGAACGGCACCTACGGGGGCAACGGCGTCGAGAACATCTTCGACGGCGACCTGACCTCGTTCGCGGACATCACCGCGCGGAACCCCGCCATCGGCGTGGACCTCGGCCGGCCGCACGAGGTGCACTTCATCCGCTTCGCGGCGCGCGCGGGGCAGCTCGGCCGCCTCAACGGCGCGGAGTTGCGCGGCTCGAACGACCCCGTCCACTACACCAACAGTTTCACGCGCCTGCTCACGTTCGCGGGGGCGCTGCCGGAGCAGCACGTCCTCATGCAGACCGTGACGCAGGAGGCCTTCCGCTACATCTTCATCCAGCGGCCGGACGAGGGCGAGTTCTTCGGCAACCTCACCGATCTCGAGCTCTACGGCTTCGACCCCGACGCCGTGAACAGCATCCTCCACGCGCCCGCATCCATAAACCTCTCGCTCGAGGCCGACGGGCGCGTCACCCTCGCCTGGGCCCCCGGCGCGGCGCAGGACTTCTACCGCATCCAGCGCTGCGACGACGGCGCGACCTGGGCCGACCTCGGCGACACCCCGGCCGCGGCCTTCACCGACCCCTCCCCCGCCCTGCACCAGCACGCCCTCTACCGCGTGGCCGCCGTGAGCGGGGCATACCCGGACGAGGCCTTCGCCTTCTCCGACCCCTACGACATGGTCGCCTACGCCCCCGGCAACGGCACCGGCCTGCGCGCGCACTACTACGCCGACTTCGCCACCGCCTACAACCCCGCCGAGGCCCTCGCCGCCAAGACCCTCGAGGCCGCGCCCGACTGGGCCCTCCCCGGCGGCGTCCCCATCCTCCCCGGCGTCCCCGGCACCGCCAACAACGTCCGCATCGTCTGGAACGGCCGCATCATCATACCCTTCACGGGCGACTACACCTTCCGCCTCACCACCGACGACGGCGCCGCGCTCAGCATCGGCGGCACGCCCCTCATCAACAACTGGGTCCACCGCGCCGCCACCACCGACGCCGTGACCCTCCGCCTCGCCGCCGGCGAGCACACCATCCGCATGGACTACTTCGACTCCGGCGGCGACAAGGCCGCCAAACTCGAATGGGGCGGGGCCGTCGCGCAGATGCCCATCCCCGCCGCGCAACTCATCCCCCTCGACCTGCCGCCCGGCGAGGACGTGTTCGTCGCCGCGGGCGACTGGCAGGGCCGCACGTTCGGCACCGGCCGCCTCGGCTTCCACACCCTCCACCCCGACGGCTCCCTCACCCTCGGCCACGCGGGGGGCGACCTCAGCGGCACCGGCGAGAACCACCACTACGCCTGGCAGTCCATCCGCGGCGACTTCCTCTTCGAGGCGAAGGTGCACCTGGACATCCTCCCCGGCGGCAACAGCGGAAAGGCCCTGCTGATGGTGCGCAACGACCTTCCCGGCGGCTCCCCCTTCCTCGCCGCCGCCTCGATCACGAGCGCCACGCTCGGGCGCTTCAACGTCAAGCAGCGCCTCGCGCCGGGCATCAACATCACCGACGGGACGACATGGGCCGGCCCCGACCCCTCCCCCAACCCGTTCCACCTGCGCGTCAGCCGCAAAAAGGACACCTTCACCTTCGCCTACCGCGACGCGCAGGGCGGCGGCTGGGTGGCCTACCACACGTTCGAGGACACCGAGAAGGTGTTCCCCCACGCCCTCTACGCCGGCCTGTCCGTGTGCGCCCCCGACGGCGGCACGCAGGCGATGTTCCAGACCGCCACCTTCTCGGAGATCAGCCTCAAGTCGCTCAACGGCACCGTGCTGATGGTGCGGTGAGGGCGGCATGACGATCATCATCAGTAACTTCCTCATGCTTTCGCCTCATTTCAGTCTGCCGCGCATTATGCCGTCCGCGCACATCCTGCCCGCCGTGGCGGCCGGGAGCGCAATGCCGGGAGCGCAGGGCTTCCGCCCTGCATAATAAGCTAAGCGTTGCAAGGCGGAAGCCTTGCGCTCCCGGCATGGCGGCGTTGCAGTCACCGCCGCCTCCTGCGGACGAGGAGGAGGGCGGCGAGGGCGGCGGGGAGGATGAGGGCGTAGGGCCCGAGGCGGCGCGTCGCTGATTTCTCATCCCCCATTCCTAATTCCTCATTTCTAATTCCTAATTTCTCCTTCCCTTTGGGGTGGTTCGGCACGTCGAGCTCGGGCATGGTCAGCCCGTACTTCGCCAAATCCACGTTGCACACGGGGTTGCCGTCGGCGTCGAACCACACCGCGATGGTCAGCAGCTCGGGCGGTATCTGGGAACGACTCTTATGTGTAGCCGACTTCCCGTTAACCGTGCGCGTCACCCCTTCCATGTTCTTCCAGTATTGCTCGAAAATCGCTTCGGCGTAAACCCCCTGCGGCCCCGTGTTGGTGACGGACGGGATAAAGAAGGGAGAGTCGCCGTGGATCAGACTGTCGTGAAGGACATTCGTCCCCGCCACCCGCGCCTGCAGCATCTCCCGCCTATAGCGAGACAGCAGGTCCAGATCCCGTGCGTCGCCCTTTCTGGTCAGATACTCTTGGGCCCAGCCGTATTCATCCGGTTTCTCCTTCGCCACCCTGCGCGCCCAGTAAAGGGCTTGCGGGTGTCCCGGGGTCATCCGGTCAATGCGTGCCATGTAATAGAGTTTCTTCATGACGAGATCCACCGTCCCCGGGTCATCGAATTTCTCCTCCAACATCTTGCACAACTCCTCGTCCGAAGGTTCAGGGAGAGCGAATTTTGCCTTCACATACTCCATCTCTATTTTGCCATGCTCTTCGGCAGGCTTACAGTCAAGTTTCGCATGCGTTTCCTGCATGAGAATTTTATGGCATTCCTCGAGTATCCTGCAATGCTCTTCCACGGACTCGCTGGTCAGCACTTTCGCCTTTAGCTCCTCCGTAAGCGTTTGAAAAAACGCCTCAATGGAAGGCTCGCGGGCGGCTTCTTCCGCCACGCCTTCCTGCGCGATGCCGTGAACACACAGAACCGCCATGCCTGCCGTCATCAGTAACTTTTTCATGCTTTCACCTCATTTCAGTTTGTTGCGCATGCCGGGAGCGCAAGGCTTCCGCCTTGCAACGCTTAGCTTATTATGCAGGGCGGAAGCCCTGCGCTCCCGGCATATCGGCAAGGCGGAAG
>WRJS01000033.1 GCA_009778475.1 Kiritimatiellota bacterium | reverse complement strand
CGCAACCACAACTTCGACCTCATTTCCATACGCCCTCCCTTTCCCTTCATGCCGCCCCTCGGCGGCGTTGTTCCAGCAAAAAAGACTCCCAATTAAATCGAGAGTCGGGAAGGTGAGAATTCATATACCTGAACCCGTTACTTTCAGATCCCGGTCGGGAATACCTTTTGTATGATAACGGTTTCCCGACCTGCATCGGGACTTTGTTAGCTTTGGTATATGGGCTCTCACGCCCTACTCTCTAATCTATGTCCACTCGCCCCCATCTCTAAGGGCGCGGGTAAGATACACCAAACTCCCGCACCAGCGCAAGCCCAATCTTCACGCGCGGCGGGAAAAAAAACGGGCGGCGGCGGCGGGGCGCGAGGCTTTCGCCTTGCCAATGCCGGGAGCGCAGGGCTTCCGCCCTGCATCGTTATTAATATTATATTGCAGGGCGGAAGCCCTGCGCTCCCGGCATGGTGCTCCCGGCATTGGGGCATCAAAGGGCAAACCGCACAGAATTTTTTTCCGCCATCTGAATCAAGGAGGCGAGACCGTGAGGCAAGGGTCTTGCTTCCGCCTCACAGGATCAGCATACAGTCGCCGTAACTGAAAAAGCGGTAGCGCTCGGCGATGGCCTCGCGATAAGCGCGGAGGATGAGTTCGCGCCCGGCCAGCGCGCTGACCATCATGATGAGCGTTGACTGCGGGAGATGGAAGTTCGTCAGCATCGCGTCCGTCACCTGAAAGCGGTACGGCGGGTAGATGAAGATGGCGCTCCCGCCCTCCGCCGCCACGACGCGCCCGTTGTTCGCCGCCGCCACCGTCTCCAGCGTCCGCACGCTCGTGCTGCCCACCGCCACGATGCGCCCGCCGCGCGCCTTGCAGGACGCGACCGCGCCCGCCGCCGCCTGCGTCACGCGGTAACGCTCCGCGTCCATGCGGTGCGCCTCGACCGTCGCCGTCTTGACCGGCCTGAACGTCCCCGGCCCGACGTGCAGGGTCACGCTTGCCCGCCGCACGCCTTTCGCGTCCAGCGACTGAAACAGCGCGTCCGTGAAATGAAGCCCGGCGGTCGGCGCGGCGACCGCGCCCGTCTCACGCGCATAGACCGTCTGGTAACGCTCGCGGTCCGTCCGCTCCATGCGCCCGCCGCCGTCCCTTCGGATGTACGGCGGTATGGGCGTCTGCCCGTGCTCCTCCAGCAGCGCCATCAGCGGCCGCGCCGTGCGGAACAAGACAGGGCACGCGCCGTTGGCCATCGGCGCCAGGATCTCCGCATCAACCTCGCCCCCCGCGAAACGCGCCAGCAACCCCGCCCGCACCGGGCGCCCTGACCCGCAGAGGCACGACCAAACCGACGGCGACGCGGGCAACGGGTTCACCAGCAGCAGTTCCACCGCGCCGCCCGTATCCGCCCACGCGCCCTTCAGACGCGCGGGGAACACGCGCGTGTCGTTCAACACCAGCAGGTCATCAGCGGTCAGGTAATCGGGCAAATCGCCCACCTGCCGGTGCTCGATGCACCCGCCGTCGCGGCGCAGCACCATCATGCGCGATGTGCCGCGCACCTGCGGCGGCTCCTGCGCGATCAGCTCCGGCGGCAGCTCATAATCAAAATCAGAAGTCAACATACGTAATCAAACCCGTGACGCTAATCATCCGCCCTACCTTTGACATCAACACCTTGACGCGGCGGCTGAAGCTGCACCAGCCTCACCGTCAGGAACCCGGCGTGAACCCATTTGCCGTCCGGGACCGTCGTGCTCCCGAGCAGGATGGTGTCGCCGTCATTCACCTTGACCTGCGTCTCGAAATTCGTCGTGCCGAACACGGGCTGGCGGCGCGGTCCCCAGCGTTCCTGCGTGACCCACTGCGTGCGCAGGCTCATCTCCACGAACGTGTCTTCCGCCTCGCATCCTATCGTGGGTATCGCCTGGAATATCATGCCGACTTCCCTCATGGTGAAATGGTTCGGATCGGATTCCCCATGCGGTACATTCGGGGAAAGCACCTCTCGTACGGCTTTCACACAAAACTCCTGCTCCAGATTCGCCACGGCGGACGCTGTGGCCACGGGCTTAGACTTACCGGCTTTCCGCAGGGCCATCAACGCCGCCTTCGTCATGCCCCCGTTAAGCAGGAGCTTCTCGACATCTCTCGCCCTGAACGCGACAATCTGCACCTCGGCATACACGTGATGGCGGCGATTGAAACCGCAGACTGGGCAAGGCAGAATGATTTGATCCAGAAGCACTAACTGCTCTGGCGTGTTCGTCACAAACAACTTACCGAAACCTTTGTCATACTCAACGGAAGACCCCTCTGGCCAGCGCACTCCCATCCCAGCGAAAAACAGCTTCAAGTCGTCTGTAACAGTGCGCATCCTTTCATGCTGATCAGGGGACACATCGTAAATCCGTTGCTCAACCTCCTCGTGATCCCAGACCGGCACAATCATGACCAGTGCCCCGTCCAGCCTGATCCGCATGCCTGTCGCGTCACAGACGAGTTTCAGCGCGTCGTGCAGGCTGATGAAACGGGCGCTCATGGCGGGTATCACAGGGACATCGCGGTCATCGTCCGTCCCAGCCGAGCCGTCGGGCGCGAAAATGTTGTCATCCATGCTGCTGTGCGACGACGGCAGTTTCAAGATGAAACTGAACCCGTAACCGTCCTCGGGGTTCTCGGGCTTATCGTAGTCACGGCCGACCTTGTAGAAGAAATCTATCGCGTCGATAATCGTGTCGGGCGGACGGAACGAGATTTCGGGGATGACGATTTCCCGCATTTTCCGTAGCGTTTCCGCCGACCTGCGTTTCTTCGCTGTGGCCTCGTGCTTTTCTGGGACTGCTTCCACGGCGGTCGCGCCGTTCTGCGCCTCATCGCGCGTCACGCATGAGGACGCCATCGCGCACACCGCCATCACAGCCGCCACCCAGCCCCGCTGGCACCCATTTTCCCAACTCATGACGTTAATCCTTTCCGCCGCCAAGGATACCAAACCTCGCGCATGCCTTCAAGCGCAATAGCGTGAACTGGAATTTTCCGCCGCGTGTTGCGGGTTTTCTTGTCTTGAAATCGCGCGGGGGAAATGTTATCGTACCGTTTTTAAACGTGACCAAAAAGAGACAAGGAAATGAGAATTCTTTCGGGTATCCAGCCGTCGGGCAAATTGCACTGGGGCAATTATTTCGGGATGATGCGCCCTGCGGTGAGGCTGCAGGAGCAGGGCAATGCGTTCTTGTTCATCGCTAACTATCACGCGCTGACCACGGTGCAGGACCGGGGGCGGCTGTTGCAGGACACGTGGGAGGTGGCGCTGGATTTCCTCGCGTGCGGGCTGGACACGAACCGCACGGTGTTCTTCCGCCAGAGCGACGTGCCGGAGGTGCACGAGCTCACATGGCTGCTCTCGACGGTCACGCCCATGGGTCTGCTGGAGCGGTGCCACTCGTACAAGGACAAGCTGGCGAAGGGCTTCGCGCCGTCGCACGGGCTGTTCGCGTACCCCGTGCTGATGGCGGCGGACATCCTGCTGTACCAGTCGGACATCGTCCCGGTGGGGCGCGACCAGAAGCAGCACGTGGAGGTCACGCGCGACATCGCCATCAAGTTCAACAACACCTTCGGCGAGGTGTTCACGATCCCCGAGCCGTCGATTCCCGAGGAGGTGGCCGTGGTGCCGGGGTTGGACGGGCAGAAGATGTCGAAGAGCTACGGCAACACGATCGAGCTGTTCGGCTCCGCGAAGGAGACGAAGGCGCGGATCGCGAAAATCGTGACGGACTCGAAGGGGCTGGAGGAGCCGAAGGATCCCGCGACGTGCAACATCTTCGCGCTGTACAAGCTGTTCGCCACGCCCGCGCAACGCGCGGAGATGGAGGCGAATTACCGTGCCGGGAACTATGGTTACGGTCATGCGAAGAAAGCGTTGCTGGCGGTGTTCGAGGAGGTGTTCGCACCGTTCCGCGCCAAGCGTGACGAGCTCGCCGCGAACCCGGACTATGTGGAACAGATTCTGCGCGACGGCGCAACCCGCGCCCGCGCCGCCGCAACTGTCACGCTCGACAAGGCGCGGCGGGCGGTTGGGCTCGCGTAAGGAGGGACAAATGAAACGTTGGGTTGTGTTGCTGGGTTGTGTTGCGGGTCTCGCGGGTGTCAGCACCGCGCAGGGGCCGCTGGCCATCGCCGTGCGCGGGCAGGCGGCGGGACACGTCATCGTGCGGCCTGCGGCGGCGTCGCCGTCGCAGGTTTACGCGGCGGAGGAGCTTCAGAAATTCGTCGGGCAGCTGACGGGCGTCACGCTCGCCATCCAGACGGACGAGGGGGCGCTCCCGGAACGCGCCGTCCTGCTGGGCAACACGCGGCACACGGATGCCGTGCTGGGCGCGCCCGCCGACGTGGGCGCGCTGGGCGATGACGGCTTCCGTCTGGTCACGCGCGGCAACCACCTGCTCGTCCTCGGCGGGCCGGTGCGCGGCACGCTGTACGGAGTCTATGAGGTGCTGGAGCGCTTCGGCGGGTGCCGCTGGTATGCGTCGTGGCACAGCGTCATCCCGTCGCTGGACAGGCTGGAGGTCCCCGCGCTGGACGAGGCGCAGCGGCCCGCGTTCGCCCTGCGCGAGCCGTATTGGTTCGATATGTTCAAGGGCGATTTCGCGGCGCGGAACAAGGTGAACGGGAACGCCCCGTCGCTCACGGAGAGGCACGGCGGAAAAATCCGTTTCGGCGGCGGGATGTTCGTGCACACGTTCGAGAAGCTCTGCCCGAGCGAAGAGTTCTTCGACACGCACCCGGAGTATTTCAGCGAGATCGGCGGCACGCGCGTCAAGGCGCACACGCAGCTGTGCCTGACCAACCCCGACGTGCTGCGAATCGTCACCGAGCGGACGCTTGCCGCCATCCGCAAAGACCCGGGCGCGAAGCTGTTCAGCGTCAGCCAGAACGACTGGTACAACGGCTGCACGTGCGCCAACTGCAAGGCGATCGACGACCGCGAGGGGACGCAGGCCGGGTCGCTCATCGCGTTCGTCAACAAGGTGGCGGCGGCCGTCGAGAGGGAATTCCCGGATGTGTGGATCGAGACGCTGGCCTACCAGTACACGCGCACGCCGCCCAAGACCGTGCGCCCGCGCCGCAACGTCGTGCCGCGCCTCTGCACCATCGAGTGCGACTTCTCGCACGCGCTCGACGTGAGCGCGTTCAAGCAGAACCGCAAATTCGTCGAGGACATCAACGGCTGGAGCGCGCTCACGGACAAGCTCTACATCTGGGATTACGTCACCGACTTCCGCAACTACATCGGGCCGTTCCCCAACATCAACGCCCTGCAAGGCAACGTCCGCTTCTTCAAGGCGAACAACGTCGTCGGGCTGTTCGAGCAGGGCGCGTACCAAGGCCGCCACGGCGAGTTCGCGGAGCTCAAGGCGTGGCTGCTCGCCAAGTGGCTCTGGAACCCGGACCTGCCGCAGGATGCGCTCGTCAGCGATTTCCTCAACGGCTACTACGGCGCGGCCGCGCCGTTCGTGCGCCAGTACATCGACAAGCTCCACGCGCAGTACACCGACCCCGAGAACACGCCGCTGTCCATTTTTGTCGATGTCATGAACCTTAATCTGGCGGACGGTTTCCTGCCCGAAGCCCTCGCGCTCTGGCAGCAGGCGGAGGCGGCCGTCAAGGGTTCCCCCGCGCACCTCTACAACGTCCGCATGAGCGCGATCCCCGCGCTGTTCGCGCACCTCGCCCGTAACTTCGGCGCCGCGGAAATCAAGGTGTGGTGCATGGCGAACCCGCGCGACCGCCTGAACGCCGACGCACAACGCACCGCCCAGGACCTGCTCAGCCGCCTCGACGAGGCCAAGGACATCCGCCTCTCGGAGCCGCCCGAGCATCACGACTCGATCCTGCGGGGCTGGAAGAGCCTTGCGAACCCGAACATCCCGGAGCGCGGCCAGACGAAGGCCCTTATCGGGCACGACCTGCTGACCCTGAGCCGCCGGGGCGAATGGGGCGACACCGTCCCCGACCCCCTCGCGACCGGCGACACCGCGCTGAAGCTCTTCAACACCCACTACGAATGGTGCGCCACGCTCCACATGCGGCACGTCGCGTTCGACCCCGGCAAACGCTACAAGATCCGCGCCCGCCTGCGCTTCGACAAAATCCCCGGCAAGGAGGGCAAGGCCGTGTGGGCCGGCGTGTACGACACCAAGGCGAAGAAAAGCAACGGCGACATCTCGCGCACCACGACCCAAGTCTCCGAGGACTACGCATGGTACGACATCGCCGAGTTCACCCCCAACACCGACCAGTATTTCTGGATCGGCCCCGGCATGTTCGACAAGGCCAAGGGCGAGACCTCCGCCATCAACGCCCTCTACATCGACCAGATCGAGCTGTCTGTCGCGCCGTGAATCGAGCCGCCAGTTCGGGCGTTACAAAATGTGGTTGCGGAAGGGGTAGGGGAGTGATACCATTGATGTTTTCATTCTGGGGAGATTGTGTTTGAACGGAAAAGCGAAGGAGAGGGTAGAGGCATGAAGGCAGTTGTGTATCACGGTCAGTTGGATGTGCGGGTGGAGGACATCGCGGTCCCGGTGTGTGCGGAGGGCGGTTTGCTGGTGAAGGTGGAGGCGTGCGCGGTGTGCGGGTCGGACATGAAGGCGTACCTGTCTGGCAACCCGCGCATGAAGCCGCCGATCGTGGTGGGGCATGAATTTTCCGGGGTGGTCGTGGAGGCGCGAGCGGAAGGCTTCGAGGTCGGCGGGCGCGTGGTGATGGCCACGAGCGTGTCGTGCGGCGAGTGCGCGTACTGCCGCCGGGGCTGGAACAACATCTGCGCGAACATCCGCCCCATGGGCTTCGGGTACGACGGCGGCATGGCGGAGTATGTGGCGATTCCCGAGCTCGCGCTCCGCAACGGTCATGTGATCAACGTCCCTGCGCACGTTGACCCCGTCCATGCGTGCCTCGCGGAGCCGGTGAGTTGCGCGGTGAACGCGTGCGAGAACAGTCAAGTCGCCGAGGGCGACACGGTGCTGGTGATGGGCGCGGGGCCGATGGGCATCCTGAACGCGCTGGTGGCGCGGCAGTACGGGGCAAGCCGGATCATTTTGTCGGAGGTGAACCCGTCGCGCCTGGCGCAGGGCGCGGCATTTGGGTTCAACCGTCTGGTGAACCCTGCGGAGGAGGATCTGGAGGCGGTCGTCAAGGGCATGACGGGCGGGTACGGCGCGGACGTGGCGATCGTGGCCGCCCCGGCTGCCGCGCCGCAGGAGCAGGCCTTGGGGCTGGTGCGGCGGCGCGGGACGGTGTGCCTGTTCGCGTCGCTGCCGCACGACAAGCGCATGATCACCGTGGACAGCCGCCTGCTACATTACGGCGAGCTGCGCGTGGTCGGCACGAGCGACTCGACGCCAAGCCATGTGCGCAGGGCGGTCGAGATTCTGGGCGGCGCGAGTTTCCCTGCCGGGAAGATCGTCACGCACCAGTTGCCGCTGGACGGCTTCAACGGCGCGATCGAACTGATGAAGAGCGGCGAGGCACTGAGGGTGGTGCTGAGGAACATCTGAAAATTAGAAACGGAACAAGAGGGAGAGACATGGACTTGAAGTTGAAGGATAAGGTCGTCGTCGTCACGGGCGCGTCGAGCGGGGTGGGGAAGAAAATCGCGGCGGGCTTTGCGGCGGAGGGCGCGAAGACGGTCATCAATTATTTGAGGAACGCCGAGAAAGGGCTGGACTTCGGGGCGGATGCGGCGGCGGTCGCGGAGGAGATCAAGCGGACGTATGGCACGGACTCCGTGCCCGTGGCTGCGGACATGGCGTTCGAGGGGCAGATCGTCGGGCTGTTCGATGAGGCCGAGGCCGCGCTCGGGCCTGTGGACGTGCTGGTGAACAATGCGGCGTACCTGCCCAAGGGACCGCTCGAGAATTACTCCGAGGCGGAGTGGAACTACACGTTTCAGGTGAACGTGACGGGCGCGTTCACGGCGAGCAAGGAACTCATCAAGCGTCTGCGCGCGCGCGGCGCGAAGGGCAAGATCGTCAACCTCGCGTCGCAGGCGGCGTTCCTGGGCTCGACCTCGGGACACCTGCCGTATGACTCCAGCAAGGGCGCGCTGGTCTCGATGACGCGCGCCATCGCCCGCGAGGTCGCGAAGGAAGGCATCAACGTCAACGCCGTCGCGCCGGGCATGGTGATGACGGACATGGTGGCGAAACTGTGGGAGGAGCGCAAGGAGCAGTACCTCTCGCGCATCCCGCTGTACCGCATCGCCCAGCCCGAGGAGATCGCCAACGTGATCGTCTTCCTCGCCTCCGACGCGGCAAGCTACATGACCGGCACCACCCTCGACCTCACAGGCGGGCTGATGATGCGGTAGGGGACAACAATGATAATTAAGAATTAGAAATGAGGAGTCGATGGCGGGCGCGGTCAATGGGGCTGACTCTGCGTGAAGCATTTATTCCTCCGTTTTTTATCCTCACACAAAGGCACGAAAGGCGCGAAAAAGTGTGACCTCTTTTTTGTCACATTTCTGGGCAAATCTTTTTTCGCGTGTTTCACGTGGTTCGCGGTTGACACAGCCTTGAATCTTGCGGTTTTAGGACACGTCTAATAAATGTCCGCTGGACATTGCCTTTGCGGTGTGTTATGATAAATGCGTTTAAATCGTGGAAGGGAGAAGTCAGATGAATGTCAAGGTTTGGATGTTGGCTGGGATGACGGCGTGTGCGGCGGGTCTCGTTTTCGGGGATGCGTGGGAGACGCTGGAGGGGCAGTTCAGGACGGTGCCGATGGAGGCGCGGCGGTTCACGGGGCCGCTGTTCTGGATGCACGGGGATGAGCCGCAGGAGCTGCTGGAGAGCATGGTGGACAAGGTCGCGGAGGGCCACAACGGTATCCTCACGGCGGAGTCGCGCCCGCACAAGGATTGGCTGGGCGAGGGGTGGTACCGTGACGTGGCGATCGTGCTGGAGCGGGCGAAGAAGAACAACCTGCACCTGATGCTGTTTGATGATTACTGGTGGCCGAGCCAGATGATGGGCGGGCGCGTCCCGGAGCAGTACGGGAGCAAGGTGCTGGAGGCGGTGCGCTGGGATTCGGGCGACGCGGAGCCGACGCTGCCGCAGAACGTTTTCCGCGTGCTGGCGGCGAAGCGCGTGGGCGAGGATGCGTTCGACGGCACGAGCCTGCGGGACATCACGGCGCGGGTGAAGGACGGTGCGTTCGGCGTGGAGGAGGGCTGGAGCGCGTTGGCGTTCGGGTGGAAGTTCACGGGCAAGAACGGGCCGTTCGGAGGCCAGCAGAGGTTCATCTCGGTGGACGGCGCGGACCGCGAGTGTGTGGACTGGTTTCTCAAGGCGG
This sequence comes from Kiritimatiellota bacterium, assembly GCA_009778475.1. Taxonomy (GTDB): domain Bacteria; phylum Verrucomicrobiota; class Kiritimatiellia; order RFP12; family UBA1067; genus WRJS01. The sequence continues at coordinate 23,600 of WRJS01000033.1, read as the reverse complement.
TATATCAGCCGCATTACGAGCGCTTCGGGAAGGACTTCGGCAAGACGATCACGGGGTTCTTCTATGACGAGCCGGAGACGCAGGGCGATTGGGGGGCGGATATGCTGGCGCTGGCGGCGGAGCGCGGCTGGGACTTGAACCGCTTCCTCGTGGCGTATAAGTTCAAGCTGGCGGGCGATGAGCAGGCGGCGGGCTGGTACGGGTATCTCAACTGCTTCGTGGAGTCGTGGGGGCGCACGATGTACGGGGGCATGACGAAGTGGTGCAAGGAGCACGGGGTGTTTTCGAGCGGGCATTTCATGGAGCACGGCAATGACATTTTCCATCGCGGGATGTCGGGCGGTAACATGATGCAGCTGATGAAGTACAGCGACATGGGCTGTATCGATCTGGTGTGCGAGCAGGTCTATCCCGGCCAGCGCAACATGGGGCTGTATCAGATGCCGAAGATTGCGAGCTCGATCTCGCACGTCTATGACAAGAAGGACGACATCGCGTGGTCGGAGATTTTCGGCGGCTACTTCCAGAAGCTGACCTACCCTGATATGAAGTGGCTGTGCGACTGGCATCAGGTGCGCGGCGTGAACTTCATGATCCCGCACTCGTTCAACCCGCGCTCGCCGCGTGACAAGGACTACCCGCCCTATTTCCACAACGGCGGCTTCGAGCCGCGCTGGCCGCTGTACCGCGTGTGGGCGGACTACAACAACCGCTTGGCGACGCTGCTGGTGGGCGGTTATCACGTCGCGCCGATCGCGCAGATGCACATCGGGCTTTCGTTCCATGCGGGCAAGACCGTCCGCCCCGAGGCGATGACGACGAGTATTCAGGACGCGCTCCTCGATTGCGACTGGGTTCCGTATGACGCGCTGGAGGGTGCGGCAATCGTCGAGAAGGATTCGCGCTGGGGCGGGCGCACGACGCTGAGAATCGCGAAGGAGACCTTCCCCGTCCTGATCCTCCCGGCGGCGGAGGTCGTGCCGTATGAGGTGATGGCGAAGGCGAAGGCGTTCTTCGACAAAGGCGGCGTGGTGATTGGTCACGGTATCCGCCCCAGCGTGTCCGCGACGGTCGGGCGCAAGAATGCGGAGATACAGGCGCTCGCGTCCGCCATCTTCGACGCGAAGGCCAACGCGGCGGGCGGCGTGTCGGCGTTTTTCGACAACGAGCCGTCGGAGGCGGCGTGGGCGGGCTTGCTCGCCAATGTTCCGCTGACGGTGCGCGTCGTGAAGGGCGAAGGCGCGAAGTGGGTTCACGCCATGCACCGCGTCAAGGAGGGGCGCGACGTGTTCCTGATTTGCAGTCAGCACAAGGCGCACGGGGCGCGCCCGATGACGTTCGAGCTGATTGCGAAAGGCGAACCCGAGCGCTGGGATCCGATGCGCAACGAGGTCACGCGCGTGCCGTACCGTCGCGTCGCGGACAACAAGGTGCAGGTGGATTTGACGCTGGTGGAGATGGAGAGCGTGTTGATTGTGTTCAACCCCGCGAAGCGGCCGCTGCCCGTGCGCTTCGAGGAGACACCCGAAGCCAGCCGCCAGAAGATTGCCGTGACGCGCAAGGACGACGTGCGCGTCGAGATGATCGCGCCCGAAGGCACGACGCGCAGCCCCGTCACCGAGCGCATGACGTGCGAAGGCGCATTCAGCCTCCCGAATATTCCGAAGGGCGCGCGCGTGTTCGTGTCGTTCGGCGGCATCGACGTTGAGGACGCATTGCGCGTGAAGGTCAACGGCAAAGAGGCCGGCGGCTTCATCGGCGCACCCTACCGCCTCGACGTGACGCAATACGTCACGCAAGGCGCGAACACTATGCAGACCGAGCCGTTCGCGGTGAAAGAGATGACCGTCTGGGTTGTCCCCGACTGACGTAATTGATGTTTCTGAACACTAACAAAAAAGGAGAAGTATGCATAAATGTTTCATTGCTGCTGTTGTTGCCGCCGCGAGCGTCGCGGGGGCGGAGCCGATCCGTCACATCCTCGTGCTGGGGGATGAGTCGAGGGGGGCGATCCATTACGTCGATCAGTTCGAGCCGGCGAAGTCGTATTCCGTCCCCGCGCCGCGTCCCGTGTGGGACTTGCGCGTGTGCGGGAAGGACCGCTACCGCTCGGTGTCGGGCAAGGGGTTCACGGTCACGGACATGAAGGAACGCAAGGAGGTGGACAAGTTCTCGCACGATGCGCTGGGCGGGCTGACGAGCGTGTGCGACCTGCCCGACGGCGGTTTCATCGCGGGGACGAACCAGAAGGTTGACGACAAGGACGCGGTCGTGGTTTACACGTTCTCCAAAGACCGCCAGCTGAAAGGCAAGAGCATTTTCCGTGGCGTCCACTACCTGCGGATGATGACGCGCTTGCCGAATGGCGACGTGCTGCTGGCGTGGAACGATGGCATCCTCAAAGGCCGCCTTGCGGCGGCGGGCAGCGAGGAGGGTACGGCGCTCCAGCAGTATAAGCTGCCGCGCGGCCGCAACGCATACATGGCGATCCCGCGCAAGGCGGGCGGGTACTGGGTCGGCGGCGGCTTCGCGTGCCAGGCGTGCGCGTATGCGGAAGATGGGACGTTCCTGAACGCGTTCGAGGCGCAGATGCCCGAGGGCTTGAAGAACAACTTTTACGCGGGTGTCGTGGAGCTTGCGAACGGCAACCTCGTCGTCGCCAACTGGAACGGCCACGACCCCAACGACAGCAAGAAGGGCTGGCAGATTCTGGAGTTCGACAAGACCGGCGCGTGTGTGTGGCACCTGCACGACGCAGAGGCGTATGGCTCCATCACGGGCGTGATTGTCGTGAAGTGATTAGTGGCTAGTGGTCAGTGGTCAGTGACTAGTGGTCAGTCAGTGGTTAGTGATTAGTGGTCAGTGGTTAGTATCGACGGCAGTCGATAGCTGTCGAAACGGGCAACAAAAAACGGACAATTCAAAACTCAATATGCTTCCCGTCACAGGAAGGGTGCACTCCATCGAGACGTTCGGGACGCTGGACGGGCCGGGTATCCGTTATGTGCTGTTCCTGCAAGGATGCCCGCTGCGGTGCCTCTACTGCCACAACCCCGACTCGCGCGCGCTGAACGCCGGGACGGAGATGCGTGCGGATGAGGTGCTGGCGGACATCCTGACGTACAGCAATTTCATCCGCTCCGGCGGGGTCACGCTCTCGGGCGGCGAGCCGCTGCTCCAGCCGGAGTTTGCGCGGGCGGTTCTGGAGGGCTGCCGCGCGAACGGCCTGCACACCGCGCTCGACACGTCGGGCGCGGTGCCGCTGGAGGCCTCGCGCCCCCTGCTGGAGCTGGCGGACTTGGTGCTGCTCGACATCAAGGCACTCGACAACGGCCTGTGCGAGACGCTGACCGGCGCGGGCAACGCGGACACGCTCGCGACGCTCGACCACTGCGAGCGCATCCGCAAGCCCGTCTGGATACGCCACGTGCTGGTGCCGGGCTACACGCTGGATGACGCGCACCTGAAAGCGCTTGCGGCGCACCTGAAAAACTATTCGGTCATCCAGAAAGTGGAACTCCTGCCGTTTCACAAGATGGGCGAGTACAAATGGGCGAAGCTGGGTTACGCATACACCCTCGCTCAAACCCCCGAGCCTACAGTAGAAGAGCTTTCCCGCGCACGTGCCCATTTCCGCGCCATCCCCGCCTTCCGACAGGATTATAGTCATTTAAATTGATGTTGTCGCCTATATGGCGTGCGGCCCTCCCCCCGTGCTGAAGCGGCTACCACCCCTCCCAAAGGGGGGGCACCACGCCGTCAGAATGGGCGGTTTTAAAATGGGGAGACTCCACGCTGTTATTTCCCTTGTGCAAGCCGCACGGTATGTGATAAACTATTTGACTTTGCGTTATCTTGACGTGAAGAAGAACCAAGTCGGAGGTGGCGATGAAATGCGAAAACCAATGGGTAAGGCGGCTGCTGGCGACGGGGGTGCTGCTGACGGTCGCGGGCGGCGCGCTCGCACAAGATGCGGTGCAGTATCAGTGGGTGGTGGAAGGTGAGGGATCCCCTGTGCTGCGCGCGGTCAACACGGTTACGGGGCAAACTGCCGAATGGGACGGAGGAAAATGGGTTTCCGTCATGAGGTTCAAGTTGCCCGACTGGGACAATATGCTGCCACAGAGGCCGTTGCCACCGGGGCTAGTACGGAGCCTCGACCCCGAAAAGGGAAGGGAGGCGCGTGACGCTTTCCTGAAGGCGGTTCCCCAGATGCCGCTTGAAGCGTTGGTCGAGAAGGCGAGGTGTATCTCTGTGTTTCAATATGAGGGCAAGATCGCCGAATTCAGCAATTTCGATTGTAATGGCGTATGTTTAAAATCGGCTCGTCAATACTTTGCTGGCTCTTCTCTCCCTAACGCCCATGTTAATCTGAAACAGAAAGGTATAGAGGTGAAAGTGGGGGATGTCCTCGTGCAGTTTGAGGTGAACCTCGACATAGGCGGAGTTGTCACATTCTACTTGTCCAGCGCAGTGCCAGCGAACGAGAAGGCGTTGATTTTCCCTGCGCCGGAGACGGTTGCGGATGACGTGAGGGATATCGTTATGCGATTGGCGAAGGAAGAGGAGAAACGCCAAAAGGAGCAGGAGGCGGCACGCACCGCCATTCTCGAGAACGTCAAAATGTTTAAACGGCAGCCAGCGGAGGCGGCGGAGGGTGATGCAGAAAATCATTGAAAAAGCTTCGGTGCTGGTGGAGGCACTGCCGTACATACAGGACTTCAAGGGGGCGGTGGTGCTCGTGAAGGTCGGCGGAAGCGTGATGGAGACGCCCGAGAACCTCGAGGGGCTGCTGACGGATGTCGCGCTGATGAGCGCGGTGGGCATGAAGGTGGTGCTGGTGCACGGGGGCGGTAAGGCGATCTCGCGCGGGATGGAGCGGGCGGGCATCGCGCCGCAGTTCGTGCGGGGGCTGCGGGTGACGACGGAGGAGGCGGTGCGGGTCGTCGAGCAGGTCATCAAGCAGGAGGTGAACGCGAACGTGGTGCGGCTGCTGAGGGGGCGCGGGGCGAACGCGCGCGCGTTGCACGGGGACTGGATTTTCACGGTGGAGCGGAAGGCCGGGCGCGACCCGGAGACGGGCGCGGATATCGACTGGGGATTCGTGGGCGAGCCGTCGGCGGTGGATGCGCGTCCCGTCATCGAGATGCTGGAGGCGGGCATCGTTCCGGTGGTCACGCCGCTTGGCACGGGGCGCGCGGACGGCAGGACGTACAATGTGAACGCGGACACGGCGGCGGCGGCGCTGGCGCAGGCGATGCGGGTGCGGAAGCTGGCGTTCATCTCGGACGTGCCGGGGCTGCTGCTGGATGTGGATGACCCGTCGAGCCTGCTGGCGACGCTGCGGGTGAGCAGCGTGGAGAAGCTGAAGCGGGACGGGGTCGTGGGCGGCGGGATGCTACCGAAGCTGGACAGCTGCGTGGAGGCGATCCGCGCGGGCGTGGGCAAGGTCCACCTGGTGGACGGGCGGATGCCCCATTCGCTGTTGCTGGAGATTTTTACGAAACAAGGAGTAGGAACGGAGATTATAGCAGATGAGCAAGAGTGAGGATATTGCCGGATTGTTTGACCAGTATGTCATGCGCACCTATTCGCCGACGGCGACGCTGGTGACGGGCAGCGGGTGCAAGGTGAAGAACCCGGAGGGGAACACGTTCATGGACTTCACGTCCGGGCTGGCGGTGCATAACGTGGGGCATTGCCACCCGAAGGTGGTGGAGGCGGTGCAGGACCAGGTGGCGACGCTGGGCCATGTGTCGAACCTCTTCTACACGCCAAGGCAGGCCCTGCTGGCGCAGCGGCTGTCGAAGCTGTCGTCGCTGGGGGGCAAGTGCTTCTTCTGCAACTCCGGCGCGGAGGCGAACGAGGCGATGATCAAGCTGGCGCGCGCGTGGGGGCACGCGAAGGGCAAGTACGAGATCATCACGTTCCAGAACTCGTTCCACGGGCGCACGCTCGCGACGCTGACGGCGACGGGGCAGTCCAAGGTGCAGAAGGGCTTCGAGCCGCTGCCCGTGGGGTTCGCGTATGCGGCGTTCAACGACCTGGCGTCCGTGCGCGAGGCCGTCGGCGAGCACACGGTGGCGGTGATGCTGGAGGCGGTGCAGGGCGAGGGCGGCGTGCTGCCGGCGGATGAGGAGTTCGTCGTGGGCCTGCGCAAGCTGTGCGACGAGAAGGGGCTGCTGCTGCTGTTCGACGAGGTGCAGTGCGGCATGGGGCGCACGGGCAAGTGGTTCGGGTGGCAGCACTTCCCGGTCAAGCCGGACGCGTTCACGCTGGCGAAGGCGCTGGCGGACGGCATCCCGATGGGGGCGCTGGTGGCGTCGCCCGCGCTGTCGAACGTGTTCAAGCCGGGGATGCACGCCTCGACGTTCGGCGGCAACCCCATCTCCTGCGCGGCGGCGATGGCGGTGATGGACGTGATTGAGGAGGAGGACCTGCTGGACCACGCGGCGAAGATGGGCGTGCTGCTCGCAGAGGGCCTGAAGATGTTCGTGGACAAGTACGACCAGGTGCTGGACGTGCGCGGCAAGGGGCTGATGGTCGGCATGATCCTGGAGGGCCAGGCGAAGGACATCGTTGACCTCTGCCGCGAGATGGGCCTGCTCTGCTGCGCGGCCGGCGAGCACGTCGTGCGCTTCCTGCCGCCGCTGAACGTGAAGGAGGCGAACATCGAGGAGGCGCTCGAGATGGTGGGCGACGCGCTGGACGAGCTGTACGGCGAGGCGGAGGAAGACGAGGGCTGAAAACTTTTTCCGCCCGGCGCAAAAAAAGGCTATGCAAACGGGCGGAGTTCTGATAAGGTGTAACGCATGAAATTGAAGAAACCAACAGACCCGATGGGTGGTGACGAGGGCAAGGGCGGCGCGTTCATTTCGTCGCGCCTGCGCAACCCCGAGGCGGAGATTGCGGCATCGCGCGGGAAGCCGGACATTGTCGGCGGCATCTTCGCGATTATCGCGACGCTCCTGCTGCTCGCGGTGGCCATCATCGCTTACATGAACTGGGACGAACTCAGCAAGTGGGCCTAGCGGAGGCATAACTTGATCTCGATGATGCGCAGATGGCTCAGGCGTCTGCGGAGTTTGTATTATTTGACGCCAGCCACGATTTACTTGGTGGCTGTGTGTTTTTTTGTTTTCTCGATTCAGACGCTTTCCGCCCATGTGTATTTCGTCTATGGGTACACCTTCGACAAGCCGCTTGAGCTGTGTTTCGCGCTGAACTGGGGCCTCCTGAAGCACGGTTTCTTCTGGCAGCCGATCACCTACGCGCTGCTGCACGGCAACCTGTTCCACCTGCTGATGAACATGCTGGTCATCGTGCTGTTCGGCGCGGGGGTGGAGATGGAGGTCGGTGGGAGGCGCTTCCTGCGGATTTTCTTTTTCGGCTCGATCCTTGGCGGGCTGGGGTGGCTGGGGCTGCTGGCGCTGATGCCGATCCTGCCGCCGATGGATGCGTTCGCGCAGTGGGTCCCGGCGGCCGTGCGCCGCTGGATGCCGCTCGCCCCCCTCACGCGCGAGGCGCTGGACACGGCGATGTGCGTCGGCGCGTCGGGCGGCGTGTTCGCGCTCATCGGCGCGTACGCGGCGATGTTCCCGAACCGCACCGTGTATGTGCTGATCCCGTTCCCCGTCAAGATGCGCGCGCGCACGCTGGCCATCTTCGTGGGCGTGGCGACCGTCATCGAGGCCATCTTGATCCAGACGAACGTGGCCTACGCCGCGCACCTCACCGGCTGCCTTGCCGGGTACGCCTACGGCGCGGTGCTGCGGCGCAAAGGCTTTAACGACTGGACGCTCCGGCGCGACAGGAGGACCATGAAATGTATCGTCAGCATAGAGACGTGATGCAGGACCCGCGCGCCGCCGCGTGCGCGGCCGCCGCCCTGCGCGAGGATGTCGGCGACGGCGACGCCACGACCCTCGCGCTCGTGGACCCCGCCGCCGTGGCCACCGCCGTCATACAGGCCCGCCAGCCGTGCCGCGTCGCGGGCGCGACCGTCGCGCGCGCCGTGCTGGCGATGGTTGACCCCGCCCTGCAAACCGAAATCCTCATCCCCGACGGCCACGACGCCGCGCAAGGCGACACCGTGCTGGCCGTCCGCGGCCGCGCCGCCTCGATCCTCACCGCCGAGCGCACCGCCCTCAACTTCATGCAGCGCCTGTGCGGCATCGCCACGCTGACCGCGCGTTTCGTCGAGGCCGTCCGCGAGCACGGCACCATGATCCTCGACACGCGCAAGACCACCCCCAACCTGCGCCTCTTCGAGAAATACGCCGTGCTGTGCGGCGGCGGCGCGAACCACCGCTTCGGCCTCTACGACCGCATCCTGATGAAGGACAACCACCGCCGCCTCTGGAAAGACGGCGACCCCGACCGCCTCGACCTCGCCGTGGAGGCCGCCCGAAAGGCCTACCCCGCCCTCGCCGTCGAAATCGAGGTCGAGAGCGTCGCCGAATGCCAGAGCGCCCTGCGCGCGCGGCCCGAATGGATCATGCTCGACAACATGGACTGCGACATGATGCGGGCGTGCGTCGCCCTCTGCAAAGGCATTTCGCTGACCGAGGCCTCCGGCGGCATCACCCTCGAACGCGCGCGCGAGGTCGCCGCCACCGGCGTGGACGCCATCTCCCTCGGCTGCCTCACCCACTCCGCAGGCTCGGTGGACCTCTCGCTGGAGATGGCGTGATAGGTAATAAGTGATAGGTAATAGGTAAAAGGTAAAAGGTGAAATGCGTTGCGGATAAAGCAGATTCAAATCGATTGCAGTCGATTGCACTCGGCTTCAGTCGATTTCAGTCGAAACCAAAATCTAAAATCTAAAATCTAAAATCCCCACCTCTCCACCCCTCCCCCCCTGCCCATGAAAATCATCACCATCGACGTCGGCAACACCTCCACGGGCATCGGCCTGTACGACGGCAAGCGCGTCACCCGCGTCACGCACGTCAAGGGCGGCATCATGCAGCAGCCTGAGGCGTGCGCCCAGGCCGTGCGCGAAGCCGCGCGGGGCATGGTCAACGGCGCGGTGCTCGGGTCGGTGGTGCCGAAGGCCAACCCGCTTTGGAAGAGATTGCTCAAGACGGAACTGGGGTGCAATGTGCTGGTCGTCCACGCCGGGCTGCCGATGGAGGTGACGGTCGATTACCCCGCGCCCGAGACCATCGGCGCGGACCGCCTCGCGGACGCGTGCGGCGGCGTGCGGCGGTACGGCGCGCCCCTAATCGTGGCGGACTTCGGGACCGCGCTCACCTTCGACGTCGTCACCGAAGACCTGCGCTACATCGGCGGCGCCATCACCCCCGGGCTGCCCCTGATGACCGACTATCTCCACGAGCGCACCGCGCTGCTCCCGCGCGTGCAGCTGGCAGGCCCGTGCCCCCCCTTCGGCCGCTCCACCGAGCAGGCCATGCGCGTCGGCGCACAGGTGGGGTACAGGGGCATCGTGCGCGAGATCGTCACGCACCTCCAGCGCCAAATCCCCGGCGACTTCAAACTCGTCGCCACCGGCGGCCATGCCGGGTGGGCGCTCAAAGGCTCCGGCATGCCCTTCATCATCGACCCCGCCCTCTGCCTCTTCGGCCTCGGCTGCATCTTCGAGACGGTCTCTAAAAATTAGAAATCAGGAGTCAAATGGAGGGCGCTCGTCCCCGCGCACCGAAGGCTGGAAGCCCTCGGGGAATATCCAATATCCAACACGGAATGTCCAATGTCCAAGTTAAGGTGGCTCGGGCATTCCTGCCCGAGGGCAAGGCGAGGGCTGAAAGCCCTCGGGAATATCCAATAACCAACACGGAACATCCAACGCCCAAGTGGGGTGCGCTCTGGAGGGTGGGGGTATCCCATCCCTCCACGCTGCAGCCTATCGCAAAATCAGCACCGTCCCGACCGAGGTTGTGACGTAGAGGCAGGCGTCGGGCTTGTAGAGGGGCTTGGCGTTCTTGGCGCCTTCCAGCGTGAGCGTCTTGCCGATGAGGGGCAGGCCGTTCGGGGCTTGGGTGAAGTCGCCGACCTTGATGAGTTTGCCGGAGGGCGGCTCGCTGCCCATGATGACGCGCAGGCCGCCGCCCGCCAGTTTGGTGTCGCCGACGGCGGCCAGCACGGCTCCGGCGGACTCGATGAAGAGGTCGTTGAGCAGCAGGGTGCCGGTCATCGTGGCTTCTTGCCGGCTGGCGATGTCGATCGTGCCGATGCCGGGGCCGTCAACCACGCCGAGCGTGCCGACCTCGAGCGTGAAATCGGCGGCGACGAAGGGGATTCCGGTCACATCCTCGCCCACGGTGTCGGCGGGGTCGGCGAACAGCATGAGGTTGGGGAGGTATTGGGAGGTCCCGCCGGGGAGGGTGACGGACACCCGCAGCCCGTACCCGCTGCCGCCCTGATAATAGAGGAGGGCGAAGTCGTGCGTCCCTGCGGTGAGTTCGATGACCCCGGACCTGTCCTGCATACCGTGGTCATTGTTGTTGTCCACCAGCAGCGCGTTGTCAATGTACAGCATACTGTTGTCGTCGCTCCGTGTCGTGAACGTGTAGAAGCCCGGCACATCGATCCGTATCTTCCCCTTCCAGATGGCGCCGAAGTAGGTGTTCCTGGTTTTGGCGGGCTGCGGGAAGAGCGACCCGTTGTCCGCGAAGTCCATGGTGTCGCCAGCCTCCCACGTGGACGCTTTGCAGAGGAGCGGGAAACCTTTCAGGTACGCCTCGCCGGTCTCGAGTGAGGTGAAGTAGGGCGAGACGACCTTCGGGTCGGTGTTGCCGGGGACCTCGTAGTAGTACCCGTAGAGGCCCGTCACCCCGCCGGCCCAGGTGGGCTCGACGTTGACCTCGCCGCCCGCCTGGATCATCAGCGTGTCGATGTAGTACGCGTTCGTTTCCCCGTACGACAGCGTCAGCGTCGCGTTCGAGAAGATCGCGGGGATGAGCGCGGGGACGGATTCCGACGACGGCGGGAGCAGCAGCCTCGCGCCGTCCTCGAAGCGCACGCTCGCGGGGTCGGGCCCTTGGGCGAGGCTCGCGGCCTGCACGTTCGCGTCGCCCGTGATCACGAAGTCGCCGGCGCTGAACACGCCCTTGAAATCGTCGCCCATGTTGCACAGCGTCACGCGGCCGCCGCCGATGTTGCAGATCTCGCCGCAGCCGGAGATGGTCCCCGTGAACACGATGTCGTCGGCGCGGTTGAACACCAGCCGCGCGCCTTCCGACACATAGACGTGGTCGCTGTTGCCGAGCGAGCCGGACACGCCGCCGTCGCCCACGACCAGCGTCCCCTTCATCACGAGCCACCCGCCGTGGAAGCCGTCGTTGTCGAGGACGAGGGTCATGGTCTCGTCGCCGTTCTTCTCGATCTCCGAGCCGGACACCCCGGTCAGGGGCTTGTCGAACACCTGCGGCGCACCGTCCACTTGGAAGCGCAGGGACGCGGCGGCATGGCGCAACGCCACGCTGCCGTCGCCCTCCACGCCGTGAACCGTCGAGACGCTCGGGCGCAGCAGGGCGTTGGGCATGCGTTTCGTGCGGGTGTCGTGCGGCTCCATCACGGTCAGCCCGATATAGTATCCGCTACCACCCTGCCCCCAGAGGACTTGGAAGTCATGCGAGCCGGCGTCCAGATAGACGGTTGTCGTTATCTCGACGTTGCTGGCATTGCCACGCAAAAGAACCATAACCCCGTCGATGAACAGTTCGGCGCGGTCATCGTTGATGAACCCGAAGGTGTAGTCGCCCGGCTCCAGCGCGAGGAACTTGCCTTGGAAGCGCGCGCGGAACTGCTCCTTGTTGCCTGTCGGCGGGTACTCATACGAGTACGGGCCGGGGAAGAGCCTTTCCGTGTACCAGAACTCCGGCGCGTTCGCCACCGCCACCGCGCCTGTCTGCGTCGTGTAGGCATAGTACGTGGGAACCAGCGTGCTGAAGTAACCGCGCATCGTCGGGTAGCTCGTCGGCCCGCCGCTATAGTTCACGTTGTAATAAGTTCCGCGCAGGCCGATGTTCGGCACGTCCGCGTCGTCCGCGAGGACGGCCAGTTCCGTGCCGGCCGCGAGGCGGATCGGCTGCGTGAACGGGTACGCCGAAATCAAACCCAGCGTGCCGTCGCTCACGGTGACCTGCCCGTTGAACTCGGGGACGTCCTGCCAAGCGAGGACGAAGTCCGCCGCGCCGCTCTTGATGAGACGCGCGTCCGCGCTGGCGGCGACGAGGCGCCCGGTGTAGGCGCTGGGTATCTCGCCCGTGATGCTCAGCGCCATGTTGCCGTGCACATCCACGCGGCTCGACGGCTCGCCCGAGAGCGCGCCGACGGTCACGGGGTACGGGCGCAGCAGCCGCTGGGGCAGCACCGCCTCCTCCCCGCCGGGGGGCGTGAAGAACACCGTCAGCCCGCGGTCGCCGCCGGCCTGATGGTGGCCGATGACGATGTCGTGCCAGCCCTGCGCCAGGTACACCGGGACTCCGGCGCGATAGGTGTACGCTTGGTCAAAGCAGTTCGTGATGGCGGGCTGGCGGTCGATGAACACGCAACTGCCGTCGTCGGAGGAGGTCGCGAAGATGTACTCGCCGTCCGCCTCGGCGTAGAACTCGCCCGTCCAGCGGCCGTAGTGGTTGGCGCGGTTGTTGAAGTTGCCTTGGAACTTCGAGCCGGGCGCGCCGTTCCCGGAGTAGCCCGCGTCGAAGCCCTCGCCGAAACTGAAACTGGACTGGACGTGGAGCGGCGCGTAGGGCGCGAGCAGCGCGTCGAACGCATCGATGTCCGTCAGGTAGGCGGGGGAAATCCGCGAGCGCATCCCGTCGTCGTTGAACCAGTAATACTCGCCCGTCAGCCCGTACTCGTCCGTCGCGGCGAGGCCCACGTTGAACGTCGTGATGCTCGCGTTTATGCCGTTCTCGTTGTTGAACAGCGAGACGCTCCCGAACGTCGTCTCCGCGCCTGTGGTGACCGTCCTGCGCTGGACCGAGAGGGCGTTCACGTCCGCCCCCTTCCAGAACGTCTCCGTGCCGTCGCCGGTCTTGAAGAGTTTCGCCGGGGCGGCGACCGTGCCGAGGAACGTGCCGCCCTGATTGGCGTTCCCGATGGTCAGGGTCGCGCCCGCGCCCGTCGAGTCGATGATGTCCCCCGCGCCGTTCAGGCCGTTCACGTTCACGCCGAAGCCGTTGAGGTCAAACGTCCCCGCCGGGAAGATGTTGCCGTTGTTGACGTGCAGGTTGCCCTTGTTCGCGCCATACGGGATGGTGTCCGCCGCGCCGACTTTCAGGATGCCGCTGTCCACGCGCGTCATGCGGCGGTAGGTGTTGGGCATATCGAGCGTGAGCGTCCCCGCGCCGAGTTTGCGCAGGCCCAAGATCGCGGAGGTGCCGTCGGGCGCGTCGAAGTTCGGCGTCACGTTGCCCAGCGGGTTCTCGAACGCGTCGCTCCACGTGATGTCCAGGTCCGTCGCGACGCCGAACATCCCGTTGCCTTCGATGAGGTTGGTCTTGACCCAGCTGAAGTTGCTGCCCCAGCCGATGGCGAACCCGCCGTCATCGGAGTTGCTGTTGATCGTGAGGGTCCCCTCCCACGTGTTGTTCGCGCCGCCGAACATGAGCAGCCCCCTGTCCGAATTCTGCACGGTGTTCGTGATCGGGCCCGTGCCGCTGAGGCCGCCCTGCCACACCCAGCCCCTGTTGTCCGGCGTGGAGATCAGCACGCCGCCGTCGCCGACCCACAGCCCGTGGTCGGGGAGCGTGAACCCGTACGGGACATCCGCGCCGTCGGTGTTCGGGCGCAGGCAGCCGCCGTCGATGCGGACGAAGTCCGCGCGGGGCGCGCCCAGCGCGCCGCCCATCGACGTGATCTCGCGCATCGAGACCGCGCCGCCGTTCGTCACCACGATGCCGCCCGTGAACGTGTTGTTCGTCCAGAGGCGCACGGGGTTGCCGGGGAAGTCGATGAGCAGCGAGCGCGGGGTCACGCCGTCGTCCGCCATGTTCTTGGGCTTGAGGCCGTCGCTCCGCCAGTCGCCCTGCCCGCCGCCGAGGCGGTAGATGTCGCTCACGTAAGGCGTCAGCAGCGAGACGTCATACTCCGCGCCGGTGTCCGAACTGAACGAGATGCCGGGCAGCTGGCTGAGGTCATAGGCCGCCTGATGCATGTTGTTTTGAGTGGTGATGAGGAGGACCCCGTAGGAGTCCGTCTTGATGCGGGCGATGATGCTCTGCACGACGGCCGCGTTCACGTTGTTGTTGAACTTCAGCGCCGCGCCGTTGTAGATGCCGATGTCGCGGACGCCCGGCGCCGCCTGATAGCCCAGCGCGTTGGCGTGCCGCATCTCGAGGACACCGCCGTTGATGGTGGTGCCGCCCGTGTACTGGTTGTCGGCCTCGAACACGATCCACCCTGTCCGCTGCGACGCCGCCTCGATGACGACGCTCGCGTTCTGGGGGATCACCGCCTTATAGAAACCGCTGACCGCGATGAACCGATACACATTGTTGGCCGGCGTGTACGTCCCCGCGCTGCCCGTGTACTCCCCGCTCCCTTCAATGCTGAGCGCCAGGTTCGGGTGCTGCGACAGGTCGAGGCTCTCGTTCAGGTTGTTGCCGTACAGCATGAGCGCGCCCGTGGAGGCCTTGTCGATCAGCCCCAGCAGGGCGGCCGCGCCGCCCGCGACATCGTAGCCCATGCGGCCGGGCGCCTCCAGCAGGACGTTCGCGACCCCGCTCGGCAACGACTCCGCCGTGAGGAGGCGCAGGTGCCCGTCCCGCACAACGATGTCCCCCGTGAACGTGCTCGCGCCGCGCAGTTGCAGCGTCCCCGGCCCCGTTTTCGTCAGGCCGCCGCCGGGGCTGTTGGGATCCTCGACCAGCGGCGGGTTGATCTCGATCGTCGTGTTGGCGATGACGTCGAAGCACGCGCCGCCCGCCTGCACATACGCCGCCGTCAGCCTGCAGAGGAACCCTTGGTCCGCGTTCGCGCCTTGGCGGTTGTCGCGGTTGCGGAACGTGCCGCCGTTCATATAGACGATGTTCACGGCAGGGTCGTTCCCGATAACCCTGCTGACCCAGACCAAGCCGCCGTTCAGGTACAGTTCCGCCAGGCTGCTCGCGTTCTGGCCGCCTGACGACATCGACACGTCGCCGAACTGCCTCACCATGCCGCTGTTGACGATGAGTTTCGCCTGCGCACCCGCCCCGTGCCCGAGGTTGAAACTGGTGCCGCGCTCGCCGCGTATCTCCCCGCCCGCCACGACCACCGTGCCCGTCGCGCCCTCCGCCGTCGCGAAGAGCGTGTTGTTCGACACCGTGACCAGCCCGTTCGCCAGCACCTCCATGTACCCGTCGCCGCCGATGCCCTTGCCGACCTGCACCGCCCCGTCCGCGCAGAGCCACGCCAGTTCAGAGCCGCCGCCGATGACCGCGCTCCCGGAACCCCCGTCCCGCCCTAGGTACAGGTGGGGGTTCGCCGCGCCCATGATATGGAACTTGCCGCCCGTCAGCGCAAAATCGAACGCCGCCCCCGGGCCAGTCCCCATGTTGACCCCTGCCGGCGGGTTCGCCACCGCCAGCAGCCCGCCCGACATGTGCAGGCCGCCGTCAAAACCGTAGAAATTCGCGAAGGTGTTCACGCCGGAGAACTCCGCAATCCCGCCGTTCTCGATGTGAACGTCCTTGCCGTCCGTCGGCACGACGCCGTAAAACCAGTTCCCCGCCGTGTCCCATGCCGCCGGTGTCCCCGCCGCGCCCGCCCAGACAAACGGCTGCTCCGAAGGCTGCGGCTGCGGGGTGAACCCCATCGCCGCGCAGTCGCTCAGGTAATTCCCGATGACCGTTGACGGCGGCAGCGTGGTGTCGTAGATGCGCAGGCGCGCGATCGAGCCGCGGAACTGGATCTGGTCGTGATTCGCGTTGTCCATGTTGCGCACGCCCGAGAGCGAGAAATAGCCCAGGTCATTGCGGATGTTGACCCCCGTCCGCGTCATGCTCAGCCACATCGCCCCGTCCACGTAAAGCCGCTCGACGCCGCTCGCGTCCCGCGTCCCCGCCACGTGATGCCACTGCCCCACCGCCGGGACGGCCGGGGACGTAGCGCCCCACGGGATATTGTGGTCGTTGCCGTTATGCTCGATCGCGATGCCCGCGTTCGAGCCGTAGCGGAACTCCATGCACGTCCCCGCAGCGGAGTTGTTCGGCCACTGGTTGCGCCCCGTCCACGCGAACGCCGCCTCATCGCCGTAGATGGCCGGCTTGTAGATCCAGATCTCGAACGCCCACGGCCCCCGCCCGCAGATCGCGTTCGGCGACACCATGTTCGTCATCACCCGTTCCGTCCAGGTCGCCGAGACGAACGACACCGCCGGGATGCCCGCGACGTCATCGTTGTACACCGTCCCCGTGCCGCTGCCCACCGGGCGGAACTCGCTGCCCAGCGTCCCGTGGTTCACCCACGCGGGGACAGCCTCCCCGTCATTCAGCACGGAGACGAAATCCTCCGCCGTCAGGTCAATCAGCAACGCCGCCTGCCCCGACACACCCACCGCCAGCGCCACCAGCGCCGCCAAACCCATCTTTAACCCTATACGCATAACACACCTCATTTCTATTCTGCCTGCCACACCGTAACCAAAGTAAAACCTTATTACAGATTACGCAAAGATTGTACGCCCAGTTACGCGTAAGGCGCAAGCCTAAAAAAAGAAAATTTCCTATCCTGCCCTTTCCCCTTATTTTCTCCTTCCCCTTTGCACGGCGGTTGTGCTATTTTACTGGGTAATGTTTTTTAATGCGTGGAAGAGGAACGACGATGAGACGGAATGTTCTGTGTGGGTTGATGGTTGTTGCGGCGGCGGTTACGGTCGCGGGGGCGGAGCGGAAGTTTAATGCGCCGTACTCGGGTGAGAACCTGAACCGCGTGGCGTTCCCGGTCGGGGGCATGGGCGCGGGGATGTTTTGCGTGGAGGGCTATGGGGCGATCTCGACGATGTCGGTGCGGCACCGCATGGAGTTTTTCCATGAGCCGTCGTGCTTCGCGGCGGTGTGCGTGCTGGGCGACAAGCCGGAGGATAACGTGGCGCGTGTGCTGGAGGGGCCGATCCCGGATTGGAAGTATTTCGGCTTGGGCGGCGCGGGCAACGGGTCGTCGGGGCGCACCTACGGGTTCCCGCGTTTCCGCGCGTGCGAGTTTTCGGCGCGGTTCCCGTTCGCGACGGTCTCGCTGAAAGATAAGGCGGTGCCGCTGAGCGTGGACTTGACGGCGTGGAGCCCGTTCACGCCGCCGGACGCGGATGGGTCGAGCCTTCCGGCGGGGGCGCTGGAGTACCGTTTCAGGAACACGGGCAAGAAGCCCGTGCGGGCGGTGTTCTCGTTCAACACGCGTAATTTCATGGGCGACAATAACAGCTCGGTCGGGGCGACGGACGGGGGCTTCGTGCTGTATGAGCGTTCGGCCAAGGACGAGGGCCGCGAGAAGGGCGGGGCGTTCGCGGTGTTCGTGGATGACAAGGCGGTGAGCGTTGACCATTGCTGGTTCAGGGGCGGGTGGTGGGACGCGTTGACCATCGCGTGGGACAATGTGGCGTCGGGGCGCATGATCAGCAACCCTCCTGCGGCGGGCCACGCGCCGGGGGCGTCGCTGTCGGTGCCGTTCGCGCTGAAGCCGGGCGAGGAGCGCGTCATCCGCCTGAACACGTGCTGGTATGTGCCGGGCAGCACGCTGCGCTCGGGGCAGGTGCGGGCGCCTTCCGGGGGGACCCAGCCGGTGGCGGCGTTCCACAAGGGGCCTTCGCGCGGGGCGATCGCGGGGCAGCAGCCCGTGTCGGGGTTCTTGGGCAAGGGGCTGGTGAACACGTTCGACCCTTACGGGGATGTGGCGGTGGGGACGCTGACGTCGCCGGAGTTCGAGGTGTCGAAGAAGTTCGTGCATTTCCTCGTCGGCGGCGGCGACCTGGCGAAGCAGACGTGCGTTGACCTGCTGGTGGGCGGGGCGGCCGTGCGCTCGGTGACGGGCAAGGGCACGGAGACGCTGGAGTGGGCGACGTTCGACGTGTCGGAGTGGATGGGCAAGAAGGCGCAGGTGCAGATCGTTGACCGTGCGACGGGCCACTGGGGGCACATCAACGTTGACCACATCGTGTTCAGCGATTTCGCGGTCAAGGAGCTCCTGACGGGGCGGGGCAACGAGATCGTGAATGACGCGGTGCGCGTGACGGTGTTCGAGGATTTCGAGGGCAAGGATTTTGGCAAGTGGGTGTCCGACCCGCCGTTGCCGGAGTGCGACTGCGACGGCGACTGCGATGCCGTCCCGACGATGTATAAGCCGTGGTATTCGGTGCGCTTCAAGTCGCTGCAGGAGGTCGCGGACTATTGGCGCGAAAACGCGGCGGGCCTGCGGAAGCGCAGCCAAGCGTTCAGCGATGCGTTCTACGACACCACCCTCCCGCCCGAGGTCGTCGAGGCCGTCGCGGCGAACATGACGATTTTGAAATCGCCCACCGTGCTGCGCCAGCATGACGGCCGCCTGTGGTGCTGGGAGGGGTGCGGCGACGGTGGCGGGTGTTGCGACGGCACCTGCGCCCACGTGTGGAACTACGCGCAGGCCATCAGCCGCCTGTTCCCGTCGCTGGAGCGCGGTCTGCGCCAGACCGCCTTCTTCGAGGGGCAGGAGGACAGCGGGCGGCAGGCCTTCCGCAAGAACCTGCCCATCTCGCCCGGCGGCGCCGCGTTCGAGGCCTGCGACGGTCACTGCGGCGAGATCATGCAGGTGCACCGCGAATGGCGCGTCAGCGGCGACCGCGAATGGCTCGCCACCTTCTGGCCGCAGGTCAAGACCGCCATGGAGTGGGCCGTCAAGAAATGGGACCCGCGCGAGACCGGCCTGCCCGAAGAGCGCCACCACAACACCTACGACATCGACTACTTCGGCCCCGACGGCCACTGCGGCAGTTTCTACCTCGGCGCGCTCGCCGCCACCGCCCGCATGGGCGCCGCCATGGGCGAGGACGTGTCGCGCTACCGCGAGCTGCTCGCCAAGGGCCGCGCGCGCATGGAGAAGGAACTCTTCAACGGCGAATACTTCATCCACGACGTGATGAAAGAGGGCCTGACCCACAACTTCGGCCCCATCAACCCCAACGACCAGAGCGAGGCCTACCGCGCCATCGCCGCGCGCGTCAACGACGAGGGGCCCAAGTACCAGTACGGCACGGGCTGCCTCTCCGACGGCGTGCTTGGCCTCTGGATGGCGCGGGTGTGCCACATCGACGAGGATCTCGTCGACCCCAAGATGGTCCGCAGCCACCTGCTCTCCATCCACAAGTACAACCTCAAGCGCGACCTCTCCCAGCACGCCAACCCCCAGCGCCCCTCCTACGCGATGGGCGACGACGGCGGGCTGCTGCTCTGCTCCTGGCCGCGTGGCGGCAAGCCCCTCCTGCCCTTCGTTTACAGCGACGAGGTGTGGACGGGCATCGAGTATCAGGTCGCCTCGCACCTGATGATGATGGGCGAGGTCGAGAAGGGCCTGGAGATTGTGCGCATCTGCCGCAAACGCCACGACGGCGTGCGCCGCAACCCGTTCAACGAATACGAGTGCGGCCACTGGTATGCGCGGGCGATGGCGAGTTACGCGCTCATCGAGGCCTTCACGGGCGTGCGCTACGATGCGGTTGACCAAGCCCTGCGCGTCAGCCCCAACGCCCCGAAGTCCAGCCGCTCCTACATCAGCACCGACACCGGCATCGGCACGGTCACCGTCAAAGGCGGCAAGGCAAGCATGAAGACGTTGAGCGGAAATTAACGTGCGAGTAAAAGGAGGATAGGACAATGTCCGTGAAGAAAACAGTGACGGCGAAAACGAAAAAGGCCACGGCGAAACCTGTGGCCGCTGTGAAGAAAACGACCCCGAAAAAACCTGCGGCGAAAACGACTGTCGCGAAGAAAGCGGTTGCGGCAAAAACGGTTGTGAAGGCGAAGGCGGTTATGAAGAAACCTGCCGCGAAGAAAGCGGCCGTGAAGGCGAAGGCGATAAAACCTGCCGTGAAAAAAACGGTCGCGAAGGTGAAGGCGGCGGACATCCCCGTCGCCAAGCCAGCGCCTGCCCGCAACGCGCCGAAGCCGCGCGTGCAGGAGGTGATCCCCGTCGATCCGAAGCCCAGCGCACGGACGTGCCCGCTGGTGCTGGACGGCATTATCGCTGCGGTGAAGTTTTCAACGCGGGATTGTTTTTCGTGCGATGAGTTCGACTGCCGTTTCTATGCGGCGGAGGAAAGCTCGGGCGCGTTGGGAAGCCGCTTGTTCGCCCCCGACGAGGAGGACGACGATTTCGGCGATGATGGCGACGGCGGCTTCGGCGGCTTCTACGGTGATGCCGGCGCGGATGATGACGATGACTATGACGACATGAGGTGAGGGTGTTTTATGCGACTGTTGAAATATGCGACGACGTGTATGTGTGTGGCGCTGGCCGCAGGGGTATGCTGCGCGGCGGAAAAGGACGACAAGGCCAAGCCCCCGAAGGGCAAGAAACCGAATGTCCTTGCGCTCATGAAGCCTGCCGACGAGTTGATTAACAATGCGCAGGACGCTCACACGGAGGGCGACACAAAGAAAGCGGTGGAGTTTTACCGCCAGGCACTGGAGAGCCTGACGAAAATTGAGGAGGAGCATTACGCATGGGTGGCCACGACGGAGTTCCACCCGCTCCGCTTCCGCAAGGTGTTCTGCGAGACGCGCATCGAGAGCATCTTGCTGGATGACGCGAAGACGTTCTCCCGCATGATTGTGGTGACGGACACGCAGGAGTTGGAGCAGAAACGTGCGGAGCGCCTGAAGAAGGCCGCAGGGGAGGCCCCCGAGGAGGCCACGCCCCGGAAGCTCGGCATCAAAGATGGTGTCGCGCCGTCGGATGCGTTTGACGACATCGAGGGCGATGCGGGCGGGCCTGTGCAAATCAGCGAGGAGATGGACTGGGCAAAGGATATGCTGCTGATTGACCAGTTCGACGACGCGGAACAGGCGTTGCTCAAAGTGTTGCGCGTTGACCGCGAGAACCGTCAGGCTCAATTCCTGATGGCGCTCTCGCGCGTACGGCAAGGGAAGAACACAGACGCGCTTGTCATACTGGACGGCCTTCTGGAGGACGACGCGAAGGACGAGTCGGCCCTCCTGCTGGCCGCCGGCGCGTACATGGCGACGGGCGCGTACAGCAAGGCCGTCAACGCGCTGGACCGCGCGATGAAGGCGAACCCGAAACGTCCCGACGCGTGCCTCAACATGGCGTGGCTGCTGCTGGAGATGCGCCCGGAGGACACGTCCGAGGCGGAGGCTTATTACCGTCAGGCCGTGAAGATGGGCACGTCACGCGTGCGTGACCTTGAAAAGCGGCTGGGCATCAAGCAGGAATGAACGGGAAAGGGGGAATTAGGAATTCAAAGTCCACAATTCGTAATTCCGAATTCACATAGCGCACCTGATTCCTCATTCCGAATTTCTAATTCCTGGTTCGGAGGCACGAAGGCCTCTCCCCGCCGTGCGTTTCCGTGCCTCTGGATGAAACCATCGCCTCCCCTTTTTTTCTTGCCAAGCAGAAGTGTCAAATGCGACGGGACACACTTTTTTTTCACACAGAGCCACAGAGGCACAGAGAGTTTTTTAGAGAATTCCGAGAAACTCTGTGCCTCTGTGGCTCTGTGTGAAACCGATGCAATGCAACAGGGCATCACATCATTAGTCCACAGTGACAATGTTATTGCCAAACACCATACACATTGTTTTTCGGGCAAGCAGGCAGAATGCCTTACGGTCAATATGCCGGGAACGCAAGACTTCCGGCTTGCCGATTGTAATAGGTGCAGGTCGCCGGGAGCGCAAGGCTTCCGCCTTGCCAAGTATAAAAGATACAATAAATGCAAGGCGGAAGCCTTGCGCTCCCGGCGATTCCTCATTAGGAGGCGTGGAGGTTCCCGCCTCAGTGAGCCTCCGTGCCTCCATGTAGAACCCATAGCCTTCCTTTTTTCCTGTCACGGGGAAATGCCAGACGTGGGGGCACGACCCCCGATGCCTTCGATACCTTTCGATGCTCTCTATTTGTCTTGAAATATATTTATCTTCATATAAAATCTATTTTGCTTTTCTTGCATGAAAAAACATACTTCTCCGTTTTTTTTGTTTGCTTGAAAGTTTTCGCCATTATTTTCTTCAATTTTCCATTTGCAACTCATTAATAATTTTTCGTAATTTTTAAATCAATGTTCTGGTCAATTTTTTCCAATACTAGTCTGATTACTCCGGTATCTCCTTCCAACGTTTCATTCATTTCCGAAACTAATACCCCTTGCGGAATGGGTATGCAATAATGTTTTCCTTGTAATCTCACTGTTACGGATAACCCAACAAAATTTTCATCACATTTCTTACGGCAACCGAATAACAGTAGCACCATAAGCGTCATTACTAGCAAAACTGTTTTCATTTGCATTTTACACATGCATAATTAGGGCGCATACAGCCCGTGCCACCTTCTTGACAAAACTATGCGGGAACAAAACCATGTTGAGAGTATAGCCCTGAAGGTAAAATCACGCAACGTTTTTTTAGATGGCCTGCCCGTTTTTTTCATGCAGAGTGCTGGGAGCGCAAGGCTTCCGCCTTGCCAAGTATAAAAGATACAATAAATGCAGGGCGGAAGCCCTGCGCTCCCGGCGATTCCTCATTCCTAATTCGGAGGCAGAGACCTCCGCATGCGGGACAGGGAAAAGTTTATCTGTTGACTCCGGTTCTAAAATGAGCGCCCCAGATGCTATCGGATATTCATACTTTACCCCAATTATCAGTCGAAATAAATACCTGTGTCTTTGGCGATGACCACCCCATTTGAAATTGCGATATAAAAACACCGGAAGTTGCTGTTTCCATCATAGCTTTTAGAATAATGAAGCCAAAAGACATCCGGGCTATTATATGATGCTTCCCGAAAAATATCGTGTATAGACGCGTTTTCATACGAATAATAAAAGTCCCCTGTCTTTTTCCGTTCGCATATGGCATCAAACGGATGGCCAAGTTTATCTAACACCTGTTGTGCTGTTGCCCCAATCGGAATTCTATGGAATTCGCTTTTAGAAAATCCGTCTGTGTAAACCGTGTTTGTCCTGCACATTATATACACAAAAATACATATTACAGCCATCACAATGAGGGTATAATACAATATAATCCGATGCCATTTAATTATTTTTACATACTTTCCTGTCAGCATGGATTTCACGGCCTTTCCTTTATTTTAAATGTTCTTGTGGTGGCTTATCTTTATAAGGCGGAATGTCTGGATTTGGCCATCTTTTTGGGGTTTTCTTTTCTTCTACATTCCATACTGGAAACCTAAAACGGCCGTCCTTCGTGAGGTTGCCGTCGGGGTCGTAGGTGAAGGCCTCGGGGGACTGGGCGGCGAAGAGATGGTTTGTTGTGGCGCATAAGGTGGTGCGGGCATTCCTGCCCGCAGGGGGAATCACGGGCAGGAATGCCCGTGCCACCTTCTTGACAAAACTATGCGGGAACAAAACCATGTTGAGAGTATAGCGCTGAAGGTGAAATCACGCAACGTTTTTTTAGATGGCCTTCCCGTTTTTTCACGCA